>NZ_JBIAIQ010000075.1:0-16903 GCF_042871525.1 Streptomyces sp. NPDC005784
ACTGAACTTCCTACGCTTCTGTGCCACGTGCTCTCTCCACCGTTCTGGACTTCAATCCTATGGGGACCGCTGTCCGAGAACCTCGGGGCGCCTCATCGTTCGCACGGCTGCGATTCGCCGGCCTATGCCGAGTTCGGTCAAGCCTTGCTCATGCGGTAATAACTTGACTGGTCAGATGGCGGCCTAAGGAAGCGGGGGTCTCCTGGCACGGCGCGCAACACCTTCGCGAATGTTGCCTCTCCTGGCCACTATCCCGGCCCTTGCCTCACGAGCCTTCATGGCCAGGTTCACCCTCCCCGGGCCTGTCACCGATGCACGGATTGCAATGAGGTTGATCAGGCGATTGGCGGCGGTGGGGTGATCGGGGCCGAGCGCACCCTCAGTGAAATCGCAGGCACGCCCTCGCGCCGGGCACACTCCGCCCTGGGAAGATCAACTACTTGCGAACCTGCAACCGTTCGCTCGCGCTCGAGTATTCGCCAGGGTTCGCCAGAGTGCGCCACCCTTTTCGCTGCCTCTGACCTGCGATAACGTGGCTCTAGGGTGTGGTTTTTTGTACCCATCCTGTGGTGAAGTTGCCTCAGTGGACGACGAGTTGTCCTGATGGAGGCACCGCCTGTGATCGCAAAGTTTTTGCTAGCCCAAGGCCCAACGGTCGCGACAGGATTACGGGCCATCCCGGTCATTCTTATAGTGCTGCTGTCTGCACCGGCATGGCTCACGTGGCCGTTCCTCGCCTCAGAGCGTCGAGCGTCAGTGATCGAAATGGTGAATGCCCTGTCTGGGTGGGCCCATGGAGGGGGCGCTCCATCGTTCCGAGCCATCCCAGAGGACACAGACGGGGTGCGGTAGGAGAACCGTGAGGCGCACAACTCTCAGGCGCTGGAACATGGAGCGGTGCCTCTTTCACTTCCATGAAGGGCGATTTGGACCCGTCCAGGGACCGCCCCCAGCAGGGCGTTGGTACAGATGAGCGCCTTGCGCCAGTTCGTTCACCAACCTCGATCTTTGGTGACGCCCCTTCGGCAGTTGTGGCGGACCATCACCGGTTGCTGGCAGTCGCTGACACTGCTCACCTCACCGTCACTGCTCACAGGATGACCCCAACCGGAGACGGCCTAACGACTTGCTGGCTCGGCGCGGCTGGGACCTTGTGACGACTGCGGCGTGTGCCCCCAGATGGACACGGCCATACAAATCGGCCCGACCGGCAAGAAGCTGCTGCCTCTGACGGTCAAGAACGCGGGTCCGACGCCGGCATCGAGCGGTCACTCTCACTGACGTGGGCGGGGCACTCGATCTCGGGTGATTGAGGCGCTGGCGGGGGCTAGCGAGGACGAGGTCGCCGTTGCGCTGGCTGCGGTCGGCGCTTCGCGTCCTCGTGTTGCTCCGCGGCCGGACCCCGTCCAGTACGCCGCTGCCGGGTCCCGGATGCGCCTCACAGATCGTCTCCGAGGTTGAGTGGGCCTGAGGCAGTTCGCCCCTTCCACGCGGACCGAGAGCAGTTGAGCCCCCTTCCTTGATTGGGAGGGAGCTCGTTGGCGTCCGCGGACGTGTGGGTCTCCACCGGTTCCGGACTGACACGTCACCAGAACACGGCGCGGTCACGTCACCGCATCGACTGGCTACAAGCTTCCTTCACGGCGATCAAGGTCCTCACCTGCACGTATACGATCCCCAGCCCGGGGTTCTAGTGAGCGGTTCGACAGAGGGTGTAACAACATGCACGGCCCGTACCAGGTCCGCCGAATGAAGCTGCGAATCTGGCTGCACCGCTGCTGGGGGTCGTGCGCCTTCGTACTCGGGGCGGGTCTGCTGGTAGCCGCGGTTGTGAGCGTCGGCGATATACCGGGAGCCGTAGCGTATGAAAGGTCGTACCTCACCGCCGAGGCCTGCTCACCGGCAGCGGCTCTGGACGCGCACGCCGACTGTCTGCGTTCAGTGCGGGCCCGTGTCCGGAGCACGGTGATCATCGATAGGGGCAAGCGGCAGCAGTTCACCGCACGGCTCGCGGGGCCGAGCCCGGTGCCGCACGAGGTCGACCTGGACGGCTCCGGTCCGCTGTTGAAACGGCTGCGTCCGGGCGATCAGGTAGTGGTCACGATGTGGCACGACTACGCCACGGCGATCAGTCGCGGTGACGTCACCCAGGAGTCCGGTGACACAGCGGTCGGTGAGCCGGAGTTCATCACTGCCATGGTGCTGGCGCTTCTGTCGCTCGGTCTGTTCGCCATGTACGCAGGCGGTCAAGCAGTGCTCCGAGCGCGCAGCCTGGCTGTGAAGGGTCTGCCCGACACGCTGGTGCCATTGGGCAGGGGGGCGCTGGCCGCTGCCGCGTGCGCGATCCCGGCAGGTTTCATCGGAGCTGGCTGGGGAGGGCCGCTCGTGATGGTGTCGGCTTGGGGAGCCATGTTGCCAGGGGTCTGGTGGCTGACCCGGCTGTGGCAGCGTCGGGCCCGGCGCCGAGGACGACACCGAAGCAACCTCGGCACCACACCCGAGCCGGATACGCCGGGAGCGGTCGGCCGAACAGCCTGAGTACTCTGTCCCCTCGTGCCGTTGCACGCCCATGCAGGAGGCACTCAGCGGTCCGTGCACGGTTCGCTGCTGTAGGCTCGCCGACCCGCCGTTGGTGCAGATGAGGAGCGTCATGGAGCTGTTGCCGCGGAGGGTGAACCGTGTCGCGAACAGCGCGCTCGGGGCTATCCCGGCGGTTGTGGCCATCGCGTACCTGGCGCAGGCCAGTGACACCCTTCCGCGACTGGTGGCATGCCTGGCCCTGATCGGGTTCGCGGTGATCGCCGTCAGGGGGTGTCGCCTCCGCGTGAGGTACGAGCACGGGACGCTGGTGGTCCGTGGATACCTGCGTACGCGTGTGATCGCTCGGGAGAGCATCACCGGGATCACGGACTTCCCGGCGGTCAGATGGACGACACCCAGGGGACACAAGCGATGGACTCCTATCGCGGCGTTCATGACAAGTCCGAACGAGATCTCGGCGAGCCGACTTCACAAGGCGCGCGCCGTCGGGAAGCTGCGGCGGTGGGCGAGGCGGTAGGGACCTGGCCCAGACATGGACTACTCGCACCAGGGCTACGGATCACAAGGCGTCGTGCCCGGTCTAGCGGGCACGAACGTTGAACCGCGGGCATTCACCGGCACGAGGCAACGCATCGGCTCCCGACCGAGTTGCTCCATGTGAAACCCCCCGGTCGATGACCTGGGGGGCAGTACGCCGCTGCCCTGTGGCGCATCCCAGCCGAAGCCTGAGCAACAACTCTCGCTACTGGTCCGAGCCCTGGCTGCGCTCCGCTCCGCCGGGCGCGCTCCCGGCTCCGCGCCGGGCGACGCTCCTGCCTTCGGCCCGCTCCGCCCGCGCTGCGCCGACGATTCCTTGAAAAGACAGCCCGAAGCGTCAATCGTTCGGTGGGTCAGACCGCCGAGCGATGCCGGGACCAATCCTCACAGTCGTGCCTACAGTGGCGCGCTCCACCTTGACGCCCTGAACCACGCCCGCTACGCAGTGTGTGGGTCGACGGCAGACGGGATGGGAGCTGGGGCGAGTGGTGGGTGACGGGAAGGATCAGCGCCGCTGTGGTTTCTCCGACAGACCGGCCAACCAGCCGCCGAACATCAGTACAACGAAGCCGATGCCCTCCACCCCCAAGCGTGGGGTGTTGGTCTTGTAGTGGCTGAAAAGGATGATGATGCCCGCGGAAGCCACGGTCAGTTGTGCCCACCCGAACATGACCGGTCGACGGACGTCGTTGCGGTACCACGCCGGTAGCCAGCCGCCGCCGAGGGTGGCGACCCCTCCGACAATCAGCACCGATGCGATGACCACAATGACGCATTCCATGAACATGGTCGGCCTCCACTTTCGAAGCGGGATCCTGACATACTCCCCGCGGGTTGCCCAGCCGATCCCGTGAGCCCTGCGCCCCGACTGGGCGCCCCACCAGCAGACCAGACGGCTGCCAGGGGTAGCCTTCCCGTCCGTTCGAGGGCTCCTGGAGGACCCCTGTGCACACCACCGTTTTCCTGCTGCGGAGCGCGCTGGGCCTCGGTGGAGGTCTGGTGGGCGCGTGGGAGATGGACCGCCAGGCTTCGGGACCGGGCTGGAGGAAGCCACGGGTCTTCTCCGCAGCGGCGGCCGTGCTGCTCGCAGTGCTGCTCCCCGTCTAGAGATCACCGGACGACGTGCCCTTGCGTGCCCGTTCGGTCGGGAAACCGCGGGGAGTCACGGTCTCTGGCGGACAAGGCTCACGAGAAAGGTGTCGCCGACAAAAGGCTCCTGGCCGAGTTACCTGGTCAGGAGCCGTTCACCTGCGGTGGGTGTGGGATTTGAACCCACGGTGACATCGCTGCCACGACGGTTTTCAAGACCGTGTGCAGAACACGGCTTGCCGACGCAGCCCCCACGCTCTGAACCGGCCACTCACGAAGGTGCCGACGCCAGCAGACAGCGCGATCGACAGAATCGACGGCGCGCCGTCGAAGCTCACATGGCCGCCTCCGGTTGCCAACGACACCAGGAACGGTGTCGCCGCGAGGAGCGCCGGTCACGGTAAGGCGGACCGCCACCTCGGCCCACCACATCGCCCGCGTCGGTTCAGTCGTCATGACGACGTTGTACATCGCGCACCTTCCTGCCGTACAGCCGCGAGGTACAGCAACCATCGCGACCGGAGCCAACCGCCAGCGGTCCTGCATGACCGTCTGAGCAGGCGAGCAGACCTCAGTGACCGTCGCGCCCATAGTTCGGGACGAAGAGGTCGTGCCAGACGCGTGCCAGATCGTACGGGGAACTGCGGGGAACACCGGGGAATCGAGGAACCCGCCGGCAGACGTCGACGCCCCTCCGCCCCAGGTCAGTGCCCCGGCAAGCCCCAGATCACCTGAGCTTCCCAAGCTGAGGGTTCGGCGAGATCCGCTGTCCCTGCTGCACCCCCTCGCTCTCCTCGGCTGCCGTCCACGGAGCGGTCAGCTCGGCGATCAGATTGCTCAGGTGCTTGCGGGAGATGCCGGTGCAGATCCGATGCGACAAGGCCGTGCGGGTGAGGAGTTGTCTCACAACAACTCCAACCCGCACGGCTGTTGTCATCTTCCCAGGCCGACTCCGCGACTATCACGCACAACGTCGTTAGCGCGGGACTACGGAGCCAACAACCGTCATGACCGTTTCGTCTAGAGGTCGTCTTGCAGAGGGGTACCAGGCGCAAAGTGGGCGATGGCGGCGATCAGCTGGCCCTTGTCGAAGTGCCACCCGGTCACTGCCCGCGAGGACATCACCGTATCTGGCGGCACCGGAGCCAGAATCTCCAGGACAGCACGGGATTTCGGGCCGTCACCAGGCAGGGCTGGGGCTCCTTCCCGCCGGGTGACTCCGACGTAGGGCAGGGAGGCAGTGGCTATGACCTGGCGCCACAGTACGAAGCCTGTGATGTCTTCCCAGGGCACGTGGGCGGTGGTGGCCTTGTACCGGGCGGGGCTCCCGCCGAGGAGCACGCCTGTCTCGTCCACCCGGAACGCGACCTTGCGGCTCATTGCCACGAACGCCATGAACAATCCTCCCGCGCCGAACAGCGGCAGGCCCAGTATCCGCGCGAGCAATGGCATGCCTGGGAGCAGCAGGGCCGCAGTGAAGATGATGGAGAACACCGCGACTCGTATGGTCTTGGGGTCCCAGCCGTAGCGCGCCTCATACACGGGCGAGGTGTTGCGAGTCATGGCTAGATCATGACAACACCCAACTCGCTCGGGAAGCCCTGCGGACAGTGCCGTCAAGGGTAGGAGTGCATACGGCGGACCCTAGTCCAGCGAGTTCGGCTTGATCTCCACGCGGTTGGTGTCGAACCCCCTGCCCTTCCTCGTCGCCGGAAGTACGACCACGGCCGCGAACAGGAACCGGTAGATCGCGTTCATGCGCTCGTAGTCCTCAGCCTCCTCCAGCTTCTTCCAGTTGGCTTCGGCCTCCGGTCCGGCGATGCCCTCCAGGACGGCGATGGGCCGCTTGACCGTCTTCCGTTGGCGCTCCTTCATCCGCTTGAGTACGACGGCGCGCATGGCGTGGAACTCGACGGTCGTGAAGTCGTCGTCCGTGAGCCACAGTTGTTTCAGCTCCTCCAGCTTCGCGCGGTCCTTCTCGTCCGCGGTCACGTCGGCCTCGGGGCGTGTGGTCGTCGGGGGCTCGTAGCCGGACGTGTCCAACTTCGCGACTGCCCACATGCGGCCTGCCCTCGCGGGACATGTCCTTCAGGGCGTCCTTCAGCCGACGTGACGCGTCGTCGGACGAGCGGCAGGCGTGGGCCACCTCAATGCGGAGGATGAACCGGTCGTCGGGGTCCGAGAGATCGCGCCGGTTTGCCTCGCCGTGCAGAAGTACGCGCTTGTCGTCGGCTATCGAGAGGAGTTCTGCGAGGTCCTTGGGCTGCCGCATGAGGCGGTCGGGGTGGTAGACGATGATGTGGCGGATCTCTCCGTCTGCCATCGCCTGGAGCATTTCCTCCCACCCGAGCCGCTTGCGGTTGCGGTTGCGCTGCCACGCTGAACGGTTGTTGTCGACGTAGATATGGGCCGACTCGACACCGAGTTGAAGGCGTTCGGCGATCTCGCGGCAGATGCGCTCCTGCCGGTCGACTCCGGTCTGATCCTCGTCCTTGGTGTGCGAGATCCGGCAGTAGATGGCGGCGGGCTCACCCGGGGTGATCGCGGCCTTGGCTAACTTAGGTCGGCTCATGGAAAACACTGTATGAGCCCGGTACGAGCTCGCCGCCGGGCAGAGCGGCGCCGCCCGTGTTGGAGCCCAGACAGCACGCCCACGGCTTGCGTGACGGGCGTCGCGGCCGCGGCGGCGGCTCAGAGGTGGCGGCTCAGGCTCAGAGGTGGCCGTCCAGGAACTCCCTTGCCTCGGCGATGGTCATAGGCCCTGTGCCGTGCGCCACCGCCTCTCCCTCCTTCAGCAGGACGTAGGACGGGGCGCCGGTGATCCCGTATCGCTCGGTTGCGGCCGGACAGCGCGTGATGTCGGTGCGGACGGCCGTCAGGCGGCCCGTGTACTCGTCGGCGATGGCACCCACGACGAGGTCCATCGCCCGGCAGGGTTCGATTGCCTTGGGCCATGTCCCGGTGAAGTATGCGAGGACCGGAACTCCGCTCATCCCTAGGATGAAATCGAACTCCGCGTCCTCACGGGGTTGGTGAACCCGCATCGCCATGGATGCTCCTGACCTCGCGTTCCGTCATTGCATCCCCATCATCTCCCGCGCGATGCGACAGGCCGGCCCGGTCGGTCGGTCGTCCGGCTGACCTGTCGGAACGGGAGGGAAGGCCGGCCGCGGGTGGTCCCCGGTTCGCGAAGCGTCACAGTTCGCCTCAGCGGCGAAGAGGGCCGCTGGGGTCTCGCTCCTTCGACGAGTGCCCGCACTCACTTGCGGCCGTTACACGTTTCGGGACGGCGCTCGAGGTGGGCGAGTCCTCGGCGGACTCATCGACGGCTGCCGCACCGAAACCGGACTGACCCTCACTCCAGATCCCCCGAAGCTACCGACTGCCCAGATCCGCGATCTGGCCGCACTTCGATGCCTTCACCCCGGAGAGTCCGGTCATTCTGTTCGGACCCGTCGGCGTCGGGAACGTGCTTCGAGAACGAATCGCAGCCGGGAAGCTCGAGACGTGGCTGACCAGTTCGCGAGGCCGTTCGCCGGCCGCCATCAGCAACACCGAGCGGGTGATGGTATTGCTGCTTGACGGCGAAGAGGACCCCGGCGGGCACGCACTCAGCCGCCGGGCCCGCGGCTCAAGCAAGGGTTTCGTCCTGGCCAACGGACAACACGACGAGTATCCCGACGAGCACACCGTGCGCCTGGCGGAGGCGCTACGGATCATCAGCCACATCCTCACCACGGGGACCCCGCCCGCTGACGCCCCCTGGTCGATCGACCGCTGACGAGGCCGGCACCTGGGGAAGTGTGTGACCGTCGGGCTGGGGAAGTGCGTGACCGTTCACGCCCCTTCCCTTCGTTCCCGCGGGTCTGACGTGGTGATCCAGGTCGCTGAACCCACCCGCGCAGGATGTCGGCGTACACCTGATGTGCTCAGCGCGTACGGATGAACGTGCTCAGGAAGGACTGCGTGTCGAGCCGGGGCAACAGGGGCCGGGGTTGACGCTTTGGCTGCGCGGTCGCCTGCTGGATGACCGGCATCAGGAGGCTGAAGCACATGCTGGTTCTGGGCCGCTCGCAGGTCGAGTCCCTGCTCGACGTGGACGCGCTGATCGATGCCCTGGCATCGGCGATGGCAGACCTCAGTGCGGGCCGCGCCTCGGTACCCGACCGCGTCGCCGCCCTGGTGCCCGAACGCGATGGATTCCTGGCGGCCATGCCGGGCTTCCTGCCGTCGGCCGGGGTGCTCATGACCAAGCTGGTGTCACTCTTCCCGCACAACGACGGCGCACGGCTGCCTACACATCAGGCCGTGATCGTGGCGTTCGATCCGGACACCGGCGAGCCCGCCGCCCTGCTGGACGGTACAGCCATCACCGCAGCACGAACCGGCGCCTGCTCCGCCCTGTCGGCGCGTCTGCTGGCCCGCGAGGACGCGACGGTGCTGGCAGTACTGGGCACCGGCGTCCAGGCCCGGTCCCACGCCCGCGCGATCTGCCGGGTCCGCCCGATCCGCCACATCCGCGTGGCCGGCCGGGACCCGGCGAAAGCCGCCGCTCTGGCCGAGGAACTCTCAGCCGTACTGGAGGCCGAAGTCCAGGCCGTCTCCAGCTATACCGAGGCGCTCGACGGCGCGGACATCGCCGCCGCGACAACGCACGCCGTCGAACCCGTGATCCGCCGCCCCTGGCTGACACCTGGAGTGCACATCACGTCCGTGGGGTACAACCCGGCCGGCCGCGAGATCGACGACGCCACGATCGCCGAGGCGCTGGTGTGCGTCGAATCGCGCCAGGCCGTGCTCGCCCCGCTCCCCGCGGGCAGCAACGACCTGCTCACGCCGATCCGCGAAGGCCTGATCACAGCGGACCATGTACACGCCGAGCTGGGCGAAGTCATCGTCGGCAGCAAACCGGGGCGCACCGCGCCCGACCAGATCACCCTCTACAAATCGGTCGGCGTGGCAGTGCAGGACGCCGCCGCCACCGCCCTGGCCGTCTCGTCCGCCCTCGAGCAGTCGATCGGCCAGGAGATCACGCTGCGGTGATACCGCCACCACCACACGAACCGCGCGGCGGCCGGATCGGCAACGCGCGGCACACGGGCTGAGCACTTCGCCCGTACGCGGCTGAGCACGTAAACGCGCACGCCGACGTAAGGGTGCGTCCGGCACGGACAGGGCAGAGAGTGCAGATCTGGTGACCAGTCAGGGAGCGACTTCGGAGGCGCAGACTCGAGGTCAGGCAGCACACAACGGTAGTGACGATCAGGCGAACCGTCACGGTGTCCGCAGCGCTGCCGGCCAGAACCACGAAGGAGTCGCAGTCGAGCTGGGCATCTCGCCTCGCAACCGCTCCATCTCGTCCCTCTCGCCGGCTGGCGCCGTTCCTGCCCGGCGAGCGCGGGACACCCAGTTGGCCAGGGTGGTCTCGTTGATGCCCAGGTCCCTGGCGACCTCGGCAACCGACTTGCCGGTCTGCGCCACGATCCGTACCACCCCCTCACGGAACACCAGATCAAGCTTCCGACCCTTCTGCGCCGTGACTCTCAACTTCCCCTACAGCCAAGGTCTTCACGCCACGCGGGGAGGGACACTCGGCCACTGCGGCGAGATCGAGGAGCCGATGCATCGTCGCGGGCGGCAGAGCAGGATTGGCCGCGGCATCCCGTGCGGAGCCGGGGACGCCGAGGCGTTGATGCAGCTCCTCACTGGGGAGTCTGGGGTCCCGCAGCGCCCAGCAACCGACTTCCGGATCGTCGATCAGCCGCAGGACGAGTTCCGGGCCGGCCTCCGGATCGTCCAGGGCAGCGCGGCGCAGCCGCGGATTAGGGTGGTCGGCGAAGCGAGCGAGGCCCGGTTCGGCAAAGTTCGGGTGGGAGCGTAGGAAGCTCCACTTGAGGCCGTGCCAGTGGGCGTACATCTCCAGCACGAGGGCGTGCGGGGCTTCCTGGCACGACTGGCACAAGGTGAGTTTGACGAAGAAGTCCTCGTCTTCGGAGAGGCGGTCGACCACGTCGGCGGGCAGGTGCTTCTGCATGGCGATGCTGCGACGCAGCAGGACGTGGCCGGAGGCTGCGGCCCGTCGAGCGATCTGCGGTTGGTGGCCGCGTTCCACGATCCAGAGCGGGGGTGTGTGATAGCCGTTTGGCACGTCGTACGCGATGGCGGAGCGCTGTTCCTCGGTGAGGTCCTCGCGCATCGAGAGGGAGAGCCGGACGGTGTTTTCGGGGTCCTCAGCGAGTTGCAGCGCCAGGGCGGTCGGTACCTCAGGGTCCTGGGCCGCTTCGCTCCGTACGGCGGGTTCGGGGTCCTGGACGCGCAGGTCGGGCTCGGGTCGAGGTTCCGGCTCGCTTGGGAACAACTTGGCGATGGCGTGCTGGACTTGGGGCTCAGGGTCGGCGAGCAGGGCCTGGCATACGGCGGCCGAAAGCTGCGGCCACAGCTCTGCACTGAGGGCTGAGGCTCGCACCCGAGCGTCTTCATCCTCGGCGAGTCGTGCCCGCACCGGCACCGGCAGGTCCCACTGCGTTGCCATCCGCCGGACTCTCGCCTCACTGTCGCCAGCCAGGATCTCCGGCACTCCATCCGGTATGCGTCGGCCGAAGTCACCCGCGAGTGCCGCGTATACGAACCGGACCCGGGGTTCGGGATCACGGGCAAGCCGCGCCAGTACCTCGACGTCAGCGGCCGGGTTCTCCACTGTCTGAAGGCGGTGGTCGACCTGTGGGGCGGACACCAGCACGGCGGTGCTCTCCCGGTCGAGAGAGCACCTGGTGAGCCAGGAGGAGGCGTAGGCAGACAGTTCCTCAGCGGTGAGCAATCGCACCAGCACTGATGCAGGCAGAGCAGGATTCAGTGTCAGCCCACCGAGCCACTCCTGTGCCAACCGCTCATCCCCGCTGTACCGATCCAAGCCCCCACGCACCTCACTCATGCGCCCATCTTCCTCGATGCTCGGGACATCCACGGACGCCCGTCGCGGAACGTCATAAGGGGGAGTCTTCGCTGTGGCGTCCCTGATAGTCGATCTCGACGAAGCGGTGATCGGCCAGATCACGCTCACCAGAGAAGCGGGGTATCTGCGTCAGGCTGCCGGGAAGGGCGAGCTCGGCTACCTGTTCCTGGCAAAGGCATGGGGATGCGGGTACGCCGTCGAGGCCTGCGCAGCGGCACTCGACTGGTTCGCCGGTGCGCTTCCCGGCGAACCAGTGGTACTCGCCACCCAGACCGCCAACGTCCGCTCGATGCGCCTCGCGGCGAAGCAGCGACACCCAACCCGCAGGTCCAGCGCCAGAACAAGATGGCGGGGACACCCCTGCGCGTACAGGGAGCAGGGCCCAGGGCCCAAGCCGTACCGGTCCGAGGCGAACTTGGACCGTCCCCGCGGGCGCGTGGGGCATCGCGGCCGAGTCGACCTACGGCACGGGCCATCAGGCGCATGCTGGAAGCAGTGGCTTGCATGCCCGCGAGCATCCGGTCCTGGGGGCCTGCCGCCGACGCGGCCACCGCTTCGCGGCTGTCCTGGTGTTCGCGGCGGCGCGCCATCTCGACGAGATGGTGGCCTGCCCACGCTGCTGAGGCCGCAGGCCAGCAAGTGAGTGCCGGCCCGCGACGTAATGAGCAGCGAGTCTCCCACCAGAGGATCAGCAGCGTCTCACGGAGCCGCTGCCCAACTTGCCTGTCACGTATCGTCCCCAGCCTTGTGCCGTCGTAATGAAGAGATGGCAGTCAGCGGACACTCTGCATCTGGGACCAAGGACTCCTAACGAAAGTGGTGGACTTGACCTGGTCAGAGGTGGGTGTCGTGCGCGAGGCCGCCGGGTATGGGGACGCGGTCAGCCGCGTAGTCGCACGCGATAAACCCGGCGACGTCGGCGGTCATCCCCGGGATACTGGTCGCCCATGGATGAGGTCAAAGTCGTCGTCGCCCATTCCGAGCGCGCGACCTTGCGCGTCGGCGACGTGTTCCTGAAGGTGGACGCCGACCAGGCGCGCATCGACGCCGAGGTCGAGGCGATGGCCCTGGCGCCGGTCCCGACCCCGGAGATCCTGTGGTGCAAGCCGCCCGTGCTCGCGATGGCCGCACTCCCGGGGACGACGCTGGGGCGCCTCGGCGGGCCGTCGACCGGGTCGCCGGCGGCGTGGGCCGCGGCGGGCGCCGCCATCCGAAAGCTGCATGACGCGCCGTTGCCGGCCCGGCCCGGCCGGAGCATCGTCGCGCTGACGGCGGAACTCGACGACGAGTGCGAGTTGCTCGTGACGAACCGCGTCCTGCCCGCGGACCTGGTCACCCGCAACCGCCAGGTCGCCGAGGCAGCGCTCCGACCGTGGACTCCGGCGTTCACGCACGGCGACCTGCAGATCGCGCACGTCTTCGTCGACGGCGACGAGGTCACCGGCATCATCGACTGGTCCGAGGCGGGCCAGGGTGATGCCCTGTACGACCTCGCCACCTTCACGCTCGGACACGAGGAGCACCTCGACGACGTCATCGCCGGCTATGGCACAGACGTCGATCTCGACGTGATCCAGGCGTGGTGGTCGATGCGAAGCCTGCTGGTGGTTCGCTGGCTGATCGAGCACGGCTTCGACCCGTTCGCGCCGGGCTGTGAGGTCGACGTGCTGAGATCCCGGATGTGAGGCTGCGCGGGCCCGACTGCTGTGAGTACGTTCTGACGCATCGAGCAGGCCATCCCCTGGGGCGATCGCCCGCCTTTACTCTCATCAAAGAGCGGTGCGCAGTCGTCGCCAACAGATGACGGCGCAGCCAAAGGTGACGAACGCGTGGTGGATGTCGTCGCGGATCTCGCTGCGGATGCGCAGGCGGCGGAACCAGTGCGGCAGCGCGATCGCTCCTTCCACGACCCAGCGGTACACGCGCCCAGGCCGGACCCGTGCCCGGTACCGCGCCGGCAAGGTGCGGGGTGATCAGGAACCGGCGGACCTTGTCCCAGTAGACCTCGTGGTCATAGCCGCGGTCGGCGTACAGATACTTGGGACGGCGCAGTGGCTGCCAGCGCTTGCCGCGGATCGGTGGGACGGTCTGGATCAGCAGGATCAGTTGGGTGACGTCGTTGCGGTTGGCGCCTGTGGTGATGCTGCGAGCGGGATGCCGTGCGCCTCGACGATCAGGTGGTGCTCGCTGCCGGCCTTGCCCCGGTCCACCGGGGACGGACCGGTGGCCGGCCCGCCCTTCATTGCGCGGATGTGGCTGGAGTCGACCGCTGCGTGGGAGAAGTCCAGCAGGTCTGCGGCCCGCAGCTCGGACAGCAGCAGCTCGTGAACTGGGCTTCGGCTCGGGGAAGACCTGCTGGCGACGGCTGCGGGACTGGAACGAGGCCGGGGGCCGGCAGCGCCACAACTCACCGTCGATCTCCCACGTCCACCAGCCGCGGAAGGTGACGACCGCGGCCAGGGCGGTGGGGGCCAAACGGTCAGTCCGGGATGCACACGAGCGGGCGGCCTTGTCGCTTCGCCGTCGCTTTCCGGGAGCGCAAGACCTTGTCAGAGAAGCTTCTGCGGGGCCTGAAACTGATCGACCGGGATGCTGTTGCACGCTGTCTTGAGGCTGCCGAGGAGGTGACCGCCGATGCCCTCACCCTCGGGGAGCGGCACCAGGCAACGGCCGTCGGTATTGATGAGCGGTGCGCCGTAGGTATTGAGGATGCCGCCGGAGTCGCCCGCGACGGCTGTGTCGCCGTTCCTGGTGCCAAAGTCGGTACCGTCGGCATGGGCAGCGGATGGTACGGCCACCGCAAGGAGGGTGGTCGCGGCGAAAACGCCAAGGACAGCGGTCAAGCGACGCATGACGTGCCTTTCTTGGGTCAGTTGATTCATCGGAAGGTCAGTTGATTTATTTGAGAGCTACCCCTGCTCTCGCGGTCCGCACGTGCAACCTCACACGCACGAGTGAGGACGATTACTCCGCCCAGACCTTGAACCCGCGCAACGGGGAAACAGCTGGGGCAGCGCTAGGACCCCAGCCCGCCAGGTTGGCATGCCAGGCTCAGGAACAGGTACTCACCAGGACAGTGGATGCGCCATCAATGAGCAGTGATCGTTCGTGTGCTGACGGCAGCCCGGAGAAGAGCTTCATCGGCGCACAGCCTGTAGGCGAGGAGCCGACAAGCTCTAGGCGCCACCGCCGCCACCGGGCCCGTCCAGGGTGATCTCGTCGGCGAAGTAGCTGCCCTGTGCGTACCAGCCGTGCACGTAGATCGTCGCGCTGGTCTGGGAGGCGCCTGTGGTGAAGGAGACGGTCAGGGGGCTGTATCCGGAGGGGGAAGTGGTCCAGGTGGAGGCGCCGTCGTTCACGCCCAGGTAGACGGAGGAGCCGCGGACCCAGCCGCTGAGTGAGTAGGTGGTGTTCGGCCGCACCGCGACGGTCTGGTTGCACTGCGCCGTGTCGCTCGAACTCACCGTCCCCCGGAGGGCCTTGGAGCCCACGTGGACGGGGGAGGTGACAATCGAGCCCGGGTTGCCGGTGCAGCTCCACGGCGAGAGGCTGCCCGACTCGAAGCCGGGGTTGGTCAGGACGTCGGCGGCCCCGACCGCGCCCGGGGCGGCCGACGTCGGGGCCGCCGACGCGCTCGCCGAGGGTGCGGCCGGGGTGGCGTCGGTACGGCTGGGAATCAGGAGGGAGCAGCTGAAGCCGACGACGGCCGCCGCGACGACCGCGATCACCACGGCCGCCCGGCGCTGTCCGGGCCCGAGGCGCGGGCGGCCTACGGGACGCGGTGGGCGGGCGTCGCCGTCGGGTGCGGGGAGTTCCTCCGTCTTGCCGCCGGGGACAGGCGGGAGTTCCTCTGTCTCGCCGCCGGTCCGGGTGTGTGGGACGGGTGTGGCCAGGGTCTCGCGGCTGCGGTAGTCCTTGTCCTGGCGTATCTCGTCGAGCAGTTGGGCCAGCGCGTCGGTCCGGCGCGCGCGCAGCACGCGGATCGGCTCGAGCGCGGGGCGGTCGTCCGGTGAGTCGGACGCGGGCGGCGTGGGCACGATGCTCTCCTTCCGTCCCGTGGTGGATACCTGAGCTGTCCCTCTGGAATTGATACGCAACGCCCGCCCCGGAGGTTCAGCCGACGCCGTGCCCGGGGGAAGCGAGCGGGCCGCCCGTGGGGTCAGCGACAGCCGTACCTCGACCGGGCGTTGACGCGGGCCGGTCCGAAGTCCTCGACCATCATGTGCGCGGCGTTGGTGCAGCGACGGCCGTAACGTATGACTCTCGCTGCCGAGTGTTCCGGTCGTGCCGAAGGAGCAGGTCCACTTCCTGATGGCGGTGCCGGGGAGATCTGGGAAGAGTCGTGCCCGAGACCTGGGGGCATACCCGAGTGGCGAACCCACGACCACGTCCGCAGCGGCCTGACCACCCCGTTCGCCGCGGTGATGGAGGCGATCCGGCTGCCTCGGCCCGGGCCGCCCCCGCTTCAAGCCCTCCCACGTGATCGGCGGCAAGGGCTACAGCTCGAAGGCGATCCGCAACTGGCTGCGTCGACGAGGCATCGCCCACTCCACCCCGAGCAGGCCGATCAAGTCCGCAACCACCTCAGGCGCGGCAGCCGCGACGGTCGGCCACCCGCCTTCGACCAGCACCTCCACAAGCGGCGCAACGTGGTGGAACGGTGACAGGCGCCTGAGCCCCAGCCGGGCGCAGCCCCGTCGGCTGCTGGAGACGGCGAGTGACTAAGTCGTGCGACTGCCGGTGAAGGCGTCGACGACTGGTCTGGCCGCGATGGCGGTCTACTGGTTCGAGCGCCGACGATCCGGGCCGGCCAGGGAGTGCCAAGTACTCCCAGCCGGTCCACCCTGCCAGGGGACACGAGGAGACGGGGCACCGCGCAGAGCACGAGGTCGACGTCTCCTCGTTCACCGGGGCGAGGTCGTCGTCGTCAAGGGCGAGTACTTCGGGAACGACTGCCCGTCCGGGATTTCCGGTGCGCCCTCCCCCACCCCCTGAGACCCTTGGCCCTATTGGCCAGCAGCGTGACGCCGGCGTCTGCGAGAAAGCTTTTCTGCCCCGCCCACACACGATGTCGCCCCAGCCGTCCGCACCATGACGGTCGATCACATGTGCGGCCGCGTGAGACCCTACCGTGCGCGGACTTGTCGCCGCGGAAGACGGCGAACGCCTCCGACACCCTGACCTGTGCCCGGCACGGCGTGCGCTGGCCCCGCGGTCGAGCACCGCTTGCCGATGAACCCGAACCGAATCGAATCCCTGGGGGACTGATGAACTCCATCATCCGTAAAGCAGCGAACCTCGCCGTCGTCGCCGGTGCGGTCGCGGCCGTGTCCATGGCCGGTGCCCCGGCCGCGACCGCGGAGCCGGTCCAGCACGGCTGCGCGTACCCGTACGTCTGCTTCTACGTGAACCAGGCCGCCGTCACGGCCGGCCACCCCGCCGCCAAGTTCCAGGTCATCACCAGCGGATTCCAGGACGTCACGTCCCGCGACGGCTACGTCATCCTCAACACCCGCAACGACGACGTGGCCTACCTGCGCAGCAACGCGGGCACGCTCTGCGTCGGGCCGAACACAACCACCGTGATGAGCCCCGGCCTCACCGTCAACGGCGTGAAGATCTCCAGCAGCGCGACCTGCTGACCCGCGGCGGGGGGGGCCCCCCCCCCCCCCCCCCCCCCCCCCCCCCCCCCCCCCCCCCCCCGGCCCCCCGCCCCCCCCCCCCCCCCCCGCCCCCCCCCCGGGCGGGGGGGCCCCGCCCCCCCCCCCCCCGCGCGCGGCCCCG
>NZ_JBIAIQ010000075.1:16913-18272 GCF_042871525.1 Streptomyces sp. NPDC005784
ACGCTCTGGGTGGGGCCTAAAACAACCCCCGTTTTGAGCCCCGGCCTCACCGTCAACGGCGTGATGTTCTCCAGCCGCGCGACCTGCTGCCCCGGGGGGGGCGCCCCCCCGGCGCGCCCCCCCACTCCGCACACAGCCGACCCTCGCGGATGCGCTCCGGCCGGTACCTGGCCCCGCACAACACGCCAGACCGAGCCGGTGCAGCCCACTTTCGGGTACGCCGGACCGCTCTCCGTCCGCCCGATCGCCTCGACACAGGACGCGAGGACATCACCGCGGTGCACCTCGTGGTCGACAGGACTGTTGGGTGTGGCTACCGGTCCCTCATTCCAGCAGGCCGACGCACCGAGACCACCCGCCCCGTCACCCCGTACTTCGGCGTACAGGCAGGCCTAGCCGATGCAGGCCAGCCGCGGCGGCAGCCGGAGTCCCCGGGGCCGCCGGCACGCCGGCAAGGACACCCACGGCCGCCCGCGAAGTCATTCGCCGTCGGGTCATGCCCGGACAACCTCTGCAGCGACCGGCCGTCACGGCTTCGCTGTGGCGATCACCCGGCAGAGACCGCCCAGGTGGGAGATGCGGCGGGCAACGACCCGCCGATCGTGGCGAAGTGTCGGCGGTTGTCGGCGAGTACGGCCCACACCTGCCGTCCCTCGCCGGTCATCTCCGTCCCGCAGCTCACATCGCCAAGTTCACACAGACGGGCCAGGACATCGCCGTCCTGCGGCTGCGACGGGCGGGGCTGGTGACTGAAAAGCCAGAACGCGCGCCTGATTGTCCTGTTCAGCGAGATGGAGGCTGACGTGCCGGCCACCGTCCGCCACGACCGCAGCCACCAACTGGCGTACCAGTGCCTCCACGCGGTCCGGCGCTTTCAGCCCCCGCTGGCCGAGCCGTCCCGTCACTTCGGCGAATGCGTTGCCCGGCGCCCAGAACTGCGCCTCCATGAACCATGAGGCGCCCTGACGGTTCTTCATCACCGGTCGGCCCGCGCGGCTGGCATGGGGAGGTTGGACGGTGCCAGCCATGTCTGCGGCGGTGGCGGCGAGGGTGGCTTCCTTGGAGGCGGAGGTGTCTTCGGCAGGTAGTCGGGGTGTGCCTTGATGGCCTCAGGCCCGGTGTCCGGTTCCATGGCGGCCCCCTCGCGTTCCCGCGTACGTGGTCACCCATGGCAGAGGCCCCGTCAGCTCTCTGACACGATTCCTCCCACATACGGCGCAGGTCCTCCGCCCGGCCCAGCAGCCGCACCGATCTGGACGACGGCTGTCAATGGCCTTGAAGTGCTCCCCGTAGGCGGCCAGGGTTTCGCCCCACTGGCGGCCTGCGAGATCTCCCCAACGGCGGCCAGTTATCTCCCCG
>NZ_JBIAIQ010000076.1:0-16528 GCF_042871525.1 Streptomyces sp. NPDC005784
GGTACGTCACCCCACTCGAAACGAGAACCTTGCTCAGGCAAGACCTCACCCCCGCAGCGTAAACACCCGCTGTCCAGGACCCGGGGGGAACTTCAATCTGCCTGCGCGTTTCGGTCCGTGGAAGACCGTGTATGAGCGGCACCAGCGCTGGTCGGCGGGTGGCACGTGGGACAGGACCTTCTAGGGCCAACCGGGGAGGGAATACCTTCACGTCTCGGTACGGCGGTGCTTACGGTTTGTGGGTTACCCAGAGCATTTCTGCCGGCCAGCGATGTGCCCAGTCAGGCGGGTCGGTTTGGTTGTAGCCGTTGGCTGTTCCGGGTTCGGGCCGCGGCTCGATGAGGTCGTCGATGACGAGACCTGCGCCACGCAGGACCTTGATCCAGTCGCCGTAGGTGAGCTGATAGCTGACCGCGCCCTGGCCTTCGGCGATGGTGTCCAGCCCGAAGTAGTCCTGCTGCAGCGTCGTGGTTGCGCGGCTGGCGGCTTCGTCGTAGCAGGCTTCGAACCATGGGCTGGCGACGTTGAACACCAGGCGCCCACCGCGGCGCAGGATGCGTGCGGCCTGCGGGACGGCCAGGTGCGGGGGCGCCCAGCTAAGCCCGCCGTAGTCACAGAACACCAGGTCGAAGCTGTCGGCGGCGAACGGGAGGTGTTCGGCGGCGCCTTGCACCAGCAGGTAGCGGGCCGTTCCCATCGCGCGAGCTGCTGCGGTGAGCTGGGCTTCGGACAGGTCGAGCCCGACCACGGTGGCGCCCTCAGCGGCGAGCGCCCTGGACCACTGGCCGGCGCCGCAGCCGAGTTCGAGGACGCGCTTGCCGGTGACGTCGCCCAGGGCGTGCAGGTGCGCGTCGGGGATGGCGTACGTGCCCCACAGCCGGGGTGTTGCACCGATCTGCGGGTCATGCTCGTGCTGGTAGGCGCTGCTGATCTGATTCCAGAACCGCCGGTTGGCAGAAATGCTGTCCACGCGCCGACTCAAGCACTGCCTGCCGGGGGCGGTCAACACGATTGTGCTGCGACCGGGAAGGTTCACCGGTTCACGGGTGTCCTGTCGGGCTGCCGATGCGATCGGGTGGGATCGATCGACCCGATCCAGCGTCAGGAGAGGTGGTGACACCACGGGTTCAAGTCCGCAGGATCGCCGACTACGACGGGCAGAAGCTGCAGCAGATCGTCCGGCGGGGCAGCACGAACAGCGTGCGCTACCTGGCGGGCGATGATCCTGCTGGCCTCTGCGGGCGGCAACACCGTCCCGGTCATCGCCCGTCTCCTGGCCGCCGACGAGGACACCGTCCGCGATGTTATCCACCGCTTCGAACGAGATCGGCCTGGCCTGTCTCGGTGGGCGGGAGGCCATCCCCGCCTACTCAGCGATGACGACGAAGCCTTCGTCATCCAGCCGGCCACCACCCGCGCGGTCAAGCTCGGCCAGCCGTTCACCCGCTGGTCGATCCGCAAGCTCACCGCCTACCGACCGGCGTGCCCGCTCATGAACTGGTCGCGGTTGATCCGACCGCCGCGCACTGCGAGTATCCATCGCTCCTGATGACCCATCTGGCGGGCCGGACAATCCTCGACGACGAGGGATTGGAGACGCGCGTCCCGGTGCTGGCCCGTCAACTCGCGGCGATCCACGCGTTGCGACCCGCCGAGCGGCCCCGGAAGTATGTGGCGTGGACGACCGCCGACACCGTCGTGACTCCCAAGGGCGCCGACGCAGCGGCATGGACCGCGGCGATCGACGTGATCCGCAAGCCCGCACCACCCTATGAAGGACGATTCCTGCACCGGGACTTCCACCCCGGCAACGTGCTGTTCGACGTGCCGCCCCCACGGCCGGCAAGTCCCCGGATCACCGGCGTCGTCGACGGGGCGGCGACCTCCTGGGGGCCGGCGGATCTCGATGTGGCGCACTGCTCCACCAATCTCGCACTGCTGCACGGCCCGGCATGGGCTCTGCGGTTCGCTGAGGCATACGAGGAGGCCGGCGGGGTGCTCGCCCTGGCCGCCAGCGAACGGCTCTACTGGCGCGTCATGGACGGACTGGCCTTCTCAGAAGACGTGCAATTGGTGTCGCAGCCATGGCGGGAGGCAGGAAGGACAGAACTGACGACCCGAACCGTGGAGAAGCGGCTCGACGCCTACCTCACCACCCTGATGAACACACTGGGCTGAACCAAGGCGGTCCGGGGTGCGGGCACGGCCGCGAGCACCGGACCGCCTTCCACGACCGGCACCGGAGCCGATCCACACCCGTACCGGAGCACCCGAGTACCAACTGGCTCCCGGCCGACCATCCTGCGACGCCCCGAATCAAACAGCGGCAGCACCCGCCGTGACCGCACTCCGTGATCTGTGACAGGCCCGCCCGCCACCGCCTCCGCCTCATGCACCCCGAGATCATCATCCTCTGGGCTGACCGAGCCTACGGGCGCAAGCTCGTGACCTGGGCCAAACATCCCCGAAGTGCCCGTCACGGCAACGACGTTCGCCATGACGGTGATCGAGTCAACGCCATCGTCATCCGGTTCGAAGCCGACCGCGTCCCAGACGTCGCCCCCGCTCGCCCCGCTCGCCCCGCTCGCCCCCGCGGAACAACGTGTCGCAGTGGCCCTGCCGGAGGAGCGTGCCCGGCAGCCTGGCGTCGGGGTCGCAGACGGAGGCGCAGTGGGCGCGGACGTCACTGCTTTCAGGCAGGCGGTCGGGCCCGATCAGGTCCTTGTAGCCGGGTGTGAGGCCTCGTCAGGCCATGCCCCTCACTTGGGTGATCCGAAAGAGAGGGCCGAGCGCCAGCGGCGGAAGCCGTCTCTGGCCACCCTGGAGAGTTGAGGGAACACAGCATCCGCCGGGGTGCCTCCGGCCATGCAGCGACCGTCTGCCATGCTGCGCGGGCAATCATGCACAGACCGGCCGCGTACGGCCGCGGAAGGCGGGACGGACATGACGGAATCCCAGGTAAGCGGGGTCCCGGCCCCGAGGGCGATCCGCTTCCGGCTCGGCATCTGGCAACGTGTGATGGCCGTGCTCCCCATGGGCGTGGTCCTGGGGCTCGACACCGTCCTGTGGGCGGTCACCTCTGTCGGACGGCCGATGTTGTTCGATACATGGATCCTTGCCCTGTGGATCGTGGGCGTGGTGGTGGCGGTGGTTTCACCTTTCGGGATCACGTTGACCCCGTCGGCCGCCCGGGTGCACAACCTCCGCCGCCGCACCATCCCGTGGGCGTCCGTACAGAGTGTCCGCGTCGAGCAGGTCATGGGCGGCCGGGTCATCGTGCTGTACGAGGCCGACGGCCGCCGCACCCGACTCCGGGCACCGTTCACCGGATTTCTCCAACGGGACCGCCGCTTCGAGGAGAAGTTCCACGTCATCGGCCAGTGGTGGCAGACCCACCGCGGCACCGACTGGGTTGCCCTGCCACCTCCAAGAACCGCCCCCTCGTTCGTGGCCCTCACGCCGGGACACCCGGCGGCGCCCGGCGTACCGGCCGCGCCGCCGGTTCCGCCTGCACCCTGATCAGCCCCTGATTCCGCCGACCGCACACCGCCAGGCGTTCAGCGGTCCCGCTCACCGCATCTACATGAGTGCCACCCTCGACGACGGCGGCGAACTCGAACGCGCCTTCGCTGGCAAGAAGATCACCCGGATTCCCTGGCGCTGCCACCAGCCGATCGCCTTGCGCCCGGTCGGCGCCGGTTCACCGGCGAGCATCCACCCCCACGTCGTCAGCGAGATGCGCTAGATCCGCGCGGACGACTTCGCGATGCCCGCGCCGGTGAGGTACCGCTCGACCGCCGCGCTGTACGAGGACGGCGGGGTGGACAGGGGTACCACCCGGGCGCGCGGCAGCAGGAGCGCGCCCCCGCCCCCGAGTTCGGTCACCGGTTCGATCGTTACGCCCGTCCCGCCTCCCAGTGCTGCCGCAGTAAATGCGTGCACCTCACCTTGGCGGCCGGATTGCCCCGCCGCAGGTCGCGATGGTCACGGTAGGGGCTCCGCCGCAGCAAATCCGGCGTTTACTTGGCACCGCCAGAGGCCGTCGCAGGAACCGCAGAACTGAACGTCTCGTAGCGCTGCACGCCACCGGACGGTAGCTACTACGAGGGCGCCGGGCTCCGGCCCCGGCCCTCAGCCCTTGCCGAAGTGCACCGCGGGGAAGGCGCCCGCTGCTCTGAGGGTTCCTGAGAAGCCGCCGGCCAGTTCGGTGAGGCGTGCGGTGGCGGCCGGACCGAGGTGGTCGTACGGGGCGGCATCGAGGCGGTCGGTGAGTACCTCGGTCTCGCCGCGCAGGGTCGCGCCCGCCTGCGTGAGGTTGCCTGCCTCGTCCAGCAGGCCGCGCTCGCGCAACTGGTCCCGGGCGGTGTCCCATTGCTCCGCGGACCACCCGCGAGTCCGCATGAACAGTGCCGATGTCGGTGCCGTGCCGGTGGCATTGTGCAGGACCAGCGCCTCGATGCCGGACAGGCCGGCGATCGCCAGGGCGGCAAGGTGACCGTCGCCCCGGTGTTCGCGCAGCAGCGTCGCGGCGTGCCACAGGGCCAGGTGCGGTTCTTCGGGTACGGGGAGGTCGGCGTTGGCGGCATACAGAGGCCGTGCCTCTCGGCGGCAGGCTTCGGTGGCGTGCAGCGCCAGTTCGGCCGCCTCGGCCATTTCCGTTGACGTGAGGGCCTCCTTTCCGAGCAGCCGCTGCAGCGTTCGGTCTGCGCCACGCAGCCGGGCCGTGAGCACCTCCTCCGGTGTGGTGACGGTCCACGCGGCGGGGATGTACCGCTGCACATGCTCGTGGTTGAAGTTGTAGAACGTCGCTGTGACGGTGCCCGCGTCGACGGCCCCAAGCGGTGCCGCGCGGCTCGCGAGGTAGACCATGGCTCCGCGCTCCAGTCCGAGTGCCGCGAGTTCGTCCTGCGGTTCCCGCGCGAAATACACGGATGCGTGCAGAGGGCTGACGGCGTTGTGGCAATGGCGGCCTGTGCTCGCCTCGAAGGAAGTCATGTTGTGGCTCCGGCCGCGGTGAGGGTGTCGCCGGGCGGATCGTCGCGAAACGCATGCCCGCTCCCTGGGGTCTGGGGTCTGGGGTCTGGGGTCCGGGGTCTGGGGTCTGGGGTCCGGGGTCTGGGGTCCGGGGTCTAGGGTCTGGGGTCTGGGGTCTTACAACTGGACGGTGGTGCCGGGCTGGAGGCGGTCGATCGGGGTGCCGGTCAGGCCGTTCTCGCCGAGGAGATTGGCGGTGGAGTGCTGGCCGAGGTCGCTGAGCATGAGTTCGTGGATCTGGATGATCCGCTCGGGCCTGACCGTGCGGACGTAGTCGGCGGCTTCACCGAGCTTTGTCCATGGGCCGCTGGTCGGCAGCAAGAGGGTGCGTACGGGAGCGTCGGGCGCGAAGTAGGCGTCGCCGGGGTGGTAGACGGCTCCGTCATCGAGGAGGTAGCCGACGTTGTCGGGGCACGGGATGTCGGCGTGGATCAGCGCGTGGTGGTGGCCGTGGACGGTGGCGTTGATGGAACCGACGCTGAAGGTGTCGCCCGCGGCGACGGCGTGAACGCGGCCACCGTGGCTGCCCAGGGTGGCGGCGACAGTGGCTGTGCCGTAGACCTGCAGCCCGGGCTGGGCTTCGAGAGCGGCGGCTACGAGCTTTTCGTCGAAGTGGTCGAAGTGTTCGTGGGTGATCAGGACGGCGTGAGCCTGGATGACAGCTTCTGCTGCCTCCGGGGTGAAGGTGCCGGGGTCGATGACCAGGCGAGTGTCGCCCTTCTCGAGCGTGACGCAGGCGTGGGCGTGCTTGGTGAGCTTCACAGGGGGCCCTCTCTAACCCGAGGAATATCTACAACTAAACTGTACACATCAGCTGTAGATTTCGAAGGATCGCTCGCACCCCCGACCGGGCGCGACCCTGCGGCCCCTTTATTCAGTTCGGCAGGTTAGCCAACCAAGGTGTACAGTTTGGTGATAAATATGGGTAGGGTGGTGGCGCCATGGACAGCAATCAACTGGCTGAAGAACTCCGCCTGACCGTCGGACAGCTCGTACGCACCGTGCGCACTGCCGACAAGATGCCCCCCGGCGAGGCTGCCGTCCTGGGCTACCTGGACCGCAGCGGCCCACTGACCACCGCCGATATCGCACAACAGCGGGGAGTGAGCCACCAGTCAGCCGCCAAGGCGGTCAAAGAACTCCTCGTCCAGGACCTTGTACACGCCGAGGCTCACCCCAGTGACGGGCGCAAACTCTTGCTCAACCTCACAGCGACGGGAAGCAGCCGTCTGGCCGAGGAGCGCCGAAGGCGTGCAGCCTGGCTCGGCACCGCGATCAACGATGTCCTCAACCCTGAAGAGCGGGAGACGCTGGCGGCGGCGCTGCCCCTACTGTCACGCCTGACCGCACACTTGAAGGCCAAGTAGACCTGGCCTCTTCGGGATTCTCACCCCTGCAGGGCAACCCCTGTCTCGACCACGACTGCACACCCGTGATCCCGCGACGCCAGCCGTTGTGACTGAGGACCTCATTAAGCCCCAGGTCAGCAGCCTGGAGCTTGTGTGTTGTTCACCTCTCCCCAAGGCCCTCGTGCCAGGCAGTGCGGGATCCGGGCCGCCGCGCCGCGGGTCCTCATTCCCCTGGAGCACACCGCAGTACCTTGTCCTCGGGATGGGCTCGGGTGAAGCTGGACGCCCTGGACCTCGGCGGCATACTGCCAGTTGACACGGATGCACCGGTGGCGTGCTCTCCGGCCGCCCGGCAGCCGCATGCCGAAGTCCGCCGGCGGCTGCCCACCGACCACACCGACTGCCACGTACCGCCCGTTAGAGTTCAACCTGTCCAGAAAGAGGGGAAGCTGGGAACCCCCCACGACATCGATCACCACGTCGAAGCCCGCCGGTGCGTCCTGGCCACCCTCACCGGAGCGGTTCAGGACGTGCGTGGCGCCCAGCTCCTTCAGGCGGGCACCACGCTCGGCCGATGAGGTGGTGACCGCCACCGAGCCCGCGCCGTTCCTGGCTGCGAGCTGGACCGCCGTGATCCCGATGCTGCCCGCCGCACCGCGCACGAGCACCGTCTCCCCGGGTGCGAAACGGGCCCGCTCCAGGGCGAAGTGGGAGACCACGCCGGAGCCACCGAGAGCGACCGCGTCGGTGCCGGTCAGGCCGCGGGGCAGCGGCAGCACATCATCGACCGAGGCGACGGCTTGCTCGGCATACCCACCGGACAGGCCGGTGAACGCCCATACTCGCTGCCCGATCCACGAGGCGTCCACGCCCTCTCCCACCGCGGTGACGCTTCCCGCGACCTCGCTGCCGAGGAGATGGCCCGCCCGGAAGCCGTAGCCGGTGAGCGTTCCCCGGCGGATCACGGCGTCCACACCGCCCACTCCGATCGCCTCCGAAGCGATCCGCACCTGCCCCGGAGCAGGAACCGGCACGGGCACGTCGACGACCTCCAGGCCCTCAGGTCTCCGAAGGTCCTGATGACGACGGCTCTCATCTCTGCTCCTTGGGTCGGTGGACGGACGGACACAACTGCTGCGACCGTGGGTATCGAATCGGCCCCACCGTCGGGGCCACCACCAAATTGCCGGAGCAGGGCGGCGGCACCGCCATCGGACCGTAACGGACGCCCCCGTCCGTCTGACTGAAGTGAGAGACGATGGCCGGCCACTTGCCTCAGACCGTGCGCTCCGACGCCCGCGACAATCGGGCCCGCATCCTGGACGCCGCCCGCTCGGTGTTCGGCGAGGAGGGCCTGAGCGCACCCATGAGCAACGTCGCCCGGCACGCGGACCTCGCCCCCGCCACGCTGTACCGGCACTTCCCGGCCAAGCAGGCACTGATCGCGCAGACCTTCACCGAGCAGCGCCGAGCCTGTCACGCCGCCGTCCGCGACGCCCTCACGGACGCGGACCCGTGGCACGGATTCCAGAGCCTGATCGAGCGGATCTGCGAACTCCATGCACACAGCCGCGGATTCGCCGACGCTTTCATGACGACCTTCCCCGAGTCCATGGACTTCGCCGCCGACCGCGAGCGGACCGTGCGCGCGGTCGCCGAACTGGCCCGCCATGCCCAGGAGACCGGCGAGCTCCGCCCCGGCTTCATCGTCGACGACCTGATCCTCATGCTCACCGCCCACCAGGGCCTCCAGCACGCACCCCTCCCGGCCCGGCTCACGGCCTCCCGACGCTTCGCCGCCTACGTGATCGAGGCGTTCCGCGCCGCACCGGAGACGGGAGCGGCCACCTCCCTGCCGCCGGCAGCACGTCTGCGGCACGCGCACTCACCCACCACGCAGTGAACTCGACAACCCTGCCGCTCACGGACCTGCTCGCCCGTAAGGAAGCGGTGGTCGGCAAGATCCGGGTGGGCCGCGTCCTGATCGTCGCCAAGTTCGCCAAAGGCCAGTGCCGGCCGTGTCCGGTCCGCACCCGCTGCACCACCACCCGCGAAGGCGCCCGGACCGTGGGCTTTCCCCCACGAGAACTCCGCGACCTGCAACTGCGCGTCCGCGCCGAGCAGCAGACACCCGACTGGAAGACCCGCTACGCGGTCCGCTCCGAAGTCGAGGGCACCATCGACGAGTGCGCCCACGGACACGGCATGAGCCACTGCCGCTACCGAGGACAACCGAAAACCCACCTGCAACACGTCCTCACGGCCATCGCCGTGAACATCGAACGCCTCAGCAGCCAGTTACTGACGTTGTGGCCGTGGTGTCGTCAGGGTGAGGCCGGTTTCGGTGAGGCATCCGTCGATGAGGTTGCTGCGGTACTGGATCTGGCGGAGACCGTGCCGGAGGGTGCGCATGAGGTGGTCGGGGTCGGTGAAGGCGGTGTTGGCCTGGCTGCTGCGTCTCAGTAGTGACCAGATGCCCTCGACGGGGTTGAGGTCGGGTGCGTAGGCAGGCAGGAAGTAGCAGCTGATCCAGTCGTGGGTGTCGATGAACTGCCGCATTCGGCGGTCCTTGTGGACATTGAGGTTGTCCCACACGAGCACGATGGGTGCGCCGAGTTGGTGGTGGGCGTCGATGAGGAGGTCGCGGTAGTCGGTCCAGGTGAAGCTGCGTCTGCCGCCCCGTTTGTGATCGACATGTCGTTTGGGCCGGTAGATCAGGCGTGTGCGTTCGCCGTGCTTGTAGCAGGCGAGCGCGGCAATGGAGATGCGGCGCTGGGAACGTCCGCGCACCCGGATGACGGGTGTGTGTCCGCGCTTGGCCCAGGTGCGGGAGGTGGGCGGCGTCATCGAGAAGCCGGCCTCGTCTTCGAAGCACAGCCAGGCCCCGAGCGCCGCCATGGTGCTTCCACCTGGGGCCAGGTCTCCTTCACCCATCCCGTGACGGCTTCCCCGTTGCGCTCCACCGCGCGGCGGGCCGGGACCTGGTGACTGAAGCCGTGCCGGTGCAGCATCTGCGCAATGGCCGACAGCGTCATGCTCTTGTGGAACCGTCGCCCGATCAGCGTCTTGATCCGCGACAGCGTCCACGTCTGGTCCGGCCAGCCGTGCGCGACCGGCCCCTTGGCCAGCTCCTGTTCGAGCACGGCAAGCAGTGCCTCACTCAGTTTGGGCAGTGACACCGGTCCGGCCGACCGCAGCCCCTCCGCGCCGGCGTCGCGCCAGGCCCGGCGCCAGCGCTGCACCGAGCGCACACTCACCCGTAAGTCGTTGGCGACCTCGACATTGGAGGCACCGGCAGCGAATCGCTCCGCGGCCTCCATCCGGATGCGCTCGCGAAACGCCTGCCGTTCAGGCGTCAGCCCACCACCCTGCGGATATCTCACACAACCGGCATACCGCGACGATCACACATCGTCAGCCCCCGGCGACAACACGCCTCAAAGGTCAGTAGCGACCGAGGAACCCTCTTCGCCGAGACCCGTCGACCGCCTTCCAGACCCTCCTGGACCAGAACGACATCCCCCGGCCGAAGTCCTGGCGAACCCTCGGCAGCTGAGCCCGACCAACCAAGATCCCCGACAGAGTCAAGCTGAAACCAGGCAACTCGACTCCGCCCAACTCGGGACAGTCCGCGGACTCCAGCAAACGCAGGGCAGCTCACGGTCGGGGCCTGGGCCGGCTCGCGGCGCCGGAGTGGACGAGGGCACGGCTGGGAGGCGGGCGGCGCCGCCGCGGTGCCTTGCCGCCAAGTGCCGCCATGCGTGCCGCCGGGAGCTGACCGCAGTGCTCCCGCGCCCCGGTGTCCCGGACCGTTGAAAACCCTTCAGCCGGGGGTTCCGGGGAAGCGGTCAATGTTGAGCTCCACCCAGTTGCGCAGGTGCGCGAGGGGAGCGCAGGCGTCCGTGCCCAGGGGGGTGAGGCTGTACTCGACACGGGGTGGGACTTCGGCGTAGATCTCGCGGTGGACCAAGCCCTGCTCTTCCAGGCGCCGCAGGGTCTGGGTGAGGACCTTGGGGCTGACGCCCTGCAGGCGGGTGCGAAGCCTGCCGAAGCGCGTCGGTCCGTCCTCCATGGCGCCGAGGGCGAGGGCGCTCCATTTGTTGGCGAGCAGGTCGAGCATGTCGCGGCAGGGGCAGGCGGCGAGGTAGACGCTCCTAGCGTCGTCGCAGGAGCTTGTAGTGGCGGCCGGCATCGTCATGCCCCGATAGTACCTTTTGGTTACTAGTGGTTCTTGCGGGTAACCACTACCCATTGCATATCGTCTCTGGCGTGCCCGGAAGTCGCGGGTCGACCTACTGGTTACGTCAGCGAATCGAACCGAACATGTCTGCACAGTTCTCCCTCTCCTCCATGTCCCTGATGAAGTCCGACCGGGCTATCGGCGCAGCCGAGGCCAAGGCCGCCGAGGTCGGCGTCCTCTTCACCCTCTTGGCCGTCGACGCAGGGGCATCCCTGATCTCTGTGGCCTGCCAAGACGGCGCAGCATGGGCCGCGGACGAGACCAGCCGAGTCAAGGCCCGCACCGCGGTCCTCTCAGGCAGGACAGCCCAGGATCTGGCCGCCGCGGTCCAGCCGGGCGCCTCATTGACTGGCATCGAGGCCACCACTCGCAAGCCGTTGGCGTTTCGTCGCGGGTGGCATTCGGGTCTGTGGCGCGGACGGCATCGTGATCGGCACTGTCGGCGTCGGGGCGGTACCAGGTTCACGACCAGCAGGTTGCCCGGGCATCTCGTGCGGCCCTCGAACCCGCCCACGACTCCGTCAGGCTGGGGCCCGACGGAGTCGTGGGCGGGAACCCGTGCTTCGCCCTCGCCCGACCGGCCGACGCGTGCCCCGCAGGGCACGCGTTCCCCGGCACACCAATGTCTGCACCAACACTGACGGGCTCGGACGCCCTGACCACAGTAGCGGCGTGAACGCCGCTCAATAGGTCGGCCGACCTCCCCAGGCAAGGAACCCCTTTCCCATGAATGCCCCGCCTCCCCTCACCCTGGGCACCATCGCCCTGTCCTTCCACCGGGCGGCAACGGCCGTGACGCGACGCATCCTGGAGACCCACGGCCACCAGGTGAGCGTCATCGAGGCCCCGCACGAGGAATTGTTCCGCCGGCAGGCGGCCGGCGAGGTCGACGTGCTGGTCTGCGCCTGGCTGCCCTCCAGCCACGCCACGTACCTGTCGACCTTCCGTCACCAGGTCCGCGTCCTGGCGCCGTACTACACGCCGTACTGCCTCTGGGCCGTGCCGCCGTACGTCTCCGAAACGGTCGCCGGCGTGGCCGACCTCGCCCGGCCCGAGGTGGCCGCACGGATGACCCGTACGGTCGACGGGATCAATCCCGGGGCGGGCATCAGCCGCTTCTCCGCCGACATGATCGGTGCGTACGGCCTGGACCGGGCCGGCTACCGCTTCGCCCCCGGCACCGAGTCCGGCTTCCTCGCCCGCGTCGAACGCGGCATCGCCCAAGAGGAGTGGTTCGTCGTCCCGCTGTGGCGCCCGCAGTACCTGAACCGCCGCCACGGTCTACGCCAGCTGCACGAGCCGAAGGGCTTGCTGGGTACCGTCGACGCGGCCTGCCCCGTCATCCGCCTGGACGCACTCGAGCGGATCCGCCCCGAGGCCGTCACCCGGATGAACGCGCTGCGCCTGGGCAACGAGGGCGTCGAGGAGCTCGACGCCCTCATCAACGTCGAGGGCCTCACCCCCCTCCAGGCTGCCGACCGCTATCTCGCCACCCGCCCCGACCCGCTGCCGTAACCGCGCGGCACCACCCCCGATCCGCAACCCGCAATCCCCGACCGCACCACCGACCCGAGGAGGTCCCCATGGACCGAATCCCGACCACGATGCCCGCCGTCGCCCACCGCAGGAGCCTGCCGATCAGCCATCCCGAGAGCCTGATCGACATCGAACTGCCCGTCCCGGCCCCTGGCCCTCGCGACCTGCTGGTCCGCATCGAGGCAGTCGCCCTCAACCCGGTGGATCACAAGGTCCGCCAAAACGCCGACCCGGCCGGCGAGCCCAAGGTGCTCGGCTGGGACGCGGCCGGCACCGTCGTCGCCGTCGGAACCGAGGCGGAACTGTTCACGGTCGGCGACGAGGTCTACTACGCCGGAGCCCTGGACCGGCCGGGAGCCAACTCCCGCTATCACGCGGTGGACGAGCGCCTGGCCGCGCGCAAGCCCGCGACGCTCACCTTCACCGAAGCGGCTGCGCTGCCGCTGACCGCGCTCACCGCCTGGGAGGGCCTCTTCGAGCGCCTGGGTCTGCGCGATGGCGCCCTGGAACAGACCGGCACCCTGCTTGTCACGGCCGCCGCGGGCGGCGTCGGGTCCATCGTCACCCAGTTGGCGCGCGCCCTGACCAGCCTGACCGTGGTCGGTACCGCCTCCCGCCCGGAGTCGGCAGAGTTCGCCCGCCGGATGGGCGCCAGGCACATCGTCGACCACACGAAGCCGCTCGGCCCCCAGCTCGCCGAGGCGGCGCCCGGCGGCCTGGACTACGTCTTCAGCACCGCCGGCACCGACCGCAACGTCGAAGCCTACGCCGAGGCTCTCAACCCGTTCGGGCAGATCGTGGCCATCGACGACTTCGACTCCCTGCCGATCGGCGTGCTCAAGGCGAAGAGCATCTCCTTCCACTGGGAGTTCATGTTCACCCGCTCGATGTTCCGGACCACCGACCAGGCCATGCAGCACCACATCCTCACCCAGGTCGCCCGCCTCGCGGACGCCGGCATCCTCACCACCACCGCCACCCGGGACCTTGGCCCAGTCAACGCCGCCAACCTCCGCGAAGCCCACCGAATCCAGGAGAGCGGCACCGCCATCGGCAAGACCACCCTCACCGGCTTCTGCCCCGGACGTACGCACTCCCCCGCCGATTGCGGCATCCCCCGCCATCGCCAGCCGCCTCGCGGCCACGGAGTCGACAACATCGGGCCCTTGCGAGCTGCGGCTGAACTACCTGATCACCGAAGAGACGCTCCCTGCACCCACGGGCAGCTCGCTGGGCTGGCGCATCCAGGTCGACGGCGACGAGCGGCGCAACGAGTTCCTCAACGCGGCCCGGGTGAAGGCCGTGTTCCGGGTCCGGCCAGGTCACGAGGCTACAGGCAGTCAACCAGATCGTCGCGGTGCCTGTGAACTACGAGTTGATCGCGATGCTGGTGGAGCGGGCCCCCGCGGTGAGGGCCTGCAACTGACTGATGAGGGCAGGTTGTTGCAGCGCTACTGGAACCCCGGCGGTTCACAGCCGGGGGCTCGGCTGTTCTACGGAGCCGGGCTGATGCCGCCGTTGATATCCATGTCGAAGATGCCCTGGGTCTTGCCGTCGACCTTCAGGTGCTTGAGCCAGTGCTGTGAGAGGTTGTGCACGTTCTTGTGCTGCATCTCCCACACCACCGAATGCCCGGCGCAGTCCAGCTTGACCATCAGCTTGTGGTCGCCCGCGATGGCGTTGTAGAGCGCGCGGACCGAGAAGTTGAGTTCCGGATCTTCACTGGACGTGTTTGCCTGCTTGTCGTGCTCCCCGTACGCGATGAGGACCGGCACGCTGCCGCCGAGGACGCCGCCCTGCGCCGCGGTGGTCTTGTTCCAGCCCCACCGGACGAAGTTTCTGATGCGGTTGAGCCCTTCACCTTCCACCCCCCACGTGCTACCAACCGGATCGCTTTGCATGATCGCGTCCCACACCACGTGCTCCATCGCGGGTTCGCGCTGGCCCTCGCAGAGCGCCTCACTACCCCACCCATTCCAGGTTCCCGATTTCGTGCTCACGAACATCGGGAAGCCGGGCCGGGGCAGCGGGGCGGGGGCGTTCGACGTGCCGTCGGGCGGGAAGATCGGCGCCAGCAGGAACAGGCTCGACACCTTGCCGGGGTTCTTGACCGCGTACGGCCCCATCGTGAACGCGGCTGCAGACCAGCCGATGAAGGCGACCTTCTTCACGTTGCGCTCGCGGATGATCCACTCCACGACGGTGTTCAGCTCATCCCGGTCGCTGTTCGAGTTGGTCAGCTGGAACGGATAGTTCGGCGGGCCTGGCGTGAAACCTGGAGGTCTCGGCTTTAGAAGGTTCTGCTGGGCGGGGTTGACGTTGCGAGGGTCGTCCATCTTCGGCCGCGGCGACAGCCCCGAGCCCTGGAGGTCCATCATGAAGACGTCGTAACCGACCTGCGCCAGCGCATCGGCCCAGCTGTACGACTTGTACTCGAGATCGAAGCCCGGGAGCACCGGAATGCTCCGGCCGTGGAGCATCAGGACGGCCGTGCGCTCGTCGAGGTGGCCGGGGTGCGTGCCGTCGCGCTCCCGCACGAAGAGCTTGACCTGGGCCCCCTCGTTCGCGCCGGGGACGGTGGACTTGTGGGGTATTTCATGGTTGTGCACTTCGACGGGCATGAGGATCCGTTCTGTGAGCTCGGCCGGGGCGTCGTTGCCCTGCCCAGACCACGCTCAAGGCGCGGGACCGTCCGCGCCACATCAGGGGGCCAGCCGTGTGACGTGCACTTTCTCCGTGCCGGCGGCGGCCTGCTCCTGTAGTCGCCGTCCTCGAGCGGCAACAGGAGCAGCGCCACCCCGTCGGCGGTCAGCTCGCCCGCCAGCTCCGCCGGCCCGGCGTGCAGGAATTCAAGCCCTCGCGAACCAGTAGCGGACAGGGCTTACGGGGCGTGCGGCTACGGCCGGGCCACGACCGTCACAGCCTGATGACCGCTCACCCGGCCGTCCGGTTCATGATCGCCTCATTGAAGCCAGAGGAGGGGGAATCTGAAGTTCCCCCCGGGTCCTGGACAGAGGTCATGATCGCGCAATGAAGCAAACCCTCACCATCACGGCCGCCGCCCTCCTCGTCGCCACCCTCGCAGCCTGCAGCAACACCAAGACGGACACCAGCGAAGCGCCCGCGAGCCCGGATGCAGCCAAGCCCAGTTCCACCGCGAAGCAGAGCCCCAAGGTGAGCAAACCTCTGACCGCACGCGCCGCGTTCGACGAGATCTCCGCGACCGTCGCCTCGGCGAAGCCAAGCGGCACCGTCACTGCCGAGAACGACCCGAACCACCTCCTCGGCCGCCCCAGCCAGTACACGACCAAAATCACGTTCTCCGACAGCCGCATATCGGCTGACGACGTGAGCGGCACCGGCAAGGGCGACGTCGACCGCGGCGGTGCGATCGAGGCATTCGCCACCGCCGCCGATGCCAAGGCGCGGGCCGACTACATCCAGTCGGTCACGAAGGCGATGCCGGCGCTGTCGGAGTACGACTACGTGCAGGGCACGACGCTGGTGCGGGTGTCGCACTACCTGACGCCGAAGCAGGCCACCGAGTACAAGACGGCAGCGGCCAACCTCGGCTGACTGACTGTTCTCCAGCCGCTCGCGTGGTCGGCTGGGTTCGAACAGCGTCCTGGCTCAGGTGAGTTGTCCGGTGCGGGTGCATGGAAGAAGGGCCTCTTGGTAGTCATCCCGGGCCCTGTCGGTCCCGCCCCGTGGCCGGGAAAATCGGGGCTGGTGCCCGTCCGGAGGACGTCGATCGAGCTTGGTGCCGAACATGAGCCCGTTTGGTAGTCGGACGCTGGGGCCGAGCGCAGGAGTCCAGTGGTGTTGCCGCGAGCACGCAAGAGAGCTTCTTCGAATCCTGTGGTCCCTGATGGGCGGGCACCGCTACCGGTGCACGTCAGGAAGGGCGAGGCGGGACATGGATGTGATCGAGGAGCGGTGCGGGGGCGCCGACTTGGGCAAGGCGGATGTCAAGGTGTGCATCCGGGTCCCGGGCAGCGGCAAGCGCGCCCGTTATGAGGTCCGTACGTTCTCCACGATGAACGACGGCCTGCTGGAGTTGCGGGACTGGCTGGTGGAGAACAGGGTCGCCCGGATCGGCATGGAGGCGACGGCGTCGTACTGGAAGCCGCTGTTCTACCTGCTCGAGGCCGCTGAGGGGATCGAGCCGTGGCTGCTCAACGCCCGACACATCAAGACCGTTCCCGGCCGCAAGACCGACGTGAAGGACTGCCAGTGGATCTGCAAGCTGGTCGAACACGGTCTGGTCCGCCCCTCGGTTCAACACCTCCAGGCAGGACCGGTGGGTATTCGGCGACCGGGAGACCGGCCGCTATCTCGCCAAGTTCGCCTGGACAAAGATCGTCAGGCA
>NZ_JBIAIQ010000077.1:0-15722 GCF_042871525.1 Streptomyces sp. NPDC005784
CAAGGGCTACGACTACCGCCACCTGCGGCAATGGCTCCGCAGCCGGGGCATCACGCACCGCCTGGCCCGACGCGGCATCGAGTCCTCCACCCACCTGGGCCGCCACCGCTGGGTCGTAGAACGGTCCGTCGCCTGGCTCGCCGGCTGCCGCAGACTCCACCGCCGCTACGAACGCAAAGCCGAACACTTCCTCGCCTTCGCCGCCATCGCCTGCACCCTCATCTGCTACCGCCGACTCACCAAATGAGATGACTTCTAAGACGGCGTACGGAATCGAGGACGCGGTCCGTGCGGACTTACGGGAGCGCTGGGTCGAGCGGTGGCGACCGCCTTACGGGAGGCGGTGATTACGTCCTGAAGCACAAGGGGTGCGCGGTGTATTGACATGTACGGGGCATGGCGCTGGGATGTGTTTGATTTCGTTCGACCACGTTGAATTGTGCGCCAATTATCCCCCTCGGAGCCGCACATGCGTTACGAACGGCACCCTTTCGAACGGCACTCCTTCAGGCGCCGGCTGGTGGCAGCCTCCGCCTCGCTGGCGCTGATCGCCGGCGGCGGCACGGTCGCCGCCCTGGCCGCGGTCGCCCTCCAGGTCGCCGCCGCACCCCCCGCCGCCGCGGTCGAGAACGGTCTGGCCCGTACGCCCCAGATGGGCTTCAACAACTGGAACTCCACCCACTGCAGGGCCGAGTTCAACGAGGCGATGGTGAAAGGCATCGCCGACACCTTCGTATCGCAGGGACTGAAGGACGCCGGCTACACGTACGTCAATATCGACGACTGTTGGGCGCTGCCGAACCGGGACGCCTCGGGCAACCTGGTGCCGGACCCGGCGCGGTTCCCGAACGGGATCAAGGCGGTCGCGGACTATGTGCACTCCAAGGGGCTGAAGTTCGGCCTGTATTCGAGTGCAGGGACGAAGACCTGTGACACCCAGGGGTTCCCCGGCGGCCTCGGACACGAGCAGCAGGACGCCAACCTGTGGGCGTCCTGGGGCGTCGACTACCTCAAGTACGACAACTGCAACAACACCGGTGCTGACGCGAAGACCCGCTACAAGGCGATGGGTGACGCGTTGAAGGCCACCGGCCGGCCGATCCTCTACAGCATCTGCGAATGGGGCTCCAACCAGCCCTGGAACTGGGCGCCGGACATTGGCAACTCCTGGCGTACGACAGGAGACATCGGCGACTCCTGGTCCAGCATGATCGGCATTGCGCACCAGAACCAGTCGCTGGCCTCGTACGCCAAGCCGGGTGCCTGGAACGACCCGGACATGCTGGAGGTCGGCAATGGCGGAATGACCGATACCGAGTACCGCACCCACTTCAGTCTCTGGTCCGAGATGGCCGCGCCGCTGCTGATCGGCAGCGATCTGCGCACCGCGAGCCCGGCGACGTTGGCGATCTTGAAGAACACCGATGTCATCGCGGTCGATCAGGACAGTCTCGGTAAGCAGGGCACTGTCGTCTCAGGCTCCGGCGGACTCGTCGTGATGTCCAAGCCCCTTGCCGACGGCGGGCGTTCGGTGACGCTCACCAATGAGAACGCGAGTGCGCAGACGGTCTCCACCACCGTCGACCAGATCGGGATCGGCGGAGCGTCCTCGTATGCCCTCAAGGACCTCTGGTCCAAGGCGACCAGTTCGACGACGAGTGCGATCAGTACCTCGGTTCCCGCGCACGGCACGGTGATGTACCGCGTCACACCGGGCAGCCCGGTGCCACCGCCGACCGGTGTCAGCCAGCTCAGCGATTTGCCGTGGACGTCGGCGGTCGGCGGCTGGGGACCGGTGGAGCGCGACCGTAGCAACGGCGAGCAGGCGGCTGGCGACGGGAAGCCCCTGACTGTTGGCGGGACGACCTACGCGAAGGGGCTCGGTACCCACGCGTCGAGCGAGATCACGTACCACTTGGGCGGCAAGTGCAAGACGGTCGGAGCCGATGTCGGGGTGGACGACGAGGTGAGCAAACCCGGGACGGTGGTCTTCCAGCTCTTCAAGGACGGTGCGAAGGTCGTGGACAGCGGTGTGCGCACAGCGAGTGATCCACCAGTGCATATAGGCGCCGATGTCACCGGCGCCACCACACTCAAACTGGTCGTCACCGACGCCGGTGACGGTATCCAGTACGACCACGCCGACTGGGGCAACGCCGAACTGACCTGCGGCAACGGCCCCTCGGCCGGCACACACCAGCTGAGCGACCTCACCTGGACATCGGCCTCGAACGGCTGGGGCCCGGTGGAGAAGGACCGCAGCAACGGCGAGCAGGCGGCGGGCGACGGCAGGACGCTCACCCTCAATGGGGTGACGTACGCGAAAGGCCTCGGTGTGCACGCGGTGAACTCGGTCACCTACTACCTGGGTGGCACCTGCGCCTCGCTCAGCACGGCGGTCGGCGTCGACGACGAAGCGGGCAGCAATGGCGCGGTGGACTTCCAAATCTACCGGGACGGTGCATTGGCCGCCGACAGCGGAGTCGTCAAGGGGTCTGACGCGGCCAAGCAGTTGACCGCCGATCTCACCGGCGGCCAGGAACTGAAGCTGGTCGTCACCGACGGCGGGAACGGGGTCGACTACGACCACGCGGACTGGGCGGGCCCCCAGCTCACCTGCTCCTGACGGGTCCGGCGACGATGAGGGGCCGGCCCCACTGCCGGGGCGGGCCCCTGGGGTGAGAATGACGGTGTGTCGCCTCCCGAGCGGCCTGTGGGTAGAGCCGGTGCGGCCGCATTTGCGATACGCCGGGCCCCGTTCCGTCCGCGCGATCGCATCGGCGCACGACACCACGACATCGCCGCGCGGTGCACGTAGTGGTCGACCGGGCTGCCCGGCCTGGCCACCGGTCCGTCATTCCAAGCAGGACGCCGTACTGCAACCACCCACCGGTGACCCTGTACCTGGTGGCGCACGGTGAAAGGGCCGTCACCGTCATGCTCTCGTGGGTGGAAGGAGGTCCGCTGTGATGTCGTTCTCGGCCTGCCGCCGCTGTCGGCGAGGAGCTGGCTGTCGGGTGCGCCGGTTCGGGCGTCGGTCGTGCCCCGCCCGGCCCGGCAGGCGATAATCGGGACATGGTTCTCAGCTCCTCTCGTTTCCCGGTGCCGAACGCGTTCGAGCTGCTCCGCGAGCAGTACGCCAAGCGGCTGCCTGCGCGCCTTCAGGACCTGACGGGCCCCACCCACGGCTCGGTCGACCTGCCGCTGCACGTGGCATGGTCAGGACGCCGCTCCTACGACGTAGAGCAGCCGCGCTCACGGATGAGCCTCTACCGCACCGTTCTGGCCGAGGGGCAGCGCCATGACCTCGTCGCCTTCCTGAACCGCGATCTGCTGCTCGGGCAGTGGCCGGTGCTGCGCACCCTGATCAGCAGTCCGCTGCGGGAGGCATGGGAAGCCGCCTTTCCCGAGCTGGCCGCCGTCCAGAGCGTGCCGGCCGCGTGAATCTGACCGGCCTGCACCGCCGTCTCCTTGCCGATGTCCTTGCGATCGGCACCCCGTACCCCTTGGTGATCACCGGCGGATATGCCGTCCAGGCCCACGGTTTGGTCGACCGCCTCAGCCAGGACCTCGACGTAGCGACCGAGAATCCAGCCTCGATCGCCGAGATCGTCGCTGTGGTCAGCGACGGCCTCGCCACCCGCGGCTGGAGCATCCGTCAGATCGAGACGGGCGCCCTCTCTGGCCGTCTCATCGCAACCGACCCGAAATCCGGGGAGGAATGCGAGGTGGATGTCCTCAAGGAGGCATTCTGGGGTTCGCCCGTGGAGACCGAGTACGGACCGGTGCTGGCCCTCGACGACGTGATCGGCACCAAGGTCCGAGCGCTCGCGGACCGCGGCGCGGTCCGCGACCTCATCGACGTCCACGCCGCCTCCCAAGACCGCACGACCGCCGATCTCGAAACGCTCGGCCGCCGCCACGCACGCTACGAGTTCAGCCTCCAGGACCTGCGCGACCGCCTCAACGGTGCCGAATGGTGGGACGACAAGGACTTCACCGACTATGGCCTCAATCCCAGCCAACTGGCCGACCTTCGCGCCTGGGCCCTCGCCTGGGCAACCGAGCTTGACGCCCGCCTGTACGCCGAGGAGAACCCGGACGAGGCTTGATAGTCGTATGGCCCTTCACCGTCCACCCGGCCGCTGTTGCCGTCTACCAGCTCGGAAACAGCGGAGCCGCCCGCAGACTCCTCCGCCTCTTTGAGTACGGCCCAGAAGCTTTCCGCGGCGGCGTTGTCGAAGCAGCTTCCGGTCCGGCCCATGCTCTGCCGGTGTCCCAACCTGCCGATTCTGTCGCGCAGTTGGCGGGCCCCGATACCAGGGGCCCGGTGCGCCCCGCAGACCACGCGGAGCGCACCGGGTTGCGCCGCCCTTTCACCGCGCTACCCAAACGGACAGATCTCAGCGGCGCGGCCGTCCTTGGGCCGAGGGGGGCGAACATTGTGTCTGGGTGTTCCTGTTTCAGGAATCGCTGCCCGTGTCGGGTCCGCTGCCCGTGTCTGCCGGGCTGCTCGCGTCCGACGCACCACCGGAGTCCGACCCACCGGAACTGCTTTGGTCCGTCGGGGTCTCAGAGCTGTTGTTCTCTGCCGCGGAGGTGGACGACGCTGCGTTGGAATCGCTGTCCGAGGTGGTTTCGGTGGTGGACTCGCCGCCGCCGCTGTTGTCCGGCGTGGTGGTCTGGGCCTCGTCCGGGGAATCGTCCGCCGTGGTGGTCTGGGAGTTGTCTGGGGAGTCGTCCGGTTGGCTCGCCTGGGAGCGTTGTCCGCTGCTGTCGGAAGTTGTAGCGGTGTCGCTGTCCTGGTCCGCCTTGGTCGGCGCTGTCTGGTCGGTGTCGGCGGCCTGCGGGTCCGTACCGCCTTGCTCGGACGATGGCGTCTGACCGGTGGTTTGCTCCGGCGCGTCGGGCTGGCCGTCAACAACCTGGATATCGGTGGCCGCCTCTTCCCCGGCTGAAGCGCCTGCCCCGTCCTGAGGGCGGGTACCGTCCGGGTCGGTGGCCTGTTCCTCGCCTGCCGCGGGTGTTTCCAGCTTGGGGATGAACCCCGCCTCGGTCCCGGGGCCGAGGTTGGTCATGTGCGGTGAATTCGACGGGTTGGTGACGTGCGTGGGTACCGAGGAGACCTCACTCGGCCCCGACCCATCGGCATCACCACGCGGTGTCGGTGACTTGCCCATCTCGGTGCTGCCTGAGTCCGACCGCTTGCCCATCTCGGTGTCGCCCTGGCCCCCGGAGGTGACTTCGTCCGCAGAAGGGGCGTTGGAGACGTTGCCATAGCCTGGCCAGGCCACCGGCCGCGCCTGCGAGTGCTGTCCGTCCCCGTCGGCACCCTCGATGACCGGGGCATCGGAGACGTTGCCGTAGCCTGGCCAGGCCACCGGCCGGGGTGTCGCGTCCCCCGCGCTGTCGCCGCCTTCTGAGACGTCGGCGCCGTCTTCCCCGTGAGCGGGGGCGGCGGGCTCGTCGGCCTGAGCATCGCTGTCCGCTGCCGGACCGCCCTGGGGCTGCTCGGCTTGCGGCTGCTCACCCGCGGACTGCTCAGAGCCGGGAGCATCACCGCTCGGGCCCTCGGCGTCACCGCCGTCCGGGGAGGAAGCAGTGCGGTCAGAAGCCGGGTCCGTACCGGGATCACCTGCGGTGGCCCCGGTGGCCCCGGCGGCTTCTCCCGCACCAGCGGCGGAGCCGGCAGCTTCGGCGGTAGCGCCAGCGGCTTCGGCGGCGGTGGCGGCGGCTTCTCCGGTGTTTGCGGCGGCTTCGGCGGCGGCTTCGGTGGCGGCGGCTTCGGCGGCGGTGGCGGCGGCTTCTCCGGTGTTTGCGGCGGCTTCGGCGGCGGCTTCGGTGGCGGCGGCTTCTCCGGTGTTTGCGGCGGTTGCGCCGGCGCCGGTGGCAGCAGCTCCAGCCGCTCCAGCGGCTTTGGATGCACCAGGAGCGGCGGCCTCACCGGGAACGGCGGCCTCACCCACACCAGGAGCGGCAGCCTCACCGGGGACGGCGGCCTCACCCACGCCAGGAGTGTTTCCTTCCGCGGTAGCTGGCGTGCCCGCGTCTATTTCTGCTTGACTGGGTTCGTACCCGTATTTTTCGCGGTACATATCGGTGACGTGTTTGACCTGTGCTTCACTGTTGGCCGCTCTCCCGGCATCCCCGTTTTCCGTATAACGCGCCACGTTATCCTGGTAAACCTTGATGATCTTGAGGTTGGATTCCTGCTCGGCGATTTCCTTTGCGGTATACGTACGCGGAGGTGCGGCTGGCGGTTCGTGTGTGCCGGTCGTGTGCGGGCCGGGTGTGGCTGCGGATGCCTGCTGTACGCCGGACAGGCTGATCGCGACGAGGGCCAGCAGGGGGATGCCGGCCAGTTTGGCCTTGGGGATCCAGGTGGGGGGCACCCTCTTGGCGTGCTTGCCGCGTGTGCGACGAGGTTGGGAATCCATGCGTGTCTCCTGAACGAACAGATAGCGAGTTGAGAAAGGAAGGGCGGCGTGCGTCCGGCCTGGTAATGGCCATGCCGCAGGAGGCCGTCCCCGTCGGCGGGGTTCACCGCCGACGGGACGCCGTAGGCGGCGCCTGGGTAGCGCGACGGCGTTTCGGCGGGCGCCGTGGGCCGCTCGGATGGGTGGGTGCCCGGCGGTGTCTGCTGGGCCGGTGTCGCCGGCCGCGAATGAGTCCATCCAACCCAGGCGCCAGCAGGGCCGCATCGGTGTTTCGTGCACAGTTGGAGCGGCGGGGCGCTAACTGCCCTTGCACGTTTGTGCAGTCGGCACGCGAGGGCAGGTGCAGGCTCGGCCGTAGGCCCGCACAGGGCTGCAGAAACGCGGTTGGTGGCCTACCGGACCAGGGCCGCCACTTGCGCTCGGGAGCGCAGGCAAAGCTTGGTGCGGATGTTGCTCAGGTGGGTGGCCACCGTACGGACGCTCAGGTGCAGCTCGCCCGCGATCTCACGGTTGGTCAGGCCCGCGGCGACCAAGCGGGCGACGGCCCACTCCCGGTCGGAGAGCGCCGATGCCGCAGCTGGCATCCCGGCCGGGACACCGTGCGTGTTCGAGAGCTCGGCAGTCAGGTAGGCACCCAGTTCCTCGACCGGGACGCCTGCCCCCTCAGCCCTGGCCGCCTCGGCGCGCTGCGGTCCAAGAGTGGTCTCCGCCTGCCGCATTGCCGTGTCCAGGTGTGCGCTCCACCAGGGGTCAGCCAGCACTTCGACCCGGTCCTGCGCGCTGCGTCCGGCCGCGGCCAGCGCGAGGGCACGCTCGGGTCGGCCGCGTCGGTGGGCCAGCAGGGCTAACGTCTCGAGCAGCATGCCGCACTGCTCGACGGGCAGCTCCAGTGCGCACAGCTCGCGCAACAGTTCCTCCGCGTGGTCCAACCGCCCGGTTAACAGGGCGGCGACGGCGGCTGTGTGCTGGGCGGCAGCGGTAGTGGAGGCCAACGCGGGCCCCGCGGCGCGCAGGATGGGCAGCGCGGACTTCACGCGTTGCACCGCCGTGGCCAGATCGCCGCGCCTGAGCGCGAACCAGGCCAACTCGGCCTCGAAGCCGGCGGCCTCCCCACGCAGGCCCCGCGCGCGGGCCGCCTCGATGCCGTCGGCCAGATCCTGATGCGCCCCGTCGAGCTCACCCAGGCCCTGCCGGGCGTGGGAGCGCTCGCGGTAGGCCGCCAGCACCGGTCCGGGCGCATCGGCCTTCAGGGCCAATTTCAGCGCCTGTCCCGCCAGCTCGGCCGACAACTGGTAGTCCCCCTGGTCGCATGCCAGCCAGGCACGGGCACGCAACAGATACGCCCGGTGAACGGGGTCGCTGTCCAACGTGTCGGGGTGGGCAGCCAGCAGCTCGATCCGCCGGCCCTGGAAGCCACGCCATGTCCAGTAGGAGGCCAAGAGTGCGGTCAGCGCGGTCGTGCGAGGGTCAAGCCGGTCTCGGGCCCAGTCCAGGGCGGCACTAACGTTGGCATGGTCGGTGTGCAGGCGCCCGCGCACCGGCATGATCCAGTTCGGGCGCTGCGCCATGTCCGCGGTAAAGCCACAGGCCCACTCGGTGAGCCGGTCGTACGCCATGTCCGCCTCGCCCGCCGCCTGCAGCTGCTCAAGAGCGTAGACGCGAATGCTTTCCAGCAGCCTCAGCCTCCCGGCCACCCCACCGGCGGCTCCGGGCGCGCCGGAGACGGCGATGGGCTCACGGCTGAGCAGTGACTTGGCGAAGAGGGCGGAGACCGCCTCCAGCACTTCCCCCTCCGGCAGACCGGGCCCCGCGCACACGGCTGCCGCGGTGTCCAGGTCGAAGGCGGCCGGCAGCACCGCCAGTCGGCGCAGTGCCGCCTGCTCCCGGGCCTCCAGCAGGCGGTAACTCCACTCGACCGTGGCCCGCAGGCTGCGCTGCCGGTCCGGAGCGGTGCGCGGGGCGGAGGACAGCAGGGCGAAGCGGTCGGACAGGCGGTCGCGGATCTCCTCCACGGCCAGCATGCGCACCCGGCGCGCCGCGAGCTCGATGGCCAGCGGCAGCCCGTCCAGCCGGACGCAGATCTCCTGCACGGTGGCACAGTTGGAGGCCGTCAGAGCGAAGCCGGGGTCGCTCTCAGCGGCGCGCTCGGCAAACAGCCGCACCGCCTCCGACTGTGCGCCCGACGCCGCTGCCCCGTCCTGCTCACCGGCCACGGGCAGGGACAGGCCCTGCAGCGGGTAGAGCACCTCCCCGGGCACCGCGAGGGTCTCACGGCTGGTCACCACGATGCGCAGCTGAGGGCAGCGGGTCAGCAGGTCCACCGCCAGCCGCGCGCAAGCTGCGGCCAGGTGCTCGCAGTTGTCCAGGAGCAGCAGGGCGTTGCGGTCCGCGAGCCGCGCGGGTACGGACTCGGTCAGTGGGCGCCCGTCGTCGTCGGCCAGGTCCAGCGCGATCGCCGCCTGGTCGAGGGGATCAGCCTGCGACGTGAGCGCGGCCAGCTCGATCAGGTGCACGCCGTCTGGAAAGCGGGCGCGGACCCGCTCACACACCTTCAGGACCAGCCGGGTCTTGCCCGCACCGCCCGGGCCGAGCACGGTCACCAGCCGGTGCGCAGCCACGGCCTTGTCCAAGTCCGCCAGTTCGCGTTCCCGCCCCACGAACCGGTCCAGCCCGCCCAGAGCCCCCACTCGCCGCCCCCACCCCGTCGAACCCTTTGTCCCGTACAGCACCCTAGTGTCCTGCGCCGGAGATCCGTCGGGAGAAGCGGGCGAGGGAAGGGCGGGACGCGGAGCCGACGGCTGGCGTGATCGACTCGCAGTCCGTCAAAGCGGATGCCGTCGTCGGCTCCGACAGCCGTGGCTTCGACGGCGGCAAGCTGATCAACGGGCGTTATCTTGAGCCCGCAGCAGCGTGTCCCTCATGTGCGTGAAGCGCTCTGAAGGTCCGTCGGTTCGCCTGGTGGATGCGGTTATCTACCGCCATCCATCACGGATGAACTGGAGGAGCGATGCGAGTACAGAGGGTGCTGACACCCGACTCGACAGCGGAGTCGTGGACGCTCATGGGAAGCGATCTACGCCGGTTGGTCCCGTGGAGTCGTTCCTGGCCTACCTCTCGGCGGTCGAGCGGTCGCCGAACACCGTCAAGGCGTACGCCCATGACCTGAAGGACTGGTGGACCTACCTCGACGGCCGGGGTCTGGACTGGCGAACGGTGAACATCGAGGCGATGGCCGGGTTCGTGGCCTGGCTGCGACTGCCGCCGCCGGCCCGCAGCGGAGACGTCGCGGTGCTGCCGACGGTCGAGCACCACTGCGCAGCCTCCAGCGTGAACCGCAAGCTCGCGGCGGTCAGTACCTTCTATGAGTTCCACGCCCGCAGCGGCGTCACGGTTGCCGAGATGCTGGTGACGATGCGTCCGGCCGGACGGCATCGAGCTGCGGCCACCTCATACAAGCCGTTCCTGCAGCACATCGCCTCGGGCAAGCCCGATCGGCAGCGGACCATCAAGCTGAAGGCCGACCGGCGACGTCCCCGCGTCCTGACCGCTGCCCAGGCCCAGAGCATCTTGGACGCCTGCGGGCATCTGCGTGACCGGCTGCTTTTCGCCGTCCTGCTGGACACCGGGGTCCGCATTGGTGAGGCCCTGGGTCTGCGGCACGACGACATCGCCATCGCCGAACGGCAGGTGACCGTTGTTCCGCGGCAGAACGACAACCGTGCCCGCGTGAAGGCCGGCCGCTCCCGTGTCATCCCGGCCAGCGCGGAGCTGATGCGTTTGTACTCCGACTACCTGCACCGTGAGTACGGCGCCCTGAACTCCGACTACGTCTTCGTCAACCTCTTCGCCGAACCGCACGGCCATCCCTGGGGCTACCCGGCCGTCTATGACCTGGTGCAACGGCTCCGGCGGACCACCGGCATCATCTTCGAGCCGCACCAGTACCGGCACACCTACGCGACCTGGCTGCTCAGGCGCGGGCATGGAGAACGTCAAAGAGCTTCTTGGCCATGTCTCGATCAGCACCACGATCGACACGTATGGCCACCTCACCGTCGAGGATGCCCGACGCACCCTGGAGGAAGCAGGATGGTTCACCGGGCGGGAGGTGCGACTGTGACCGCCGGTGCCGCTCGCTCCGGCCACGGGCGAGGCGGTCTGCTGGAGAGGCTCCTGGCCACGGTCAGGGCGGAATTCCGCACCGAGATCTACCGTCCCGGCCCGGACGATTCGGTCTTCTCGTCCCCCCGCTGCACGGTTGTCGACTGCGACCGCCCAGTCAGCATGCGCGGTCTCTGCAACGGGCACGCCGTCCGGTGGAGGCACCGGGGGCACCCGGATCTGGCGGTCTTCCTCGCAGACCCTGGACCACCGATTCGCGGTCGGACTCCTCTCACTGCCTGCCGCGTCGACGGCTGCCGCTACGGCCTCAGCGCCCGCGGGCTGTGCTCCAAGCACCACGACCGATGGGCACGAGCGGGCAGACCTCGCCTAGAGTCCTGGAAGGCTCCGGCCCTGGTCAACTCCAAGACAGCTCCGGCCGAGTGCCGTCTGCCGTTCTGCACACTCTGGGTCGAAACACCGCAGAAGGTGTTCTGCAAGAACCATCACGACCGGTGGAAGCGCGCCGGCCACCACGATGTTGAACGGTTCACCCTCGACTGCGAGCTGAGTGGCAGTGGGGTGATCGACCTACGCGGTCTGCCGCCCCAGCTGACGCTGGAATTCCAGTACGGGCTGCAGCGCCGGGCCGACGCTCACCGTCGCGCAACTGCCGCGCGTGGGGTGATGCAGGCAGTACGTTTTGCGAAATCTGCGGCGGTTTCCTCATTGCTGGATCTCGACGAGGCCGAGTGGCGGCAGGCCGCCAAAGCCCGCGTGATCCGCGATCCGGTGCTGTTCCTGATCGAGGCACGCGACGCTGTCGAGACACTGCGGGACGGAGCCGGCTGGGAGATCGAGTACTGCCGGGATGTCTGGCGCCTGCATAAACTTCCCGGCATCATCACTCCCGCCGCAGCCACCGCCTCAAGCCCGCGGATCCGGCTTCGATTCGACACCATTGCCCAGCCCTGGCTCCGTGAACTGGGGAAACGATGGATGCGCTTGCGGCTGACCTCCGGACTGAGCATCGCTGCGGCAAGGGCAGGGCTTGACGCCCTGGTCTGCTTCAGTGCGTTCCTCACCCACGCCGGTGTCGATCGGCTCGCCGACATCGACCGCCCGCTGCTTGAACGGCATCTGGCCTGGGTCGCCTCGCAGCCGGGCGGGCACGCGGTCAAGAAGACCAAGATCAGCGGGCTGAACCTGTTCTTCCAGACCATCCGGCAGCATCGCTGGGACGACACGCTGCCGGGCACGGCCGCCTTCTACCCCGGTGACACCCCGCCCGCCCCCGCGCAGGTCTCCCGCCGACTGGCCGAACACGTCATGACCCAGATCGAATCCGACGGCAACATGCGCCGATGGACCAACCCGGCTGCCGGCCTCGTCACACTCGTCCTCGTCCACTGCGGGCTGCGGATCTCAAGCGCCCTCACCCTGGACTTCGACTGCCTTGTCCATGACGGCCAAGGAGCCCCCTACCTGCGGTATTTCAACACCAAGATGAAGCGTGAGGCGGCCGTCCCCATCGATGAGGAACTCCAGGCCGCCATCCGCGCCCAGCAACGGCGCATCCTGGAACGCTGGCCCGAGGGCACCACCTGCCTCTTCCCCAGGCCCCACGCGAACGTCTCCGGCAACCTCCAGCTGCCCTACAGCACCTACCGCCAGATGCTGAAGCGCTGGCTGGCGACCTGCGAAGTCCACGATGAGCACGGGCGTCCCGTCCGTCTCACGCCGCATCAATGGCGACACACTTTTGCCTGCCGACTGATCAACAGGGACATCCCGCAGGAGGTGGTACGAGTGCTCCTCGACCACGAGTCGTCCCAGATGACATCCCACTATGCGCGGATCACCGATCAGACGGTGCGGCGCCGATGGGAGAAGGCAATGAAGGTCAACATCAAGGGCGAGCGCGTCGCGCTGGAGAGCGATGGGCCCCTCGGCCAAGTCCAGTGGGCCAAGACCCGCTACGGCATCGCCACTCAGACTCTGCCCAACGGCTACTGCGGACTGCCCGTCCAAAAGACCTGCCCGCACGCGAACGCCTGCCTGACCTGCCCGGTTTTCCTCACCGGACCCGAGTTCCTTCCCGAGCTCCTCGCCCAACGCACCCGCACTCTGACGCTGATCGACAACGCCACCGGCTGCGGCCACACCCGGGTCGCCGAGATGAACCAGCAGGTCGCCGACAACCTCGACCGCATGATCAGCGAGCTGCAGGACGGCCAGGACAACCACGAGGACGCCACCCATGCCGGCTGACAACTCCCACCTGATCATCGCCGCAGCCCGACGGCGAGCCGCGGCAACCCGCCGACGCGCGGCATCAGCCCTGCGGCGGATGGACGCCACCGGCTCGGTGATCACTTTCGAAGCCGTCGCCCGCGAAGCGGGCGTCTCCCGGTCCTGGCTCTACGACCAGCCGGATCTGCGAGCCGAGATCGAACGTCTGCGAGCCCGGCACCGCCCCGTTCCCGCTGCCCGCCCGGTCCCCGACCGGCAACGAGCCTCCGAGGCATCCCTGCTGCGGCGTCTGGAGGCCGCCACCGAGCGCAACCGGCAACTGGAGGCGGAGAACCGCGAGCTCAGGCAATCCCTGGCACTGGCGTTGGGGGAACAGCGCACTGCAGACATCCGGGGCATTCGTGGCCCTGCGGCGGAGCCCGCAGTTCCAAGGCCGCTCGGCCCATGCTGAGAGGCCGATGCGTTGACGCCGCGACCGCCCACTCCTTGCCCAGCCGCGGAAGGCCTTCACGAGGAAAATAGAGTCGACGGGAGGGGGCTGTTGCGACACGCTCCTTGGCAAGGTCCGATGGCGAGGAGCTCAGTGATCACCCAGGGCGTGAAGATCACAACGCGGTGCGAAGCCTGCGGCGGTGTGTTGATACGCGACACCGGCCAGTTCATCGACCGCGGACGGTTGTGGTGGGGAACCGAGGGGACCTGCCTGACCTGCCCCGTCGCCTGGTGCGATCAGGACTTCGGCGACGCGACACCGGAGGAGATCCGCCAAGCCCTCTTGGCGGAACACGGACCCGCCCGGCTCCGGCTGTCAGATCCCGGGGCGAGTGCAGTGCCCGTCCTTCACGCTCTTCGAGAGGTGCACGGCCTGTCACTGGCAGAAGCACGGGCCATGACAGACGAGCTGAAGACGACCGGCCTCGTGGGCACGTTCGTCGAGATGGAACTCGTAGCCTCCCGGCTCCGACACCATTCCGTCGGAGTGACAGTCCAGACATCGTCCGGCTGACCGTCCAGAGCGAGCGACACGCCGGGCGACACACTCTCCGCAGCCGGAAAGGGCTCCAACTCGCCGCGTCGAGGACACCGTCCACATCGCATTGTCCCTGGTCAGCCTGGTCCTCATCTCGATGGCTCAAGATAATCGACGTTGACCTTCTTTCCACCGTCGAAGCCCCTGGTCGCGGCGGGCACCGAGGCGGCTGCCTTCACCGACTGCGCGTCGATAATGCCTGCGGTCGGCTCCGGATCGCGGCCCGCAGCCTCGCGGACCCGCTCGCGCAGACGGTCGTGGAACTCGGCGGCAAGGCCCTTGTCCCGCCAGCGCCGGAAGAACGCGTAGACGCGGTCCCACGCGGGGAAGTCCGCCGGCATCGCCCGCCAGGTGATGCCACCCGAGACCAGATACCGCACCGCGTCGACCATCTGCCGGTGGCAATAGCTCTCCGGCTGCCCGCCGCGGCCCTCCAGCCAGCCGGGCACCGGCATCGCGTCACGTACGACGGCCCACTCCGCGTCGCTCATGTCGGACGGATACCTCGGCCGCCTGCGCGGATGATCTCCGGCGTTCCCGAACCGGTGAGCGAGACAATCACACGTCAGGGCCGCCCAGTTGGACGACATCAACGCCGGCACGGAAGACTGCAGCACCAGGGGCCTCCTGTTGCTCGGTTGGATTCGACACCCACGAGCTGTGCGGGAGGCCCCGCTTTCATGCCTGGCCGGCCACGAGATCACCCGACCGAGTCGACGACCTCGAACTCACGCCCACCAAGATCGATAGAGCAACGGCTTCTCAGGCTGGCTGCGCCGCAAACCGTCGGCCGCGACTGGTGCCAGGCCGCCTTCGAGCAGGCTTGTTCGCGCTGCCCTATCCTACCTGGTGCTACCCAGTAGCACCAGGTAGCACCATTGCGTTATTGTGGAGAATATGACAGCTCAGCCCGAGGTTACCCAACGTGACTTGCGCACGAGATCTAAAGAGATCATGGACGCTGTTCAGCGAGGCCAGGCCTTCACCGTTACCAGGGATGGTCATCGGATCGGTGAACTGGTCCCCTTGCGTCGGCGTAGGCGTTTCGTCTCGCGTGGTGAGTTCGCAGCCATGTCCCGAACGGCGCCCGACATCTCACTAGATACCTTCCGTGTGGATCAGGAAGGTGTCGCAGCCCAGGGGATGGACGATCCCTATGCCCGTTGAGCATCAGCAGGGTCTGCTGGATACCAACATCATGATCCTGCGTCGATGGGTCGATCCTCAAGAACTTCCCGCGGAAGTAGCCATCAGTTCGATGACTCTGGCGGAACTCTCCGCGGGGCCCCATCAGGTCCGTGGCAACAGTGAGCAGAGCGATTACGACGAACACGCGGAACGGGCGCGCCGCATGGATGTCCTCCAGCGTGCTGAGAACGAATTCGATCCGATTCCCTTCGATGCAGAAGCCGCCCGTATCTATGGCAGGATTTGCGCAGCAGTGATGAGTGTGGGTCGTACCCCGCGCCGTCGAGTGGCTGATTTGATGATCGCTTCGATTGCTGCAGCCGAGGGGCTCCCGCTCTTCACCACCAACCCGGATGATTTCAAAGGTCTTGACGGCATCGTGACCATTGTTTCGGTGTCACGCCGGTGACCCCGTACGACCGGTAAGCAGTTGACGCCTTTACCTGCCGGAGGACAGGTGATTTCGGTCCGTACTGCTCCGCAGTACCGCCATGGGGTTCCTGTTTCACGGGCCTCTGCCGGCTGGTGCGGGTCGGTCTTACGTGGTCTCGGCAGGCCTGACTTCCCGCTCGTCTGGCGGTAGACCGGACAACTCCGTTGTCCAACAAGGCGATCTTTAGAGGTCATCTCATTTGGGGTGTTCGGTAGGCTTCCGGTGTGGGGATTGTTGAGCGGCTGGTGCCGGATGAGTTGTGGGAGTTGTTCCAGCGGGT
>NZ_JBIAIQ010000078.1:0-15347 GCF_042871525.1 Streptomyces sp. NPDC005784
CGGAAGGATCGCACCACCGGGAATGCCGAATACAGTCTCGGCCCCGACCTCCTCGAGCGAGCGAATGAGGGACTGCGCACCCGTGACGTGCTCGGTCATCACTATGCCCATGTGATGAGCCGCTTGGGATGTTCCAGGATCTCCGCAGTCGCGGCGAGAACCCTGGAACCGAGTTCCCCGTCGACCAGGCGGTGGTCGAAGGACAGGGCGAGGGTGACTACTTGACGCGGTTTCACCTTGCTCTTGTGGATCCAGGGCCGGGTCTTGATCGCTCCGACGGCGAGGATGGCCGCCTCCCCCGGGTTGAGAATCGGGGTTCCCGTGTCGACGCCGAAGACTCCCAGGTTCGTGATGGTCACGGTTCCGCCGGACAGGTCCGCGGGGGTGGTCTTTCCGGCCCGCGCCGTGGTGACCAGTTGCCCCAGAGCTTCGGCGAGTTGAGGCAGCGTCCTGGTGTGTGCGTCCTTGATGTTGGGGACGAGCAGACCGCGCGGAGTGGCCGCCGCGATGCCCAGATGGACCCGCTCCTTGATGACGATCTCCTGTGCGGCTTCGTCCCAGGAGGCATTGATCTCTGGGAATCGCCTCACCGCGGCGAGGAACGCCTTGGCCACGAGGAGCATCGGGGTCACCCGTAAATCCGCGAAGTCCGGGTCGTGCTTGAGCTGTTGGACGAGTTTCACCGTGCGCGTGACATCGACCGTGCTGAACTCGGTGACATGCGGTGCCGTGAACGCGCTCGCCACCATCGCCTCGGCGGTCGCCTTCCGTACCCCCTTGATGGGCACGCGTCGCTCGTCGGATGGGGGCGTCCGCGCCGGCTCGGCAAGGACGGGTGGTTCGGAACGGGCCGCGGCGTACACCTCCTCGCGGGTGATCACGCCGCTCTGGCCGGAGGGCACCAGGCGGCCGAGGTCGACGCCGAGGTCCCGGGCGAGCTTGCGGACCGGGGGCTTCGCCTGGGCGGGGGCGGCCTCGCTGGTGGCTCGATCGGCTCGGGACTTGCGCGGGCGGCGCTTGGTCGAGCCGTTCATGACGCCGTAACCGACGAGCAGGGCCTGCTGCGGCTCCTGTTCGGGCACCGACGGGGCCGCAGGCGCGGACTCGCCCTGTGGCGCGGTGTCAACCGTGATGATGGCCGCCCCGATGTCCACCGTCGTTCCGGCGGGGCACCGGATCTCGTGAACCAACCCGTCGTAGGGAATCGGCAGTTCCACAGTGGCCTTGGCGGTCTCCACCTCGCACACGATCATGCCGTCGTGGACCTCGTCGCCGGGCTTCACATACCACTGGAGTATGTCCGCCTCGCTCAGGCCCTCGCCCACGTCGGGCATCTTGAACTCACGGAAACGCTGTGCTTCCACGGGATCCTCGTCTCAATACGCCAGGACGCGCTCGACGGCATCCAGAATTCGGTCCAGGTCGGGGAGATAGGCGTGCTCGGCACGTGCGGGTGGATACGGCATGTGGAAACCGCCCACTCGCAGGACCGGGGCCTCCAGTTGGTGGAAGCAGCGCTCCGTGATGCGCGCGGCGATCTCCGCGCCGGTCCCGAAGAACACCGGCGCCTCGTGCACCACCACCAGACGGCCGGTTCTGCGTACCGACGTCTCGATCGCGTCGAAGTCGATCGGCGAGACGGAGCGCAGGTCGACGACCTCCAGACTGGTGCCCTCCTCGTCGGCCACGGCCGCTGCCTCCAGCACAGTGCGTACCGTCGGCCCGTACCCGAGGACCGTCGCGTCGCTCCCGGGGCGTACCACGCGTGCGGAGTGCAGCGGGTGCGGTGCCGCCGCCGGGTCCACCTCGCCCTTGTCGTAGTAACGGCGTTTGGGCTCGAGGTAGATCACCGGGTCGTCCACGGCGATGGCCTCCTGGAGCATCGCGTACGCGTCGTCGGCGTTGGACGGCGACACGACCCGCAACCCCGCGACATGCGCGAACAGCGCCTCCGGCGACTCGCTGTGGTGCTCGACAGCGCCGATGCCGCCGCCGAACGGGATCCGGACGACGACCGGCAAGCCTGTCCGGCCGCCCGACCGGGCCCGCATCTTGGCGAGCTGGGTGACGATCTGGTTGTACGCGGGAAAGACGAAGCCGTCGAACTGGATCTCCACGACGGGGCGATAGCCCCGCAGCGCGAGTCCGATCGCCGTGCCGAGGATGCCGGACTCGGCAAGCGGGGTGTCCTTCACCCGGTGCTCTCCGAAGTCCTTCTGCAGACCGTCGGTGACCCTGAAGACACCGCCGAGCTTTCCGATGTCCTCGCCCATCAGCACGACCTTGGGGTCGTCCTCCATGGCCTTGCGCAACGACGCGTTGATGGCCTTCGCGAGGGTCAGTGTCGCCATCTCAGCTCCCCCCTGTGAACGACGCCTCATAGTCTTTGAACCACTGCCGTTCCTCGGTCACCAGCGGGTGCTCGCCCGCGTACGTGGTGTCGAAGAACTCGGTGAGGCCCGGGTCGGCCATGGCACGCACGCTCTCCCTGATGTGCTGGGCGAGTTGATCGCCCTCCTTCTCGACCGCGGAGAGGAAGTCCCTGTCGGCCCACCCGTTCTTCAGGAGGTACTTCTCCAGGCGTGCGATCGGGTCCTTCTGCGCCCACTGCGTCAGTTCGGCGGGCTGCCGGTAGCGGGTCGGATCGTCGGATGTGGTGTGGGCGCCCATGCGGTAGGTGAACGCCTCGACGAGCGTCGCCTTGTGTTCCTGACGGGCCCGCCCCAGCGCAGCCCGGGTGACCGCCAGGCAGGCCAGCACATCGTTGCCGTCCACCCGGACACCGGGAAAACCAAAGCCGGCGGCACGCTGGTGGATCGGAACCTTGCTCTGCCTTTCCGCGCCCTGCGAAATAGCCCATTGGTTGTTCTGGCAGAAAAAGACGACCGGTGCATCGTAGACGGCGGCGAAATTGAACGCCTCGCTCACGTCTCCCTGGCTTGTCGCCCCGTCGCCGAAATAGGCGATGACCGCGGACTCGGCGCCGTCGTCGGCCACACCCATCGCATATCCAGTGGCATGCAGTACCTGCGACCCGATGACGAGGGTATAGAGATGGAAGTTCTTCTCCGCTGGATCCCAGCCGCCGTGGCTCACGCCGCGGAACAACCGGAAGATGTGCAGCGGGTCGACCTCCCGGGCGAGCGCGACACCGTGATCCCGGTAGCTCGGGAAGACGTGGTCGTCCGCGCGCATCGCGAGCCCCGAACCGACCTGGGCCGCCTCCTGCCCCAACGACGAGGGCCAGAGCCCCAGTTCACCCTGGCGTTGCAGGGTGACTCCCTCGGCGTCCACACGGCGGGTCAGCGCCATGTGGCGGTACATCTCGCGGAGCTCTTCGGGGCTCGGCTCGAGCTCGTAGTCCGGGTGGTGCACGCGCTCGCCGTCCGGCGTGAGCAACTGCACCATTTCCCCCGGACCGCCACCTTCAAGGCCTTCTTTCACACGTTTACGCGCAGCCAAGACACTCCCCCGCCGCTGCTCGAATCGGAACTCGAATTCACCAATGGACGCTGACTTAATCGCGCTTAAGGATTATTACTTGCCCCTCATCCAGGCGCCAGGTTGTGCATGGTTCACTCATGCACATTCCGCGCCCGATCAGTTGGTCCGTCCGACACCGTGTACGGGTTCCGTCGGCTCGCCGCGGAGCAAGGAGCGCAGTTCGCCGAAGAAAGCGCCTTTCGACTCGCGGGGAAAGAAGTGCCCGCCCGGGATCACATGGACGGTGCAGCCGGCGCTGGTGTGCCGGCTCCAACCCGTCGCGGCCGTCCGGTCCACCAGGGGATCGCGTGTACCGGTGAAGACATGGATCGGGCAGGACAGCGGCACGCCAATGCGCTCCGCCGCGTGCTGGGGCCGGCAGATCCGCAGATCCTCCCGCAGTCGGGCGAGCATGACGGTCGTCCGTTCGGTGCCGCTGAGGAGATCTGCGTGAATGTCGGACGTGTCGACCAGCCAGCGCAGCAGTTCCGAGTCGGTCATGTCCTCGGCGGCGCCGGACGAATGACGCAGATGCGGTGCGCCGAAGGCCCCGACGAGCAGCTGTTCCGGGAGCCGCTGCGCCCGCCGGGCCCGCAGCCGGGCCAGCCGGTAGGCGATCAGTGCACCCATGCTGTGGCCATACAGAACATGCCGCCCCGACAGCCGGGGCCCAAGATCCTCGGCGAGCGCTTCGACCAACGAGTCCAGATCGTCGTAGCGCGGGCTACGGCCGTCCCGCCCGCGCCCCGGCAGCGCGACCGGCACCACCTCCACCCCGGGCCCCAGCGCACGCTGCCAACCGGAAAACGCCGCGATGCTGCCTCCGGCATGGTGAAACCCGAAGAGGGTGAATCCCGCCAACGTGTCGCCACCTCCCCCATCTCCGCCGGACGGCCTCGGAGCCTCCGGCACTGTGCAACCACGGGACTACCGTGGTTGCACAGCCCCCGTAGTTGCACAGGCCCGTGTCGTCGTAGAGCCCTCGATCCGCGCACCACTTCACTAGAGGCGAGCCGCCCGGACGCCGCACAGCCGCAGCACACTTCCTGCGGCCGTACGGACGTCAGTGGCCGTCCGGCCCTCTCGCGGTCGAACGCGACCGGCCACGCTCACTCCCCGCTCGAATCGGCGGCCGCCCGCTCCAGGTCGTCGGCGAACTCGGTCCAGGCACTCGCGCACTTCCGAGCCAGCTGACTGATCACCTGGGCTCCGTGCTCCGGCACGGCCTCCTTCAGCTCGGTCCACCGACTGTCGGGCAGTACCTGCGCGCCGAGCAGCCGTAACAGGAAACGACCCCGCTCGGTCAGCCTGAGTGAAGGGTCCTTCATGAGGGACCTCAGCAGACCCTGCTCGTCCACGGGGCCGCGCGCCTCCGCCGAGCGCCGCACGCGCGGCGGGGCTTTGACGGGGGAACCTCCCCCCGTGTCCGAGGCGCGCAGTGATGCTGGAACGGGATCTTCACCCCTGCTCATCCTGTCGCGAACGTCGCGGACCGTGCCCGGGGAGATCCCGGCCCGCTGGGCGATCGCCCGCAGCGAGGCGCCCGGCATCTCCGTGATCAGCTGGCTGGCGCGAATCCGACCCTCGACGGCGTTCAACGGCCGCACCCGGCCGTCGCGCCCCAGCCGCGCGGTGGGCTGTTCGCTCTCGTCCAGGGACGCCCGCCGGACCTCACCCACCGTGCGGGCGGAGAGGCCGGCCGCCAATGCAACGGCGGGGTCGGACCAGTGCGGATGCGACCGGAGGATGCGGGCGGCGGCCAAGGCGCGGTCGCGTGCGCCGAGCGGCAGACCGTGCGCGGTGTTCTCCCGTACGGCGATCAGGAACGCGTCGCGCTCGTCGCCGTCGAAGAACCGCACACGCACCTCTTGCTCCCCGCGCATGCCCGCCGCCATGAGCCGGTGCATACCGTCCACGACCCGCATGGTCGGCCGGTGGACGATTATCGGAGGGAGCAACGCTCCGGAATCTGCCAGTACACGTGTGTGCGCGCGGTCCTCACCGGCAGTACGCGGTGAGTCCGCGGGCAGCAGACGGTCGATCGGGACCACGGCCACCGCGGAGAGACTCGGCCGCTGTCCTTCACCCAAAACCCTCGACTCGCCCACCCCCGTGGACTGCTGAGGCACCACCAAGACGTTCTGGGAACTCATCATGCTCCACATCTCGAGCTGGTCTCGTGCGGTCCACCATAGAACTCTTTCATTCCTTCGCGAACGGTTTTTTCTCGTTCTTTGGGACATCGACGAGTGCACAGCCACGCCGCCTACCGCTCAACATCCGCCCTTAACGCCGCCGTAACAGCGCCTTTGGTAGCCTCACCCGCCACAGGACACCGCAAGTGGCGTGAGGAATACGTTCGCGGTGGTAGGTTTCGGTCAACCGAGTCGCCGTTGACTTCACGCGGGAGCCGCCACGTGCACATCCTTGAACCCAAACCATCCGGCGAGGAGCGCTCGGTCCGGCAAGACCCCAAACAGCAGCGGTCGATCCGGACGCGCGTCCAGATCCTCGACGCGGCGGCGGTGGCCTTCGCGCGGAACGGCTACGCCCACGTCACGCTGCTCGACATCGCCGATCAAGCCGGGGTGACCAAGGGGGCCGTGTACTTCCACTACGCCAACAAAGAAGCCATCGCCGTCGCGGTCTCCGAGGAGTACTTCGCCCGCTTGGCCGCTCTGTCGGCCGGGGTCAAACGCCTGAAACTGCCTCCCGTGGAGGCTACGGTCAAACTCCTGAACCGCGTGGCGGTCACCCTCCGCGACGACACCCTGTTCCAGGCCGCGGTACGCCTGCATCTGGACCGCCACCTGATCAGGAGTGGCCTTCCCACCCGTCCGTTCGTCGACTTCACCGCGCACTGCCAGGAGTCGTTGACGGAGGCGAAGCGCCTGGGGCAGCTCCCCGAAGGCGTGGCCCCCGATCGCCTGGCCCGGGTGCTCGTCGCAGCCTTCTTCGGGGCTCAGCACATCTCCTGGGCACTGAACGACAGGGCAGATCTCATCGATCGAGTACAGGAGACGGTCGACGCGATCCTGCCCCCCCACTGGTACTCGTCCACCGACAGCACGTGACACCGCGCCGACGTCCGGTACCGCGGACAGGATCCGCCCGTCGGCGCAAGCAGCGCACTTTCGGCGGTGCTCCAGTCAGCCGGCCATGGACCGAAGCGGCATACCGGCCTACCCACACCACCGACGACGCCGCCTCCGCCATCAGCTACGTCACTGAAACCGCCAGGTGAGAACACAGGACCGAGCACCCCTTGCGTCTCACTGAGTGTGACGCCCGAAGAGCGTCGCTCAGTCGCCGATTGCGCATCGAACCGCCGGCAGCCCCACGCCGCCGAGCGCGTCGGCAACACACGGCACACCGGCATGGCGCCGGCGGCGACATCCAGTACGGCAGCCCTCGCCGACAGGTGCGAGCCCTGGCCGCTCAGGGACATCAGCGCAGAAAAGGAATGGTCGATCCTCCGTTGGACATGTGACCGCGGTATCAGTCTCCGCGCGACCGAGGCCGAACCGGAGGTATGGGAACGGACCTGGATCGGCAAGCAGTTCACTCGGTTCCGCCGCATACCCTCCGGCCTCCCCGGCCCCGCGCCCGGCGTCGAGGACCGGTCGGGGACCGCTGTCCCTGCCGAGCTTGAAGCGGGCCCCGGGGCGCCCTCCACGAGGGCACTCCGGCAGTCCCGGCCCGATCCGCCGTGGCGTTACCGACCGTCACCCCAAGCGGCCCTTCACGAACGAGATCGCTCCACACCGGACCGATACACGCAGTGCTCACCAAGCTCGGATTTCAGCGTTCCCGCAGGACGCGCCGCTTATGAGGTCGCGAACCCTGCAGTCCGTCAACAGCCCCGGTTTCCGGGGAGGTTCAGTTCGCCTCGCGCACCCCGGCGATCAACTGCCGCAGACCCTCGGTGAGATCGTCCGCCGTGGACGCGCTCGCCGGGTCGAAGAGCCACTGGACCATCAGGCCGTTGAGCAGCGCCTGATAGAAGCCGCCGAGCGACTTCACGGTCCGCTCGTCGAGCGTCTCCTCGTCCCGCCCGGTGAGCATCGCGACGAGTCCGGAGCGTCCCTCGATCTGCGCCTTGGCCATCAGATCCCGCAGCTCCGGTACGCGCTCCCCCTGCGTCACGATCTCCATGCTGGCCGCCCACACGGGCCGGAAGTCCTCGAAGGACTCCAGCATCCGGGCCCACACGCTGCGGAACCGCTCCAGAGAGCCCCCGGGCTCGCTCTCGCGCGACACGGGCGAGTCGAACTTCTCGCCCCACTCCTGCATCAGCTCCACGAAGGCCTGGGTCAGCAGCGCGTCCTTCGACCCGTAGTGGTAACCGATGGAAGCGAGATTCGTCCCCGATTCCTTGACGATGTCGCGCGCCGTGGTGCGCACGAAGCCTTTCTCCAGCAGGCAGCGCTTGGCGCCTTCGAGCAGATCCTCACGGTGTCCCATGCCGGCCAGCCTACCGCGATTCAGACAACCGTCCCATACGAACGTCAAGGACGAGCGTCTTATACGTACGTACTAGACAGGCGTTTAAGACGTACGTACAGTCCCTGTCATGACGAACCCGACGAGCACGACTCCCGCCTCCGGCTCCCCCGGCGCCCTGGCCGGCCGCCGCGAATGGACCGCCCTCGGCGTCTTGATGCTTCCGCTGCTCCTGGTCTCGATGGACGTCTCGGTCCTCTACTTCGCGATCCCCTCGATCAGCGCGGACCTGGAGCCGAGCGGCACCCAACAGCTGTGGATCTTCGACATCTACGCGTTCGTGCTCGCCGGCCTGCTGATGACGATGGGCTCGCTCGGCGACCGCATAGGGCGCCGCAAGCTGCTCCTGTTCGGCGCCGCCGCGTTCGGCACCGCCTCGGTGCTGGCCGCCTACGCGAACAGCGCCGAGATGCTGATCGCGGCCCGCGCGGTCCTCGGCCTGGGCGGCGCGACCCTGATGCCGTCGACCATGGCGATCATCCGCACGATGTTCACGGACCCCGGACAGCGCGCGAAGGCGATCGGCCTGTGGTCCGGCGTCATGACCGGCGGCATCGCCCTCGGTTCGGTGATGAGCGGTGTCCTCGTCGAGTACTTCTGGTGGGGCTCGGTCTTCCTGGTCAACCTGCCCGCGATGGCACTGCTGCTGGTCCTCGGCCCGCTCCTGCTGCCCGAGTCCAGGAATCCGGCGCCCGGCCGCTTCGACCTGCTCAGCGTGCCGCTGTCGATGGCCGCCGTACTGCCGGTGATCTACGGCGTCAAGGAGATCCCCTCCGAGGGCTGGAGGACCGAGTACGTCGCCTCGGTCCTCGTCGGCCTGGTCTTCGCCGCCCTGTTCGTCCACCGCCAGCGCACCGCGAAGTCCCCGCTGATCTCCCCCGCCCTGTTCCGCGGCCGCGGCTTCGCTCCCGCCGTCGTACTCAACCTGATCGCCTCCTTCGGCATGCTGGGTTCGGCGTACTTCACCACCCAGTACCTCCAGTCGGTGCTCGGCAAGAGCTCCATGGAGGCCGCCCTGTGGGCCCTGCTCCCGACGGTCCTGGTCGGAGTGGCCGCGCCGGTCTCCGCGCAGCTCGTGCAGAAGGGCGTCCACCGCGCCCATGTCGTCTCCGGCGGCTTCGTCATCGCCGCCTGCGGCTACGGCCTGCTGACCTTCGCCGGCACCGACTCCCTGTGGCTCGTGCTGGCCGCCGCCGGTGTCCTCGCCTCCGGAATGGTCATCGTGATGTCGCAGATGATGGACCTGGCCCTCGGCACCGTCCCCGTCGGCAACGCGGGCTCGGCCTCCTCCCTGCTGGAGACCGGGGCCGAGTTCGGCGGCGCCCTCGGCATGGCCGTCCTGGGCTCCATCGGCACGGCGGTCTACCACCACGACATCCCGGCCGGCGTCCCGGCCGCGGCCCACGAGACGCTGGGCGGAGCGCTCGCCGTGGCCGGACAGCTGCCGGGCGACGCGGGCCAGGCCCTGGCGGGGGCCGCACGGGAGGCCTTCACCAACGGCATGCAGGCGGCGGCCGTCGCGGGCACGATCCTGCTGCTGGGCGCCGCGGCACTGGCCGCGGCGACCCTGCGCAAGGTGTCGGTGCGCGAGGCCGAGGGGGCACCGGAAGCGGTGGCCCCCGAGCAGGCGACGGCCTGACACCCGACCGCCGGGCGGCCGACGCCCGAGCACTCACCCGCCGGGCGGCCCGGACGACTCCGGCCCGCCCGGCATCGGCACGCGTCGGGACTCCGGCCGCCCCGCCTGGGCACGCAAGCGGGGAATCGGGTCCGTCGTTCCGCCCCGGCACGCAAGCGGGGAATCAGGTCCTTCGTTCCAACCCGCCCCGCCCCGCCCCGGCACGCGCGCGGGAGCAGGATCGTTCCGGCCCGCCCCGCCTGGGCACGCAAGCGGGGAATCGGGTCCTTCGTTCCGGCCCACCCCGCCTCGGCGCGTGTGCGGGAGCAGGATCGTTCCGGCCGCCCGGCGTCGGCGCGTGTGCGGGAGCGGGATCGTTCCGGCCCGCCCGGCGTCGGCGCGTGTGCGGGAGCGGGATCGTTCCGGCCCGCCCGGCGGCGCGTGTGCGGGAGCGGGATCGTTCCGGCCCGCCCGGCGGCGCGTGTGCGGCGCCCGGCGCCGCTCGGCGTCCGCGCGCGTCAAGGTGCGTCGGGGCGTCGCGGGCGGACTCGACCGAGGGGGCGAGTACGGGGCCGGGTCCCCGGAAGGCCGACGCCGGGGAGTTGTCGGTGGGGCGTGCCAGGATGGGCTCGTGGCACAGACATTCGGCACGCCGTTCATCGGCCGGGCGGACGAACTCGCCCGGCTCACCGGCGTGCTGGAGCGCGCCAGGGACGGGGACCCGCGCGCGGTCCTGGTGGCCGGAGACGCCGGCGTCGGCAAGACCCGCACGCTCACGGAGGCCGCGGCACGCGCGTCCGCCGCCGGGACGACGGTCCTGACCGGCCATTGCGTGGACCTCGGGGACGTGGGCCTGCCGTATCTCCCGTTCACCGAGATCCTCGGCGCGGCGGCGGCCGACGACCGCTTCGCCCCGGCCCTCTCGGCACACCCGGCGGTGCACCGGCTGACCGGCTCCGGCTCCGGCTCCGGTTCGGGGACCGGCAGCGCACCGGACCCGGGTGGCCGGCTCCAGCTCTTCGAGGGCATTGCAGGTCTCCTCGCCGACCTGGCCGATGTCGCCCCGCTCCTGCTGATCCTCGAAGACCTCCACTGGGCGGACCAGTCCTCCCGCGATCTGCTCCGCTTTCTGCTCAGCCGGGGCGTGCTCCAGCGGCCCGCGCCAGGCGGCCCCGCCCGCCGCCTCGCGGTCTTCGCCTCGTACCGCGCGGACGACCTGCACCGCCGCCACCCCCTGCGCCCGCTGCTCGCCGAGCTGATCCGGCTGCCCGCCGTCGACCGGCTGGAGCTGCGGCCGATGGCCGACGCCGACGTGGCCCGGCTCGTGCGCGCGCTGCGCACCGGCCCGGTCTCCGACACCACGGTCCGCCGCATCGTCGAGCGCGCCGAGGGAAACGCCTTCTACGCCGAGGAGTTGCTCGCCGCGCTGCCCGGTGGCGGCGACCCCGCCTCCCCCGCCATGCCCAGCGGACTGGCCGACGTCCTCCTCATCCGCATCGAGCAACTCTCCGAGACCGCCCAGCAGGTGCTGCGCACGGCGGCCGTCGCAGGGCGCCGCGTCGAGCACGACCTGCTGCGTGACGCCGTACAACTGCCGGAGGACGAGCTGGAGTCGGCGCTGCGCGAGGCCGTCGGCCACCAGCTGCTGGTGCCCGGGGACGACGCGACGTACTCGTTCCGGCACGCGCTCACCCGCGAGGCCGTGTACGCCGACCTGCTGCCCGGCGAACGGGTCCGGCTGCACGGGCGGTTCGCCCAACTCCTCGCGGGGCACGCCCGTTCGGCGCAGAACGCGGCCGAGCGCGCCCATCACTCGCGCGAGAGCCACGACCTGGCCGACGCGCTCACCGCCTCCCTCGAAGCCGCCGACCACGCCCAGCGCGTCGGCGCGCCCGCCGAGGAGCTGCGCCAGCTGGAGGCCGCACTCGAACTGTGGCCCGTGGTCGACGCCACCGCCCGCCCCGAGGGCGGTGGCACGGTCGCCCTCACCCTGCGCGCCTCGGCGGCCGCCGCCCGCGCCGGTGAGACGCATCGCGCGGTCCACCTCACGCGCGACGCTCTCGCCCGGGCCGGTTCGGACGCCGACTCCGAGCTCGCCGCCCGGGTGCGGTACACCCTCGCGGGCCACCTGATGCGGATCGACAGCCTGAAGGACGCGTTCACGTACAGCAGCGAGGCGCTCGCGATGATCCCCGCCGAGCCGCCCTCGTACACCTGGGTGTGGGCGGCGGCGACCCATGTCATGGCCGCCCGCTTTGTGGGGCGGGACGAGGACGCCGAGCGGGTCGCCCGGCAGGCGCTGGCCACCGCCGAGCTGCTCCGACTGCCCGACGCCCAGGCCGACTTGACGATCTCCCTGGTCGGTATGGAAGCGGACAACCGGCGCACCCCGAAGGGCCGCGAGCGGCTGCGCCACGCCCGCGAACTGGCCCACGGCGCGCGGAACTTCCCGGTGGAGATGCGGGCCCTGTTCAACCTCGCCATCGGCGCCTACGAGTCCGGCGACCTGGACGAATGCCTGACCTGGCTCGGCGACGGCGTGGACCGCGCCCGCCGGGCCGGTCTCCTCTCCTCGCCGTACGCGCTTGAACTGCGTTACCTCCAGTCCCTGGTGCTCTACACGCTGGGCCGCTGGGACGAGTGCGCGCGAGCGGCCGCCGACGACGCCGAACTGCTGCCGGTCGCGGGCGGGTTCGCGACGGGTCCCGCCCTGTACGTCGCCCTCGCCCGCGGCGAGCACGACGCGGCCGTCACCGGGGCCCGCGCACTGCTCGACCGGCCGTTCGACTGGATGGCGACGCTCGTCGCGAGCATCGTGCTGACCGACGCGGCCGCGCGGAGCGGCGACACCGAGGAGTCCGTTCGACGAGTGCGCACCGCGGCCGAGGCCCTCACGGAGTTCTCCGGCGCCGACCGGCCCCCCGTCGTGGTGCGGCTCGCCGCGCTCGCCCTGGCGGCGGTCGCGGACGCGGCCGAGGAGTCACGCCGGTCCGGCGACCCGGCGGGCGGCGACCGCTGGGCGGACACCGCGACCGAGCTGGTGGAGCTGGCCAGGAGCACGGCGGCCCAGAGCGGAAAGAGCACCGTGCAGGGCCCCGAGGGCCTGGCCTGGCTCGCCCGCGCCGAGGCGGAGTGGCTGCGCGCCCGCACCGGTCCGGACGTGGCGGCCTGGGACCGGGCCGTGACGGCGTTCGGCTACGGCGATCCGTACGAGCTGGCCCGCAGCAGACGCCGGCTCGCGGAGGCGCTCCTCACGGCCGGCCGTCGTGAGGAGGCCGCCGAACAGGCCCTCGCGGCCCAGGACACCGCCCTGCGCCTCGGAGCGGTGCCGCTGCGCGAGGCTCTGGACGCGCTCGTCCGGCGGGGCCGCCTCGCCGAGTCGCCGGGCGCCGGGGAGCGCATCGCCGCGCTGACCGCCCGGGAGGGCGATGTGCTGCGGCTGCTCGGCCGGGGGCGCACCAACCGCCAGATCGGCGAGGAGCTGTTCATCAGCGGCAAGACGGCGAGCGTCCATGTCTCGAACATCCTGGCCAAGCTGGGCGCCGCGAGCCGCACGGAGGCCGTGGCCATCGCCTACCGCGAGGGCCTGATCGAGCCGGAGACGACACCGTCCGCATGAGGTGTGCCTCGGCTGGGGTGTCCCTCGGCCGGGTGTCCCGCGGCCGAGGTCTCCCGTGACGCGCGAGGGCCGGGACACCCGTGGGTGTCCCGGCCCTCTGCTGCCGTGTGAAAGGCCGTCGTGAACGGACCTCAGACGAGGTTGACCGATCGCGCCGACGTCGCGCCGATCTCGTCGGAGAGCTCGGTGAGAACGCTCTGCGGCACCGTGTCGTCGACGGTCAGGACCGCGAGGGCCTCGCCACCGACGGCCGCGCGGGCGACCTGCATGCCGGCGATGTTGATGCCGGACTCGCCGAGGATGCGGCCGACGGTGCCGACGACACCAGGACGGTCCTCGTAGCTCAGCACGACCATGTGGTCGGCGAGCGCGAGGTCCACGTCGTACTCACCGACGGCGACGATCTTCTGCAGGTGCTTCGGGCCGGCCAGCGTGCCGGAGACCGCGATCTCCTGGCCGTCGCTGAGCGTGCCGCGCACGGTGACCACGTTGCGGTGGTCGGGGGACTCCGAGCTCGTGGTCAGCCGGACCTCGACGCCGCGCTCCTGCGCGAACAGCGGGGCGTTGACGTAACTCACGGTCTCGTCGACGACGTCCTCGAACACGCCCTTGAGCGCGGAGAGTTCGAGCACCTTGACGTCGTGCTGGGTGATCTCGCCGTACACCTCGACGTCGAGGCGGGCCGCGACCTCGCCCGCGAGGGCGGTGAAGATGCGGCCGAGCTTCTCGGCGAGCGGCAGACCGGGCTTGACGTCCTCGGCGATGACACCACCCTGGACGTTGACCGCGTCCGGGACGAGCTCACCGGCGAGGGCGAGGCGCACCGAGCGGGCGACGGAGATACCGGCCTTCTCCTGCGCCTCGTCCGTGGAGGCGCCGAGGTGCGGGGTGCAGACGACCTCGTCGAGCTCGAAGAGCGGGGAGTCCGTGCAGGGCTCCTTCGCGTACACGTCGAGGCCGGCGCCGGCGACGCGGCCCTCCTTGAGCGCCGAGTACAGCGCCTCCTCGTCGACGATCCCGCCGCGCGCGGCGTTGACGATGCGGACCGTCGGCTTGACCTTGTGCAGTGCCTCGTCACCGATGAGACCGAGGGTCTCGGGGGTCTTCGGCAGGTGCACGGTGATGAAGTCCGAGACCTCGAGCAGCTCGTCGAGGGTGAGGACCTTCACGCCCATCTGCGCGGCCCGCGCGGGCTGGATGTAGGGGTCGTAGGCGACGACCTTCATGCCGAACGCGGACATGCGCTGCGCGACGAGCGCGCCGATGCGGCCGAGGCCGACGACACCGAGGGTCTTCTCGGCGAGCTCGACACCGGTGTACTTGCTGCGCTTCCACTCGCCGTTCTTCAGTGCCGTGTTGGCCTGCGGGATGTGGCGCGCGGTGGCGAGGAGGAGACCGCAGGCCAGCTCGGCCGCGGTCACGATGTTGGAGGTGGGGGCGTTGACGACCATCACGCCGGCCTTGGTGGCGGCGGAGACGTCGACGTTGTCCAGGCCGACGCCGGCTCGCGCGACGACCTTCAGCTTCTTGGCGGCGGCGACGGCCTCGGCGTCGACCTTGGTGGCCGAGCGGATCAGAATGGCGTCGACGTCGGCGATGGCGGGCAGCAGCTCGGCGCGGTCCGCGCCGTTCACATGCCGGATCTCGAAGTCCGGGCCCAGGGCGTCTACGGTCGCGGGCGACAGCTCTTCAGCGATGAGTACGACAGGTTTCGAGCTCACGTGAGTCCTCACAAGTCCAATGCGGACGGCCGTCCCGACGGCCGCAGGCGGTGGAGGGTTTGTAGCGGCCCCCGGGCGTGCCTGCACTTCTTGGGGGTCGCTTGAGCCGCGTGGAAGACGCACGACGCTGTGGGCCTGACGCGTTGTTGATGTGCAGCAGTGTAGTGGCGCCGCAGAGGTCGTCCTGCGCCTCCGCGGAAGGATCACCCGTCCGTGGCTGGACGGGATGTCCAAGACCGTGTCCCCAGGTGTTACCCGGGGTTCGACGAAGGGGCCGGAGCATGCCGCCCCGGCCCCCGTCGCGAGGCTTACGCCTCTTCGTCGACCCAGCTCATCAGCTTGCGGAGCTGCTTGCCGGTGGTCTCCAGGAGGTGGTTCTCGTCCTGGGTCTTGTACTCGTTGT
>NZ_JBIAIQ010000079.1:0-14939 GCF_042871525.1 Streptomyces sp. NPDC005784
GCGTCCCGCTTCGCGGGACGCTCCCGAAAACCAGCACGAACCCTTACGGACCACCCACGCCAGGGTTGACGAAACAGATAGGGGCACCCCCCCCCGTTCCTGCATGGGCGGCAGCCGTCGCAGGCATCGTCGGTCTTGTCTGGGCGTACTGGGCGGCCAGCGGCACCCTCGGAGTCGCGAGACCTGCCGAACGGGATGTCAACTGCTGCCTACTGACAGGCGTTGGCTCGCTCTGGGCACTCGCCGGCGCCGCCGCCAGTTGGACTCGCCTGGAAGAGTCCGGCCTGGGTACCCCCCATCGGCTCCTGCTGGCGCTCGGCTGGCTCGGGTCGGGCTTGCTCTTCGTCTGGAGCGGCTGGAAACTGCCTCCAACCTTGTTCGTCGCCGTGGCTGACCCCGCCGATGTCAAACTACGGAGAACCTCGCTGTCGCCCCCGTGGTGCACCTCGCCGCTGTCGTGGCGGGGGTCGGCATGGTGAGAACACTCGTCCGCTCACGCCCACGGACCGGCGCCCAGCCCGACACTCATGCACGAGTAGACCCTGGGTGAAGTAGTACATCGGGCAGCAGAACCGGCCGCTCTGACATGGGCCAGGTCAACACTGCGGATCCGTCCTGACATCCGAAGTCAGAGCAGTCTCAGATTCGCTTCACCACCGGGCCGAAGCCCGGTGCACTGCGAATGGTCCCGGTAGCGGGCGACGCTCTCGCGTCGTCAGGCATCGTCCTTGCTTCGTGTGGCCGCCCACACAGCGATCCGAGTGCGTGAGCGCAGGCCCAGTTTGTCGCGGATCTTGTCCAGGTGCGTGGCGACGGTATGCGCCGAAAGACCCAGCTGCTCGGCGATCTGGCGGTTGGTCAGCCCCTCGGCGACGAGCTCAGCGACCATGAACTCCCGGCCCGTGAGCGGGAACTGGTCCACGACGACCGCCGTGGCGTAAGACGCCGAGCGAGGGTTGCCACCTCCCCTCCGCAGGGCGTATGAGACGAGCCGGTCCCCGCGCAGCCGACGTCCGCCGCTGACGGCCGCGTCCTGCGCAGCTGCCGACAGCCCTGCCCGGGCACGAGCTGCCGTCAGTTCCACTCGCTGGCGCCATGGGTCCTCCGGCTCGGTGTCCAGCCGGCGGCGTGCATGTGCGCTCGCCTCGTACAAGCGCAGGGCTCGCCGCAAGTCACCGCGCTCGGCGGCCACGAGGGCCAGGCCCTCGACCGGGTACAGCGCGTGGAAGCTTGCTTCGGGGACGATGCGGAGCACCTCGCCGAACAGTTCCTCGGCGTTGTCCAGACGGCCCAGGGACAGCCGTACGGCGCCGGCGGTGTGCAGGGCGGCGGCAGCCCGGCTCCAGTGAGCCTGCTCCCTGAGCACCGGAAGGCAACGAGCCATGAGCAAGTCGGCCTCGGCCTCGGCGCCCGCCTGGAGCAGAGCCCAAGCAAGGTGATGGGTGCACCATGCGGTGTCCTCTCGTCGGCCGAGCGCACAGACGATACGCAGGCAATCGCGCAGGTCCGCGACGGCGGCGGCGAATTCACCGCGGCACATCCGTGCTGCCGCCCGCGCGTCCAGGGCATTGGCGAGACCGGCGGGGTGGTCCCGCGTGCTTTCCTGGCGTACCGCCTGCTCACCAAGGCGTAGTGCTCCGGCCAGGTCGGTCTGCTGACAGGCGACACGGGTGGCGAGTGCCGCCACCGCACCGTCGAGGGCAGGCCCGGCAGGCACCCGCAGAAGTTTGTCCAGTAGCGAGCGGGCAGCCGAAGGCTGTTCATGCTGGTAGTACACGCGGGCCAGTTCCAGGGCCAGCCGCTCGCGCGAAGCGCCACCGCCGCCTCCGGTGTCGGCCAAGGCCGCCGCGAGATTGTCCCGTTCGCCGGTGAGCGGCCCAACAGCCTGGTCGGCGAACACCTCGCCACCGGCCCGTTCCGTGAGGCTGTTCAGCCAGTCGAGGGACTGCCGCCGTACGGCGTCCAGCTCGCCCGACGCGATCAGGTGCTCCATGGCGCAGGCGCGAACGGCGCTCAGCTGCCGGAACCGCGCGGGATGTGCGTTGTCCGGCAGCCGTACGATCAGCGACTTGGCCTCAAGTGCGCACAGGATGCCGAGAACCTGTCGTGGGGCGACGGTGCCGCCGGCGCAGACTGCCTCTGCGGCCCCCGCGTCGAATCCCCCGACGAGCACCGCGAGACGCCGGAAGACCGCCTGTTCCGTCGGCTCGAGCAGTCGATGGCTCCAGGCGATCGCGGCGGTCAGTCCGGTGTGACGACGGGGACCTGTCCGGCTTCCGTCGGTCAAGAGCGACAGCTGGAGCAGCCGGTCGTTCAGTGCGGCAAGGATGTCGTCCAGTGGAAGCGTGCCGACGCGCCGCGCCGCGAGCTCGATGCCGAGCGTCAGACCGTCCAGGTGACGGCATATCTCGGCGACAGTCGCACCGTTGCCACGCCCGAGGGTGAAGCCAGGCACACAGCCGGCGGCACGTTCGACAAACAAGCGGACGGCATCCGAGCGCAGGAGGGCCTCAGGGTCGTCCCCGGTGCCTGTCGGCGGCAGAGACAGTTCACCAACCCGGAACACGGTCTCTCCGGGAACCCGCAGCGCCTCCCGGCTGGTGGCCAGGATCCGCAACCGGGGGCAGTGGCTCAGCAGGGTCGCGGCCAGCCGAGCGCACGGCTCCGCCAGATGTTCGCAGTTGTCCAGGATCAGCAGCCGGGAGGTGTTGCCGATCGCACGGACCAGAGCGTCGGTGCCGGGCCGCCCCGCTCGCTCGCCCACGCCCAGCGCGCTGGCCACGGACTGCGCGAGCGGAGCGTCGTCGTGCAACGACTCGAGTTCGATCAGCTCCACCCGCGCGTAGCGCTCAGGCAGCCCTTTGGCGAACTCCAGCGCCAGCCGCGTCTTGCCGACGCCACCGGCACCGGTCAGCGTGAGCAAGCGCGACGTCCTCAGCAAGGTGCGCAGGACGGAGAGTTCCTGCCGTCGCCCCACGAAGGAGTCGAGCGCTTGCGGCAGCCCGCGACCCGAGCCCGGAGGGGAGGCATCCGGTGCGGTTGGCCGTTCCCTTCCGGAGCCTTTGTGCATCGAGCGTTGTCTGAACGCCCGTTGCCGGCACGCACTGGAGCAATACCGAGCCGGCCGACCGCCGTGCGGTCCGGCGGTCAGCGCCGCTCCGCATAACTCACATGTCCTGTGCCGGGTCATCCCCGGTTCCTGGCCGCGGGCTTCCTGGGCGAAACCTTCCGGTCTCATCGGCTCGGCCGCCCTCGGGAGGGTGCGTCAGGGCGTTGCGGCGGGATTGACACCGAGTATCACGGTGCCGGTTACTCCCTTGCCGAGGTCGCTGCTCGCCTGGGTGATGCTCAGCAGGGTCGAGGACCCGCCGTTGCGGTATATGCCGTCCCTTGCATTGAGGGTGCGGGTGGCCGTGTTGTTCCGGTACGGGGTCAAGGCGGCGATCTTGGTGTTGTACGTCTCGGGGAAGTAGAGCTGGCCCGTGTGGGATACGTGGCCTCCGTGGTACGTCCCGTTGGACACGGTTCCGCCGGCATGGGTTTTGACGTGGATGTGGAGTGCGCGGCCGACGTACCAGCCGGGATAGACGGTGGTGAATTCCGCGACGCCGGCGGAGTCGGTCAGCTGCACGCCTCGCAGGAATGTGGTGTCCGGTGTTGAGCCGCCCGCGGCGTAGCCGGAGTAGACACCGAGCGCGTCGCAATGCCAGATATCGACCGCCGTGTTGGGCAACGGGAAGCAGGTCGCGATGTCGACGACCGTCACGCGGAGGGTGAGTGGGACGCCCGCCTTGCCCTCGGTGATGTTCTTGCGGACCGTTTCGAGGTCCAGATAGTAGGGGCCTTCGGTCTGCTCGGGTGTCAGGACACAGGCAGCGGCCGGTCCGGCGGCGGCTTGGGGCCCGTTGCCCGGGTCTGCGGCTGCTGCGCGCGAAGCCGGGATTCCGAGAGCGGCCACGCCGAGGGCTGCGCCGCCCAGGGTGGTGAGGATGGATCTGCGGGTGGCGTCGGCCGGCTCCGCGGGGTCGTGGTGGGGGGTTTTAGTCATGCCGCCACGATGACCCGTGCAGCGGTTTACCGGATCGGTCGGACGACCGATGAATCCGGCGCGTTACGAAACCCACCGCGTCGCCCGGACCTGCCCGGATGCCGGCCGCAGCCGGGGGGACCGCGTCGGGCGGCCACGGGCCGGTCCCCTCTGGCGGTCCGGCCGGATCCGGCGCCAATGAGCCGCCTCAGGGTTCGGCAGCAGATTTTCACCCCACCAGGTTGACCGTGCAGGTCAACCTGGTGATGACCGGCTTCGGCACGAGATGGTAGGTAGGCGCCCCCGAGGCGGACGCCCTCCTGATCCGGGCCATCGCAGCGGGCTGGTCCTCTTGACCTGCGGCGATCCATCTTCACTGGCACAAGCGACGGTTGGTCCAACTTCGACGGCAATCGGTTCACCTGCGCTGTCACAGGGCACGAACGGCTCGCCCTCCACAGCGGCCGGATCGCTGTCCTGTCTCTGTCGATCTGGTGCAGATCTCAGGTGAACGGGTCCGATTCGCTCGCCGTCTCAGATGATCCGGCCCGCTGGTGTCCCGTCCCGATGAAGGTCCGTGAGTCTCGTGCGCGTGTGCCGAGTGGCTTCATCCTGCGCCTGCTGGCCGGCGTCGCTCGCTCGCGATTCGTACGCAAACGACTACATTTCGTAATGAAGGCTGGTCATCCGTGGGAGAACAGGTGGTGTGTGATGTCTCAGGCAATCTCACCGGGAGCGCGGTCTGGAGATGCCGACATCATCTTCTCCGGCGGTTCCATCGTGACGGTCACCGACGACAAGTCGGCAGCGCCCGAGGCGGTGGCGGTCAAGGACGGCCGGATCGTCTTCGTCGGCAACCTGTCCCGGGCACAGGCCGCGTGGCAGGGGCCAGAGACGCGGATGCACGCCCTGCTGCCCGATCAGGCTCTGCTGCCGGGTTTCATCGATGCGCACGGCCACGTCACAGGCACCGGCTTGCAGGCCACGATCGCCAATCTCCTGGCCGCTCCCGACGGCGACGTCACCGACATCGCGTCCCTCCAGGACAAACTGCGCGAGTTCGCCGAGAGCGAGGTGGGGAAACGCTCGGATTGGATCATCGGTTTCGGTTACGACGACTCCATGCTCGCCGAGGGCAAGCACCCCACCCGCCACGACCTGGACGCGGTGTCCACCGACAAGCCCGTGCTGGCGATCCACCAGTCCTTCCATCTGGGAGCGGTCAACAGCCTGGGGCTCGAACGACTCGGGTACACCGCCATGACACCGGACCCGGAGGGCGGGGTGATCCGGCGGAGGCTGGAGCGCGCAACCGAATCCGGGCCCGTGTACGGGGAGCCGAACGGGGTGCTGGAAGAGACCGCGTTCAACCCCGCCGCCGACCTGGCCGTCGCCGGGATGGACCCCGTCGACAGCGGGCAGTTCCTGCCCGTGGGCCTCCTGTCGGCGGCGAGCTTCGGCTTCACGACCGTGCAGGAAGGGGCAGCGAGCCTGGAGGTCCTGGGCCTCATGCGGCAGGTCGCGGACGCCTACCCCGCCGGCCTGCCCACCGACGTGGTCGTCTACGTGAAGGCCGACCAGGCCATGAAATCCCCTGCCACGGTCCAGGCGAGCCGGGAGTACACCAAGGGCCTGCGCGCAGCCGGGGTGAAGCTGGTCCTGGACGGCTCGCCCCAGGGGCGCACCGCCTGGCTCACCGAGCCCTACCTCACCCCGCCCGAGGACCAGGACGACGAATACCGCGGCTATGCGACCCTGCCGGACGAGGACGTCCTGGCCCAGGTCCAGGCGGGTTTCGCCAACAACTGGCACGTCATCGCGCATGTGAACGGCGACGCCGCCATCGACCAGCTCATCCGGTGCGTGCGCTCGGCCACCAAAGAATCCGGACAGGACCGGCGTACGACGGCGATCCACTGCCAGACGGCCCGCGAGGACCAGATCGAGGCGTTCCGGGATCTCGGGATCATCCCGTCGTTCTTCTCCATGCACACCTACTACTGGGGTGACTGGTACCGCAAGACCGTGCTCGGCCCCGAACGCGCTGTCGAAATCTCGCCGGCCCGGTGGGCAGTGGACCGCGGCATGGCTTACACCTCGCACCACGACGCACCCGTCGCCCTGCCCAACTCGATCGCCATCCTGTCCAGCCAGGTCACCCGCGTCACCCGCACCTCAGGAAGTGTCCTGGGCCCGGACCAATGTGTGTCGGCCCTGGACGCGGTGAAGTCCATCACCATCAACGCCGCCCGCCAGTACTTCGAAGAGGACGCCAAGGGCAGCATCGAGGTTGGCAAGCTGGCCGACTTCGTGATCCTCAGCCACAACCCGCTCACGATCCCCGAGCGGAAGATCAAGGACATCACCGTCGTGGAGACCATCAAGGAGGGCAGGACCGTCTACCCGCCCTGTCCCACACGCCCCGCCCCCGTCCTGCGAAAGGCCATGCACGCAGCCTTTGCCCACCACTGCTGACGCCCCGAAGGTCACCCAGTCGAGGGGAAGGGTACGGGCCTGCCGACTGCGAACACTGAACCCCCACAGACCGGATCGGCCTGAGACGGCGTACAGCATCCGTACGCACCGGATCAGATCAGTTGAGATTTCGAGCCGCTGCTTGTCTCAGCCGACCTGGTCGCCGCAGGTCACGAGCAGTGCTTCCGGCCAGATCATCCGAGAAGGGACATCAAGCGCATGGCTTGCGGACGGGCCAACCTCGACCTCCTACGCCAACGCGTACTCGTCAGCCCATGACCCTGCGACATCACAGGATCCCCGACAGAGCCGAATTGCGCGACGTACGAGCTTGCCGACAGCCGGGATCTTCCGGCGGAGGCGCAGGGCGAAGACGGCGGCCTGTTCTCCCGGCTGCGGCCGGTGCACTCGTTGTGCGGGCTGGAGACGCGGGTGGACGTTGCCGGGCCGGACAGGAGGGTGGGCGCACACATGGCGCGCCGCGCGTTCGCGTCGACGTCGCCGATGCGGGCGGCGCCAGGTCGCGTTCTGGTGCGCCTGGAAGCCGACGCTGTAGTCGTTCATACCGAATGGGAAGTCGCCTTCATTCCCCGCCGGGTTGAGCCCTTGCCCGATGCTCGCAGGCCGGCCGCCGAAACGGCAGCGGGTTTCGGCGGGTCCACGACGCAGCCCCGGTTTGCGCGAGTCGAGGAACGGGGTGGGGCCGGAACGCACGCGGTCCGGCCCTCGCCGCCTTCGTCCGGGCAGTCGGTGCTGCCCAGTCGGCCGGGCTTTCGCGGCTCTGCCCGGATGCCGGTGCGCCCTGGCAGCCGCGTGCCCTCCATCTGGCCGCACACACCCGCGCTAGCGATTGACGGCTCGCATCCCTGCCTCGTCATAGCGCTCACCCGACGCCTCGGGCAGCTCCGCATCGATGCGGGACAGGTCTTCCTCGGTCAGCGCGATGCCGACCGCGGCGGCGTTCTGTTCCAGGTAGGTGCGGCGCTTGGTGCCCGGGATCGGTACCAGGTCCTCGCCCTGGGCCAGCACCCAGGCGATCGCCAGCTGGGCCGGGGTGACGTCCTTCTCGGCGGCGATCTCCTTCACCTTTGCCGCCAGCCGCTGGTTCGCCTCCAGGTTGGCGTCCTGGAAACGCGGGTTCTGGCGGCGCCAGTCGTTCGCGTCCAGATCGTCCGGCGAAGTGAACCGCCCGGCGAGGAAGCCGCGGCCGAGCGGCGAGTACGGCACGAAGCCGATGCCCAGCTCACGGCAGGCGGGCAGCACCTCGGCCTCCACGTCCCGTGACCACAGCGAGTACTCGCTCTGCACCGCGGTGACCGGGTGCACCGCATGGGCGCGCCGGATGGTCTCCGCGCCCGCCTCGCTCAGGCCGATGCACCGCACCTTGCCTTCGGCCACCAGCTCGCCCAGCGCGCCGACCGTCTCCTCGATGGGTACGTTCGGGTCGACCCGGTGCTGGTAGTACAGGTCGATGTGGTCGGTCCCCAGGCGTTTCAGGGAGCCGTGGACGGAGCTGCGGACGTGCTCGGCCGAGCCGTCCTGCGGGCCGACCGTGCTGATGTCGCCCGGTACGGCGTCGTCCATACGGTAGTTGAACTTCGTCGCGATCACGTATTCCTCGCGATGTGCCCGGATCGCCTCGCCGACGAGCGACTCGTTGGTGAGCGGCCCGTACATCTGCGCGGTGTCGAGAAAGTTCACCCCGAGGTCGAGGGCGCGCCGGATGGTCGCGATGCTCTCCTGCCGATCGGTGGATCCATAGAAAGCAGACATACCCATACACCCAAGACCGATGGGCGATACCTGGAGGTCCCGCAGACTGCGTTCCTGCATGGCGTGTCCCAGCCTTTCCCTGTCGTTCGGGCGCACGAAGCCCCTCGTCGATCCAAGCGGCGAATTCCGACGCCGGCATCCCGTGGAAGGCGGACGGCGGAACGGGCCTCGTGCACCGTGGTGTCTGCGACGCTACGAGTTCGAGCGCACTCCAGCACAAGTCGACCGATGCGCAGAGCATGCGGTCCTCGGCGAACGCCGCCGAGGACAGGCAGGGCGTCGACGCCGACAAGAAGATCAAAGGACGCAAGCGTCACGTTGCCACGGACACGCTGCGTTCCTACGGATGTACTACCTGGAGAAGGCCTGCGACATCCAGATCGCCGCCCAGGCCGTCGGCGCCGCGCTCGTCGCCCCGCCGCACGAGGTGTGCGAGCACATCGCCCCGAAGACAATCTGCACGAGGATGCTGTGCTCGAACAGGTGGACCGCGATGCTCCGCCTGCCCGGCCGGATCGCCCCGGGACTGACCGGACTCCGCCCGTCGTGACCGCCCGGCCCGGGCCGTCACGAGTCCGGCCCGCCGATGGAACCCCCACCAGTTGCTGCGCGCCGCGCTCCACCGCGCTCGCGACCGAACCTGCCGCCGAGGCCGCGCCGCGCCGGCACGACACCGAACACCGCCCGCGCAGCCAGGGGATGCCCAGCCGCCTGGCCTCGTGCCAGGCAGGAGCCAGACGGGCGGTCGTCCCGGGAAAGCGAGAGGGCCCGGATCGTGTGGATCCGGGCCCTCTCCAGCAGTAGCGGGGACCAGGCTCCCACTACAAACTGGATGCCAGGCTGTACGACGACAGCGGCAACGCGGTGTCCCGGCTGCCGGGACACTGGTCGTGGAGTCTGGAGGTCCCGCAGCCGTGGGGACTGCGCGTCGACGGCCGACCCGAATCGCAGACAACTCATTCGGTCCAGTTCGAACTCTCGCAGCACCAGGTGCCGGCCGGCGTCGGCATCGTGTCGACGGACGCCTGGAATCCGCCCTCGGAGGATTCCGGCAGGGTGGCACTGCGGGGCTTCAAGGCGCTCCTCTCCGTACTGGGCCTGCTGACGGCTACCGCCGGAGCCCTCTTGGGCATCGTTCGCACCTGCGCGTCTGCCTCAGCACGCCGACGCGGCGCGTGGACCATCGTGCTGTCCTACGCCCTACTGTCGTGCGCGGCGCTGGCCACTACGGCGTGGGACGTGTACCAGGCTTCGTGGACCGAGTTGTCCTGGCTGTTCATCCGCGGCGCGTATTACGGGATCTATCCCGAGGATCCGACCTCGCCGATGGAACTGAAGATCCAAGGCGCGCTCCTCGGGGCCTTGTTGTTCGCGCTGCCCAGCCTCACGGTTTCCGCCGTGTACGCACTGCGCATCGGCAGACCGCTACGGGCAACGCGCGTGCTGATGGTCACCGCGCCCGCACCCGTGCTTGTGCTCACGGCGTGGGTGATGGGCGGGCCGGACTGGACTTCGCCGGTATCAGGTTGTCTGCTGGCGGCATCGCTGGCGGCCATTCCGGTTTTCCTCTCCGTCCGGCTGGGACTCGCCGGCCGCGCGGTACGCGACTGGGCAACCACACTCGCGGGTGAAGTCGCCACCGAGCCGGAAGACCACGGACTTGGGCGCTCGCGAGGTGGCCTGACCACCAAACTTCACCTCGCTGTCGAACAGCGCAGAAGCCCATGTCGATCGTGATCACGGCTGGGCAGCAGAGTGACTCCCCGCAGTTCGAGGTCGTCCTGAGCCGCGTCCGGGTGCCGCGGCTCGGACCCGGCCGGTCCCACACCCGTCCCGACCGCGTGCGCGCTGACAAGGCGCATGCCTCCCGCAAGAACCGCGCCCACCTGCGGCAGCGTGGCATCAGCTGCACCATCCCGGTCAAGGCCGACCAGGCTCGGAACCGTAGGGAACAGGCTCCCTCAGCGGGCGGTCACCAAAGTTCGCCCCGGAGTACTACAAGGCTCGGCACGCGGTCGAGTGAGGCATCAATCGCCTAAAAAGGCATCGCGCCGTGGCCACGAGGTACGACAAACTCACGGTCCGCTACGAGGCGACCGTCCTCACAGCGGCCATCAACGAGCGGCTGTGACCAGACATTCGATACAGGCCCTACGAGGCCATCACATGGGCGGACTCAGCCTCTCCCCAACAGGAAGTACCCCCAGCCCGAGGGAAGTTCGGCATCGCGCGCCCGCTCGGACCCGGTTCAGCGGCCCTTGACCGTCCTGGTCTCGACGCCCGGGATTCCCTTCTCCCACCAATGGTTGTAACGGCTGTACGCGGCCGGGTCCCGGCCGGCGAGCAGTGCCGCCAGCTTCTCCGCCTCCTCGGTCAGGCTGCGCCAAGCCGCCTTGTCGAGTTTGCGGAATGCGGTCAGTTCCAGAGCGCCGTTCGTTGTGCGCCACACCCCGGCGACCTGCCCGTCGACGAGCAGGGTGGGCAGGATGTCGCCGTTGCGCCGGACGACGAGCGGCCGGTAGTCCTGGGGCATGACTCGCCCGGGGAGTGCATGAGCCAGCAGCGTGCTGTCCCACATCGGCAGCAGCCTCGGCGGCGCGGGGGTGTCCTCGGCAGGCACGGTGGCACCCGGCAGGTCGAACAGGACGGCGCGGCCCGGACCAGGAACCCGGACCACCTGGTCGCCGAGCTCGCTCAGCGCCTGGGTGATCACGGGGCGCCCCAGAAGGGTGAACCGCGCGAAGTCCTGTGCCGATGCCGGTCCGAACGCTCTCAGGTGGGCGAGCAGGAGCCGCCGTACGCCTGCCGCCGCGTCCCATGTCGCGGCCCCCGGGGCAACGGGCGAGGCGAGGTAGGTGTTCGGCAGCTTGAAGGACCAAGGACCGCCGGTCGGCGCGTGATGGATCGGCGCATACGTCCGCAGCGCCCACCACACGCGGTGCGCGTGTTCACCGAAGCGCGCCGTGACCTCCCCCTCCACGTCGGGACCGGTGTGGGGGCGCGCGAGGAACTCGGCGAGACGCGAAAGCAGCCCGTCGGCGTCGTCGTCGGTCAGCACGGTCGAGGTGTAGCGGCGGTCGTAGAGCCGTGATGCCCGCAGGCTCCGGACCATGGCGGCGTGGTACGGCGCGTAGTCGTCGGCGTGGACGGCGTGCAGAGTGCTCCGCATGAGGGTCGCCTTCACGATCCGGCGATCCGTGAACGCCGCGTCGAGTTCCTCGGGCACGAAGGCCTCCACACGGTTCCACAAGGCCACGTACGGCGACTCCGGCGCCTGTGCCTGAACGGCGCAGACCCGCCGGACCGCCTCCGCCGCATCGAGGCGTCTGCGCTCCAGCAGGAGCTGACGGTCCAGGGTCGCCAGGGTGAGCTGTCGCGCGGTGAGGGTCACGCCCGGATTATCCCGCCCGGGCTGTCCCTCGCGCGTCGACGGTACGACATCCGTAGGCCTCAGACCGTCGCATCCCCGGCGCCAGTTTGATTGGCCGCCTCTCCCCCGCTCACCCCTGCCCCGCTCACAACAAGCGTTCGTTCCCGACCTTCCAGAAGCCGTCGGGCATCTCGATCAGGCCGGTGACAGCGTCAGCGTCGTCACCGTCCTACTTGGTCGAGCATCTGATGCATCGTGACCACGGGAAGGATCCGGTTGGCGGCAGCTCCTGCCGCGACGGCCCGGTCTGCGGCCCCGAGCAGTACGATCAGCGGGACGGCCGGCTGGAATGGCAGGGCTGGTCGCGGCTCGACGTCGTACGGCGCCGTCGTCGTCGGCCAGGAGGCCCTCGATCGTGTCGGCCGGCAACCGGGATGCGCGGCGGCGACTCTGCGGTCGTGGGGTTCATCGGAGCGGGCCAGACGAGTAGCGGCAGCAGCGGAATAGTTCTTGTGGGCGACCATGCCCGGTCGGCTGTAAGCCGCACCATCTGCTGCGGAGTCGACGTCGGCAAGCAAGGCGCGTGCCGCCTCCGCGGAGGTTCGAAGGAAGAAAGCACTGCGTCATGGTGCCAGGTGCGCCACCGAGTTGCCGTGCCCCCTACAAGCGCCCCAAGAATCCCGTAGACACGACCACACATCCCCCCTGACAGATCGTCAGGGTCAGCTCAGGGTTGAGGCGGGGACGTCACTGATAGCGGTTGCCCGGTCATGGCCAGCACTCTGTGGTCATGTTGAACACGACCACCGATGGCCGCCGCCCGTCTCTGGCCCACCGCGCCGCGCTCACTCTCGCCGGTGCCGCTGCCCTGACAGGGCTCGCGGGGGTGTATACACCGAGCTTCGCGTACGCGCAGCCCAGTTCGACCACCACCCAGTCCGCAACCGACTTCAGCGACTGCCCCGCCCTTCCGACCGGGGCCGACCCCGCGCGCTGGCGGTGCGAAGTCCACACTGCGGCACCACAGTTGACGATCGGGACGGTCGCTGTGGCTCTCGCTCCGATCACCATGACGCACGCCGAAGGACCGATGCCGGACGGAACGAAGGCACAGGTATGGGGTGCGATGCACAGCACGCCCACCGCCGTTCCGGGCGGGCTCACCGGCACTGCGGCAGATGAGCACTCGCGGCTCCTTCGGCTGGCTATCAAGCCGGAGTACGGTGACCGATCCGACTTCTATACCGGACAGTTCAGCCTTCGCCTCAGGCTGTTGAGCCCTCTGCTGTCGCACCGATGCACCATCGGAGCGAGCGCACCGGTCGACTTCCAGCTCAAGCGGTCGGGGCCCTCGCAATGGGTCTCGCAGGATCCACCGGTGATCAAGTTCTCGGCCTACGACGACTCCTTCACCGCCCCCGCCGCCGAACACTGCGGGCCCCTGACAGTGCCACTCAACCGGCGACTGGGGCTACCGGCGTCGAGCGGAAATCTGATGACCTACGACGCGATCTACACGTTCCGGATGTACGACCAACTACCGGCTGCGTAGGGTCAAACGTCCGCCCTTTGCCCGACCAGGCCACCGGCCCGGTACGCCACCCACCGCTCCTCGTCAGCCGGACGACCGGGTGAGACGCAAGCACGCACAGGGTTACGCGGAACCCGTCTCTCACTCGATGGTGTGAACTTCCCCGCCACACCCGTCGCCGCTCATCACCACCGCGCGTTTGGGCAGTTGTGTCCGCTCTAGACTCCGTGCATATCTCGCTCTGGCTGCTCAACCACTTCAGCACCTTCACACTGGCCGTCGTCACCGTCGGTGGGACCGTCCTCCTCGCTGTAGGCGGCAGTGTGCTGTTGCGCCGCAAGTACCCTTCGGTGGCCCGGGGCGAGCACAACGAGATGGTCGGGGTGACACTCGGCATGTTCGGCGCGATCTACGGGATCATCCTCGCCTTCGTCATCGTCACTCTCTGGACCCAATTGGAGGACACCCAGACCATCGTCGCTACCGAGGCCACCGACGCGGCGCTCATCACCCGTGACGCAGCCGCGTTCCCGGCGCAGGTGCGTGCTCGTCTCGACTCCGCGATGAGCGGCTACGTCCACGCGGTCGTCGAGGACCAGTGGCCCCGGATGCGCGCGGGAAACCCCAGCTACGGGGCCACAGAAACCCACCTCCGAGCCGCCTTCCAGGTACTCCAGAAATACGACCCGAAGAGCCAGAACGAGCAGGTCTTCTACCAGGAGGCCGTCACTCATCTCGACGATGTCGCCTCCCAGCGCCGCGCCCGCATCACCATGGCACGCCAGGAACTCCCGCCGCTGCTCCAGGCCTTGGCCTTCGGCGGAGCACTCGTCCTGGTCCCCCTCACGTTCCTCTATGGCATGCGCAAACTGAGGGTCCAGATCCTCTTCGTCGCCTCGCTCGCCGGGCTCGTCGGCTTCAGCCTGCTCCTGGTCTTCGTCCTGGACCGCCCGTTCGCCGGTGAACTCAGCGTCAGCCCCGCCCCGTACAGAGAAGGAGCCCTCGCCCAGTTCTGGAGCCGGTGAGCCGACGACCTAGTTGCCCGTGTCCGAGCGTGCCCGCCGTCCGGAGCCTGCTGCCGCGCAGTATCCGCTCGGGGGCAGTTGGGTGATCGCCGCTGAGGGCGACCTCGACATGACCACGGCGCACGCGCTGCGCCGGACAGCGGAGGCCGCCGCGGCGCATCCGGTCCTCGTCCTGGACGCCGCGGCGGTGACGTTCGCGGACTCCACAGCCCTGAACCTGCTGCTGACCCTCCACCAGATCACCACGCTGCGCATCGCCGCCCCGCCCGACCAGCTGCTGCGACTGCTTCAGATCACGGCCGCCGACCAGGTCCTCAGTGTGTATACGAGCGTGGCGGCGCCTGTGACAACGCCGCTGCGTTGCCTCCGGCGTCGAACCGGGCTGTTTAGACGGTGTCCTACATGGTGGTTGGTCGTTGGGCTTTGTATGGGGCGGGGTACGTGGAGTTGGATTGTTCCGGACGGCTTGTGGGAGCTCGCAAGGCCGTTGATCCCGGAGGACCGGGTACGGCCGCAGGGCGGCGGGAAGCAGAACACGCCTGATGAGACGCTGTTCGCGGCGATCATCTACGTGCTGGTCAGCGGATGCGCCTGGCGAGCCCTGCCGCCGTGCTTCGGGATATCCAAGTCGACCGCACACCGCAGGTTCATGATCTGGTCGAGGGCCGGCGTGTGGGGCCGCCTGCATGAAGCCGTCGTTCACCGGCTCGATGACGCGGGCCTCGTCGATGTCTCCCG
>NZ_JBIAIQ010000080.1:0-14046 GCF_042871525.1 Streptomyces sp. NPDC005784
GAAGTCCACGCCGAGTACGAGGAGTTGCAGGCAGCGGCATAGGTAGAACCCTCAACGCCGCTGTCCGAGAAGCGCAGGGCCCCTCAGACCTCTAATTCCCGGGGCCACGCGCTCCAACTGGTTGTGCGAGCCGCCATCAAATAGCCCGCACGAATGCGCCCGTCCCTCACTCCTCGGGGAGGGCGGGGTGCATTCGTGCGCTCGGGTCGGTGCGAGGATGGACGCCGCCACGACACAGGACACCGCGCGGCTGCGTGCCGAGCTCGGTGCGCAGCCGCTTCATGTGCGCTGTCCGGTCGGCACCGGCAAGGACGGCTACAGCTAGGTGCTGGCCGTGCTGGAGGACCTGACTCCGGTGGTCCAGGCGGTTCCGCCGGCCGCAGTCGTGGCCGGCGTCTCGTAGGACTCCGTGAGTTGCTTTGACCTGCCGACGACACCGGTCGTGCGACATACGGCCCGGCAGATCGCCGGTGGCGTTCTCGCAGGCCGACGCTCCGTGCCGTGCTGCCGGTCGGCAAGACCGGCAGCAACGGTCCCGGACCTCGCGGAGTCCTACCCCTTCCACCGCTGTTCCCTCATCTCTGCACCTTGCAAAGAAGCACAGCTCCTTCGGGCACGGCCACGGTGGCGGTGTCCACGGGACTACCGCGTCGAGCCGAGGCTCTGGATCTCCTCCCGCAGGGATGTCAGGCCGCCGGTGACCGACACGGCGGTGACGTCGTCCACCGTGCCCTCGGCGAAGGCGACGATGAAGTACCGGTTGCCGGTGAGCCGATCGGTTTCCAGGGGCAACTGGTGGCGTACCCCGTCCGCCCCGGTGCGGTAGACGTGCCGGACGGTGGGATCGGCACGGCCGTACATCAGCGCGATGTCGTTCTCGACCACGATGGCCGCGTTCACCAGTTGGCGTCGCCCCACCTCGATGTCGCAGGCCGGAATCTCCTGCTCGCCAGAGACGATCACTGTCAGGCAGGAACTCCCATCCGAGTCACGGTAACTGACGAGCAGCCAGTGAACGGCTGTGGTCGTCCCGCTGCTGAGGGGGACGAGCACCGGGCTCGCGGTGGCGCCGGGCGGTACGGAGCGGACCGGGTCGGGCCGGTGTGCCGTGGCGCATCCGGTGAGCAGGGCGGCTGCCAGGGCCGCTCCGGCGGCAGCGGTCCTGAGAACTCGGCGGCCGAGCATGTTCCTCCCTTTCCCGCTAGTTGGTGTAGATCCAGACCTTGGCGGAGGCGATGAAGGTGAGCGAGTAGGTGGTGATCCGGGTGTAGACGCTGCCCTTGTGCTTCTTCCACGGGCTGCACTTGTTGCGGTCGGTGAAGTAGGTCGGGCTCACCCACAACGCCTTGCGGGACGGGGCGGCCCGCAGCGAGACGGCGTAGCCGCGGTCCAGGACCGAGCCCGTGTAGCCGCTGATCGCCACGCAGGTCTGGGCGTCGTAGCCGGCGTAGTGGTTCTTGGTCGAGAAGTAGTGCGTGCCGAAGCCGCCGGCCATGTTGGTGAACCGCTGGTAGCTGCTGGTGCCCATCGGGTGCACCGTCGCCGCGCCGGCGGCGGGGGCGGCCAGCGCGCCCAACGCCAGGGCCGCGCCAAGTGCGCCCACAAGCCGCTTGTGTGTCCTCATCGTTCTGGCTCCTTCGGTGTTCGGGCCCTGGTCGGGCCGTGCACCACCGAGTTCAGCGGCACGGGAGTTGTTCGGCAGCCCCGTCCCGCCACTCCGAACAATCGGACAGAGGCTCGGGGAAGGTCCGGGGGAGGTCCGGGCGAAGACGGTTCCGGCTTTGCCACACTGTGGTGCCGAAGCGCACTGTCCGGACATGGGGGGAACTGATGGGCCGTCGGGAGAATCCGCTGGACCCGGGCGCGGGGCCGGCCCAGCGGTTCGCGTTCGAGCTCAGAAAGCTCCGCGACGAGGCCGGCGGGCTCACCTACCGGTCAATGGCACGGCACACGCCGTTCTCGCTGACCACGTTGTCGCAGGCCGCAGCGGGGGAGAGGCTGCCGACGCTGCCCGTGACGCTGGCCTACGCGGTGGCCTGCGGCGGGGACCCCCAGGACTGGGAACACCGCTGGCGGAAGGCAGCCGCGGCGCAGGCCGCGACGGAGCGGTCCGCGGAAGACGATCCCGACCAGCCGTACCGGGGGCTGGCCCGGTACGGGACGGGCGACCGGGAGCTGTTCTTCGGCCGCGACCGGCTGGCCGCGGATCTCCTGGACCTGGCGTGCCGACACCGGATATCGGCCCTGGTCGGAGCCTCGGGAAGCGGGAAATCGTCGCTGCTGAGGGCGGGGCTGATACCCAGGTTGCGTGAATCGGACGACCCGGCCGTACGCCCCGCCGCCATTCGGATCGTCACCCCCGGCGGACGTCCGGCGGCTACGTACTGCGAGCGGCTGCTTCCGGCGGAGGGGACCGGAACCGATGCGGACACCTGGATCATCGTCGACCAGTTCGAGGAGGTGCACTCCCTGTGCACCGACCCGGCCGAGCGCGCGGCGTTCGTCGAACTGCTGCTGGCCGCACGGGAACCGGGCAGCCGGCTGCGCGTGGTGCTCGCGGTGCGGGCCGACTTCTTCGGCCGCCTGGCCGAACACCGGCAACTGGCGGAGGCCCTGGGCGCAGCGACGCTCCTGGTCGGGCCGATGAGCCGGGAGGACCTGCGGGAGGCCGTGGTCAAACCGGCCGCCACCCGGGGACTGGTGGTCGAGCGGGAGCTGACCGCACGCATCGTCGCCGAGGTGGACGGCGAGCCGGGCGGGCTGCCGCTGATGTCGCACGCGCTGCTGGAGACCTGGCGCCGCCGCAGCGGACGGGCGCTGACCGTGCAGGCGTACGAGGCCGCGGGCGGCCTGTACGGCGCCATCGCCCGTACCGCCGAGGCGGTGTACGCCGGGTTCACCCCGGTCCAGGCCGACCTAGCCCGTCGGATCCTGCTGCGCCTGATCAGTCCGGGCGACGGTACCCAGGACACCCGTCGGCCGGCGCCCCGCGCCGAACTCGGCCCGGACGGGCCCGCCGACGCCGCCGCGGTGCTCGAACAGCTGGCCCGGGCCAGGCTGGTCACCCTGGACGACGACATCGTCGACCTGTCCCACGAGGCGCTGATCACCGCGTGGCCACGGTTGAACGCCTGGATCGACGCCGGACGCGACCGGCTGCGGGTCCACCGGCAGCTCACCGAAGCGGCCGAGGCATGGCAGCACCTCGGCCGCGATCCCGGCGCCCTCTACCGAGGCACCCGGCTCGCCGCAGCCGAGGAGGCCTTCCCCGGCTCCTCCCGGGACCGCGACCTCACTGGCGAGGAGGCGGCCTTCCTCACCGCCGGCCTGCGAGCCCGGGAGCGGGAGCGGCGCACGGCGACGCGTACGGCCAGACGTTTCCGCGGTCTCGCAGCGGCGCTGTCCGTGCTGGTGGTGCTGGCCCTGGTGGCCGGCCTCATCGCCTGGCGGCAGAGCCTGGCCGACGAGCGTCAGCGGGTACTGGCCGAGGCCCGCAGGATTGCCTCTGTCGCCGACAGCCTGCGTTCCTCCGATCCGGTCACCGCGATGCGGCTCAGCGTCGCCGCCTGGCGGGTGGCGGACACGCCGGAGACCAGGTCCGCGCTGGTCGGGGCCATGGAACAGCAGCAACAGGACCTCTTCAGGATTCCCCGCAGCGGCATCCGCACCGACACCGGCACCGGGCAAGACACGCAGCTCAGCGCGGACGGCCGGGTGGCGGTCACCGTCGTCAAGGGGAGGGTCGAGCGCTGGGACGTCGCCACCCACCGGCTGCTCAGCTCCTTCGCCATCCCTGGGGTGGCGGGCGCTGACTCCCTCTCCGTCTCCCCGGACGGCCGCACCCTCGCCCTCGACACCTCGACCGGGGTGCGGCTATGGAACCTGTTGACCGGGAAGCAGGAAGGTGCCCCGCTGCCGGCCTGGCAGGGCGACAGCGCCTTCGGCCCGAGCGGTCGGACGCTGGTGGTGCGGGGCTGGGCGGCCAAGGCGGCCATCGGCGGCGACTTGGTGACCCGGCTGTGGAGTCTCAGCGACCGGCGGATCCTGCTGGAACGGCACGTCCTGACCTCAGGAGCGCAGATCGCGGTCGGCAACGGCGACGGCGACGCCTTCGTGGAGGCCTCCGGGGGCGACGAGCGGGACGTCGTCAGCCCGGACGACCGGCTGATGGCGGTGTGCCCGCCGACCGGGTCGCTCCAGGTCTGGGACGTGACCCGGCGGCGGAAGCTGTCCGGCCCCTGGGAACGGGCGGTGCGCGCCGCCCAGTGCGCTGCCGGCGCCATCGTGTTCACCCCCAACAGCCACCGACTCGTGGTCGCCGGGAAGACCGTGCGGACCTGGGAGGTGGCGTCGGGGCGGGAGCTGCCCGGTATCGACCACCCCGGCGTGACCGAGCTGGCCTTCAGCGCGGACGGCAGGTTCCTGGCCACCCTGGACGGCAGCGAGCTGCTGCTGTGGCGGACCAGCGAAGCGGGGGACCCGGTGCTCCGCTCCACGCTGATCGACGAGTCCGTCAGCCAACTGCGGATCGACCTGGCGGGCGGGGCGGTCCGGTACCTGGCGGGCGGGTCGGACCCCATGGTGCGCTCCGTCCGGCTCGGCCGCGCGACCGCCTCCGGCTGGCAGCAGAGCACCGCCACCCAGGCGCTGTTCAGCCCGGACGGCGAACTGCTGGGCAGGGCGGTGCAGTCGGCCGGCAGCGACCGGGCCGAAGTGATAGACGTACCGTCAGGGCAGGCTCTGGCCGCCCGGCTTCCCACGACTCCCTGTCCGGTACCGTCCGGTGCGGCGGCCGAGGGTGGCCCTGACTGCGTCGACCTGATGGCCTTCAGTCGCGATGGCGGAACCTTCGCCGTCCTCAGCACCGAGGAGGAGACCGACACGGCGCCGTCCAGGTCGGTGCTCACCGTCCTGGGCACCAGGTCCCCGTTCCGGCGGACCGGCGGCAGCCTTCCGTCTGCCGAGGACCCAGGCATGATCGGAGACATCGCACTCGACCCGCAGGGCCGGATCCTCCTGGTCTCCGGCCCGCAGGCGGACGACCGGACCGATCTCTGGGATCCGGTCCGGCAGACCAGGACCGGGCGGCTGTCCGGGATCAGCGGGGACGGGGTGGCGCTCCGACCGGACGGCCGCCTACTGGTGACCTCGGCCGGTCAGGTGGTCCGCCTCCCGTCCGGCCGGGTGACCCTAACGCACCCCTTCGCGGAGGAGTCCGTGACGGCCCTGGCGTTCAGCGCCGACGGCAGGTACCTCGCGGTGGGCGACGAGTCGGGCATGGTCACCCTCTGGGACGGCCAGGGCGAACAGCGCCTGGGGGAGCTTCCCGGCCCGTCCGCGCAGTCCGACCAGGATTCCCGAGTGCAGCTCGTCACGGCCCTCGCCTTCTCCGCCGACGGCAGCACCCTGGCCGTCGGCGACAGCGACGCCGACCTGCGGCTGTGGGACGTCGGCTCGCGCCAGCTGACCGGGACGGCGCTGTCCACACCCGGGGACGGCATCCTGTCCCTCGCGTTCCGGCCCGACGGCCGCACCCTCCTGGCCGCAGGCGAACACATTCCCCTGACCAGCTATACGGTCGATTCCACCCAGGTGGCCGTCGGCGTCTGCCGCAGGACCGGAGGCGGCCTGTCGAGGAAAGACTGGCAGACCTACTTCCGTGACGTGCCCTACCGGAAAACCTGCTGACATCGCCGCGACTGGGGGCCGTCCTGCGGCTCGAAGACCGCAGGACGGCCCCCAGCTTTACGGCCGCCGTCCTTCGCCGCCGGCCAGGGGCCGGGTCGGCGGCGTGGATCAGCTGGCGGAGCGCGCCGTCAGCCGGCGCCTGCACCGCAGGCGGTTCTTCCGGGCGTCAGGCCCCGGCGGTGCCCACTCGCGGGGCTTGCGACCTGCTGCGACGCTTGATGGACCACCGATCAGCGGGAGACATCATGCTCATCAGGATGCGGGCCGGTCTCGCCTCTCTCGCCGTGGTCGGCTCGATGCTCGTACCGGTGGCGACAGCGGCCACGGCCCAGGCAGCGCCGACCGCGGCCGTGAGGCACTGCGCGCACCACACGGTCGGCAGCTGCCGCGCCAACTCCCCGCATCCGCACGGAGCCACGGCCAGATGCAAGGACGGCACCTACTCCTACAGCAAACACTTCCGCGGTACCTGCTCGCATCACCACGGGGTGCGGTACTGGTACCGGTGACCGTCATGGGATGACTGGCTCAGAAGCCGGTCCTCAGCCTGCCCGCAAGCAGCCCCCGCGGGACCGTCCACGACCGGGATGTCAACGCGGCCCGCAACATCCGCACCGAAGGATCGAAGGTCGCCGCCGGACGGGCGGAGACCGTAAACGCCCGTGGAGCGCGGGTAAGACCGGTACTCGTACCGGCACCGCGCGCAACCCGCACCCCGGTGCGGAAGAAGCAGGAACCCACCCGAAGCATCCAGCCGACCGGCTGGATGCAGGCGGGAATCCCCGGCCTCTAGGCCGGGGAGGACGTCAAGAAGAGGCCCTTCATGCACGCACGCTCAGCCGGAAGACCACCCGGTCGAGACGTCCGTTCGATCTGCACGTTCCAAGATCGGTTGAGATACGGCTTCTCAAGGGCTCAGGTGTCGCGGGATGTCCGGTAGGGGTTGGTGAGGCTCATGGGCGTGTGTGCGGTGTCGAGGGCGGCTTGGGGGAATTGCGGTCCGGCGGTGTAGTAGCGGGCACGGGTGCGGCCCACGGGTTGGAGGATGTGGGCGGTGGTGAGGTCGCGCAGGTCGCGCTGGGCCTGCTGGAGGCTGAGGGCTTCGGCGCTTTGGTAGCGGGTGCGGCGTACGCGTCCGGCCATGGCGACGTCGTGCAGTGCGGTGACGGTGCGTTCGTCGAGGCCACTGGCGTTGGCGAAGCTGGCGAGGGTGTTCCACACGCGGCCGGAGCGTGCCAGGCGGCCCTGGACGGTCTGTGCTTGTTGGTGGTAAGCGGTCAGGCTGAACCGGATCCAACTGGAGACGTCCTGCTCGGGTTGGTAGTGGCTGCCGCGGTCGTTGAGTTCGCGGTAGTACTCCCAAGTGTTGCCTGGCCGGCCCAGCCAGCTTTCGATGGAGGAGAACTCGGGGGCCAGGACGCCTTCCCGGGCGATCATGAGGGTCTGCAGGGAACGGGATAGGCGGCCGTTGCCGTCGGCCCAGGGGTGGATGGAGACGAGGTGCAGGTGGGCCATCGCGGCCCGGACCAGAGGGTGGCTGGCATCGTCGCTGTTGAGCCAGTCGACGAGTTCTTGCATGAGGTCAGGGACCAGTGTGGGGTCGGGGGCGGTGTAGGCGGCGATGCTGGGGTCACGGGCGTCGGTGACGTAGACCGGGCCCCTGCGCCACTGCCCGGCGGGCCGGCGGGGGCTGTGCCGGTGGCCTTGCAGCATCCAGTGCAGGCCGTTGAGCAGTGCCTTGCTGTAGGTGAAGTCCTCGACATCGTGGAGGGTCTGGATGTAGGTCATCATCCGCTGGTAGGCGAGGGTCTCCTCTCGGTTTTCCTCGGAGACCTCGACCTCGTTCTCTCCCTCCATCAGGTCCTCGACGTCCACGGTGGCCACCTTGAACCCCTCGATGGAGTTGGAGGCCGCCACGGCGTCCGCGGTGAGGAACTTCCGCAGCCCTGACGTCCACTTCGTGGGAGAGTTCTGCACCTGGTGGCGTAGGGCGGCACGCATGCTGTCAATCTCGTCGAGCACGCGACGGTCTGCCGTGGTGAGGCCTGGCGTGGGGAAGAGCATGAATTAAAGATAGAATGACGCAATCATAGCGTCAAGTGATTGCTGGGTGCGGGGCGTGCCCTGAACGCGGCCGCACGCAGGCCCTCTGTTCGTCTGACCGAGAAGACGGCTGACGAGCCGGCGTCTGGACAGCCGTACGGGGCCCGACCGGCAGCCGCCGGCCGGGCCCACGGTCGTTGCAGCGGGTTTTGCCCCAGGTTGCTCAGTGGTCGGAGTAGCTGAAGTCGCCCATGGTCCAGGCGCTGACGTCATTGATCGCCCCGCGGCCGACAGCAGCCCCGGGGCGGGGCTCAGGCGACGACCTCACCGGAGCCCCCTTTCACGTTCCGGCCGTGCTCTCGATCAGCAACTGTCTGTCCCGTATGGATGGGCTCGGAGGCATGACATCGAGGCACTGGCTGGTCCTATCTGAAGGGATCAGGCTGCCTGGACGAGTTCGGCGCGGCCGAACAGCAGGGCGTATCCGGGCGGGAGCTGGCGGAGGATGCGGTCCAGGAGGTCGGGGCCGGCGAGGTCGCCGATGACGGCGAGGACGGCTCCGGTGTCCCAGCGGGCCACCGCGGGAGTGTCACCCGTGCGAGAGGCGAGGTCCTTGACGAAGCCCCAGCCGGTGAGCGGTTGAGGGTCGGGGATCTGACTGGTGAAGGCGTGGGCGGCCTCGGTGGGGAGGCAGGCTGCGAGCTCGACGCGTTCGTCTGCGGTGAGCTGATGGCCCAGCGACTCCAGTACGGCGCGTGTGACGGCTTCGGCCCGCTCCCAGGTGGAATAGGCGCCGTGGTATCGAACACTTTCCAGCATCTGGTGAAACGTCATGCCGGTTCCGGCAGCCGCCGGTTCACGCAGCTGAAGCATGGGAGGGTGATTGCCTTTCTCGTGCGAGATCTTTGTTTGCCGTGGCCCGGCCCTTGTGGCGTCATGCTTTTTCTGGGCTCAGGTGGGCTCGGCCGAAGAGGAGGTCGTAGCCCGGGGGGAGTTGGAGCAGGATGCGCTGGGTGAGGTCCTCGCCTGCCGCATCGGCGGCCACGCTCAGTACGGCGCTGACATCCCATGCTGCGGTCTGTTCGGTGGCTCCCTCGATCCAGGCTGCGGCCGCCCGCAGGAACCGCTCAGGCGGCAGCGGTTCGGCGGCCTGGAGCGGGTTGAGCAGGATCAGGGCGAAGGTCTCCGGGAGCCGGGAGGCCAGCTCTGCGCGGACCTCGCCCACCAGATGCGCGCCCAGCAGCGCCAGCACGGTGCGCGCAGCTCGTTCGGCTTCCTGAGGTGTTGCGTATTGGCCGCGTTCCTGGACGTGGTCGAGGAGCGCCTTCCATCGCATGGCCACCACTGCCTTGTTACGTCGTTGTGTGAACGTAGGGCGAAGGACGGGCCTCTGGGGGACGGTGCCCGTCCTTCGCCGTCGGAGCGGTCGGGGAACGGGTTCCTCAGCCGCTGATCTGCGGGCGCTCGGACGTGCCGCCGATGGCGATCTTGCGGGGCTTGGCGCGCTCGGCGATCGGGATCCGCAGAGTCAGCACCCCTGCGTCGTAGTCGGCCGTGATGCGCTCGGTGTCGAGGGTGTCGGCCAGGACCAGCTGGCGGGAGAAGACGCCCAGCGGCCGCTCGGAGAGTTCCATCTGCACGTCGTCGGCCTTGGCGAGGGGGCGGCGCTCGGCCTTGACGGTGAGCATGTTCCGTTCGACGTCGATGTCGATCGCGTCCTTCGTGACCCCGGGCAGGTCGAGGGCGATCACGTACTCCTCGCCCTCGCGGTAGGCGTCCATCGGCATGGCCGTGGGCCTGCTCCAGGTGCCGGTCACGCCTGTCAGCTGCTGGGCGAGACGGTCGAGTTCGCGGAACGGGTCAGTGCGCATCAACATCGCGAAAACACCTCCACAGGTCTGGCAGAAACTGCCAATGCGCTTCGTCTGCCACCGTTGTAACATGTCATCCATTCGATGACAAGTGAAGCCGTCATCAAAAGGGTGACGCCGGAGAGGATCCCTCATGAACGCTCCCCCCGAGCAGCAGGACCCCGCCTCTTTCCTCGCCGCTGCAACAGCCTTGAACGCGATCAGCGAAGCCGTCCGCACCGCTCACGACCCGCAGGCCGAAGTGCACCCCCACGACAGGGCGGCCACTGCAGACCAGGCGCTGGCCGCCCTCCTGCTGCTGCGTGAGCTGCGCGAGGAACTCGCAGGATGGGAACCGGGACTGATCGAGGCTGCCCGCGCGGCAGGCTCCAGTTGGGCGGACCTCGCCCACCCCCTCGGTGTTGCCAGTCGCCAGGCCGCCGAACGCCGTTACCTGCGCGTGCGCCCCGGAACACCCGGCACCACCGGTGAACAGCGCGTACAAGCCACCCGCAACAGCCGCGCCGCCGAGCGCACCATCACCGGCTGGGCCCGGGCCAACGCCGCCGACCTGCGCCAGCTCGCCGGCCAGATCGCCGCCCTCACGGACCTCCCCGCCGGATCCCGGACGTCCCTGGCCCGGCTCGCCGATGCCCTCGCGGACAACGACGCCGCGACCCTCGTCGCCCCGCTCGCCGACGCCCGCAGACACCTCAAAGATCACCATCCCGACCTGGCAGCCCGCATCGCTGCCGTCACCGACCATGCCGGCCGCATCCGGGACCCCGGTGAAGGCCACAACTGAGCAGCGCAGAGTCGACGCGCTACGAGCGCAGAGAGATGGTGATCAGGGCCCGCGAAGCAGCCCGCAGGGCAGAGAACCCTCGTGGCACTGATCGGTGACCTGGCCCGCGTGGACGCTCCCGCACCTGTCGTCATCGTTCCGGCGGCGAGGCGACTGTCGAAGTGATCGACGCGGTCACGGAGACTCACCGCATGTGCAACGGTTTCCGGCACTCGCCCGGCTCCCACTGCCTTCTGCGCTGCGCCTCGGCAGCGGCCGGGGAGCAGCCGTGCTGCCTAAGCCTGATTACCTCCTCAGGAACCACGCGAAAATCTGTGATCGCTGGAGTAGACATTGGCTTGTCTGCTGGCTATGGTTTCTCTCGTAGCCAGGAAGTCGGCAGGGCCCGGCAGACATGAACTGCCGGGAGTAGTACCGGTAGTTGCAGTTGCAGGGCGGTGCGGTGGTGGAGTTTCGAAGCCAGGGTTGTTGCAGGTCGGCGACGGGACTGGCAGCCGTACCGGGTGGCCCGCAGTGGTCAGGGGCCACCGAGAGCGGGACAGCAGTTGAAGGTGCAGTACGGGTAAGTGCAGTTCGCGGTATCCAGCAGTGAAATCTGTGAGTGGTTCCTCGGTGAAGGCGTCGGCTGCGGGCGCGCGCATCGGGAGGTCCGGCAGTGGGGTTCTAAGCCAGAGCAGTTGCAGGACGGGCGACGGGGCTGGCTGCCGGAGAGTGGCGCTGTCACAGGCCACCGAGCAGTACGCAGTATCGGCAGTACCAGCAGTTGGTGAGTTAAGAGGGAAAGAACGGAGGAGTCTCGCGCCATCAGGATCGCCCGGGCGGAATGGCTGAGCCCGGGTACCGCAGGACATCGATAGTGAGGTGGTCTCCGGTCGAGCAACCGCGATCCCCGCGTCTTCCGGCAGCATTCGGGTCGGATGTGCGGAAACAGTAGGCCGGTGCAGTATCAGGGCCGGCAGATGGTGTAGCAGTTCCTTCGGGGCCCTGGCGCGCACAGCGCCAGGGCCCCTCCACGCGTTCCATGAGAGAGGTGCAATGACAGCAGACGACTCGTTCGGCCGACTCGACGATGATGACTACCCCGCCTACACGATGGGCCGGGCCGCCGAACTCCTCGGCACCACGCAGGGCTTCCTCCGCGCGATCGGTGAAGCCCGCCTGATCACCCCACTGCGCTCGGCGGGCGGCCACCGCCGCTACTCCCGCTACCAACTGCGCATCGCCGCCCGCGCCCGGGAGCTCGTCGACCGGGGTACGCCGATCGAGGCTGCCTGCCGCATCGTCATCCTCGAGGACCAGCTCGAGGAAGCGCAGCGCATCAACGCCGAATACCGTCGCGCCGCCGGATCGGCTGGCCCGACGGCCGCAGCCTGAGACGGCTTGGACCGGCCGTTCCGTCTTGCGGTGGTGCGGAGGCTCAGGCGCACGCATCAGGAGCTGACAGCAGGGCCGGGCTCCAAGGGCTGTCGTATCGTCATATGTGAGAGAACCGGATGCTTGGTGACCATGCCCAGGGCCAGGGGCCTCGTCCGGCCGGGTCGGACTCGCGCGCTGCCCGGCCATGCATGCAGGAACCGGATCAGCAACCGGGCCCCGCGGACACAGAACGCATGACCGAGCGCACCAGACCGGCTTCGAACCAATCCACGGGCACCGCCACGCCCGACACGGCCATCTGGATGAGGGCGGTCGGCTTCGCGTTCCCTCATCGGGGCGGCCGCCCTCCACAGCCCCGGTTCACGCCGCGCGTCCTGAACCAAGCGAGACTGGACGGCCCGCAGCGCAGGGCACCCTGTCGGCACTGATCAGCCATGGCAGTTGTCGCCCCCTGAAGTGATCGACGCGTTCACGGATGGGATGCCCGCCGCACGTGCAGCTGCCTGGACGTCCAGATGTCAGGGGCTAAGCCCGGCGCTGCCGCCCGCCGCGCCCTGCAGACACAGGCCCCAGCGCGGGGCACGCGTCGGGTGATCCATGCCCGTAGGACATCGCCATCACCACGGACGACGCCGCTGCGGCATAGACGGCTCATGGGGACACGCGAGTATCGGCACGCCTGCCGACACCGCGCCCCGTGACCTTCCGTGCTCAACTTGTGACTCGGACGCCTGCGTGCCGACCAGGCACGGAGCGTCCTGACAGGAGTTTCCCAGCGCGCCAACATCAGGCCCGGCCGTGTCGCCGATCTCCTCACCGCCTGGGCGTCTTGCGGCGAACTCAACCTCGGCATCCGCATCGCGCTGGAGGAAGCAATCCGGGGCCAGCGCCGCCCTGCGCGGTCGGCCGGTCCGGCAGGCGATGGGCCGGCAGACTCTCTCAAACTTCCCGGTACGCGATCTTGCGGTGGGCCGTGTGCAGATGCATTTTGAAGCCCTGGTTGCTGACGGCCGCGCCCCCCTTTTTTTTTGGGAACGTTGCGCTGCCAGGGCATCAATATCTGTGCTCGTGAGCTGAGAGTTTGCGGGACCGTGTAGCGAGAGTTTTTGCCGCAATGAGCGGAGTAGAATTACTTAACCGACGCGGGCCGTTGCGGCGTGCTACTGTCCATCTCAGTTGCAGTTGTGGTTCCCAAAACTTCAAGTGCTCCCACCCGGCTTCTGTCGGGGGAGGGCGCTTTTGTATTTCCGGTTATTTCCGGGCGGGGCAATCATCGCGGCGACACGGTCTCCGCACAGTGCGGGCGCCGGTGTACTGCCCCAAAGGAGATATGACATGGCTGCTGGTACCGTGAAGTGGTTCAACGCGGACAAGGGTTTCGGCTTCATCGAGCAGGACGGTGGCGGCGCTGACGTGTTCGCCCACTTCTCGAACATCGCCGCCCAGGGCTTCCGCGAGCTGCTCGAAGGCCAGAAGGTGACCTTCGACATCGCGCAGGGCCAGAAGGGCCCGACGGCCGAGAACATCGTTCCGGCCTGACGCATCGTGTAGCTGGGGCCCGCACCCCTCGGGGTGCGGGCCCCAGCTACACGCATTTTCCCGCAGTGGTTTCACCTGCGGGACGGCTCGGAGGGATCCGCTGTTTCACGCGGCTGTTCCTTCAGGATGCAGCGCGTCCTGAGAGCTGCATCGCACGTCGGCGCCCGGGGCTTTAAGATTCCCGCTGCGTCACCTATTTCAGTACTTACGGCCGTCGCGGACTTAACGTCGGCTGGATTTGCTTTGCTATCGGTCCATACCTGTAATTCCGTGCTGCTCATCGCTTGCGGGAATTCCTTGATATGTGCCGCATCGAGGAAGGTTCCGCATGAACCGCACACGTACGAACGACCGCTCGCCCCGCACCCGAAATGGCAGCGTCGACGCAGGAAGGGGCGCCAGCCGCTTCGGTTCGCCGGCACCGCGCCGTTCCGGCGGTCCTGCCCGTTCCGGAAGTTACGGCCGTCGGCCCGCCTCCGTGCAGGGTGAGTTCGCGCTCCCTAAGACGATCACCCCCGCGCTGCCTGCCGTGGAGAGCTTCGCCGATCTCTCCATGCCCGAGCAGCTGCTGGCCGAACTCGGCAGGCAGGGTGTGAGCGTGCCGTTCCCGATCCAGGGCGCGACACTGCCGAACTCCCTGGCGGGCCGGGACGTCCTGGGCCGCGGGCGCACCGGTTCCGGCAAGACCCTCGCCTTCGGTCTCGCTCTGCTGGCCCGTACCGCCGGACAGCGTGCTGAGCCCCG
>NZ_JBIAIQ010000081.1:0-13145 GCF_042871525.1 Streptomyces sp. NPDC005784
CCCGGACCCGCCGCCATAAGACGGTTGGAGCGGATCCGCGCAGTCGGCCGTGAGTGCAACGCCTGCCGAGCGATAGGCGTATTTCCGTTCTAGTTTGTCACTGTCACTGATTTTCCTAGGCAAGGAGCAGGGTATGGCTGGCAAGGGCGGCATGGACAAGGCCAAGGGCAAGATGAAGGAAACGGTCGGTAAGGCCACCGGCAACGACCGGATGAAAGCCGAGGGGAAGATGGACCAGGCGGAGGGCGAGGCGAAGGAAGCCCTGGACGACGCCAAGGACTCCATGCGCGGCAAGCACGGCAAGCACGGCAAGCGCTGAAGCACGGTCCGGCTCCGGTGAAAGGGCCCGCCTCCGAGAGGGCGGGCCCTTTCGCCGGAGCCGGTCCGGCATCCGGGCGCTGCGTGCTGACACTGTCGGCCTGCAGAGTCCCCGCCCGGACTGAGAAGTCGGAGGTGTTGGCGTGAAGACGTGCGCGCATGAGGCGGGCAGCCCTTCGGTGTTGGAGCTCGCCGAGTCGGGTGGACCGCCGACACTCGACCGGACGGAAGGCCCGATTGGTGCGCCTTCCGGCAGCCCGCTCCCAGCCTGCGGCGTCCGGACCGCTCGCTGAGCATGGGTGCACCCGGTGGGCTTGGACGAGGTGGGTCGAACTGCCGGTCATCGAGTTCTGAGGGCGTCGCGACGAGCTCGCCGTGTGCCGGCCCGCGAACTAGCCGCAAGTGGACATTTTGTGGCTAATCGCGTGAATAGGGCTAGGCGGTCCGGGTAGTCCGTCAAAGGACTAGCGAACGGAGCGCATCGTGATCATCAAGAAGATGCATGACATGGGTATCCGCAGCGAACATGCGTACCTGGCCGCCATGGCATCCATAGGCCTCACCGTCGTCGCCTGGGCAGGCTCCTTGAAGATAGAGCCCGGCATCGACATCGCCCGGGCCGACCGCTGGGGAATCTACGTCGGCGAATGGGCCCCCACCTTCTTCGGTCTTGGCCTTGCACTCGCCCAGTACGAGCAGCAAGAGGACGCCATCGCCAGCGAGTTGTCGGCGCATCAGAGCGCCGGCTGACTGGGGAGGCCCAACTGCGCCCCGGGCAAACGGCGTTCCGTCGAACATCCACGCAGTGGTGCGGCATGCGTATTGCCTGCGAGCGGACCTCTTTGTGCTGATCGGGGTCGAGTCCGTCTCGAAACGGTCACTGCCCAGTGCGGCGATATGTCCCGAACGAACGGACGCGGCTGCACGACCCGGGAGTGCTGTAGGCCCATCTGGCTCTGCTGAACCCGGGACTTGAAAGACCGAGAGATCGGCCTGGAGGAGTTCGAACGAGAAGGGGAGCGGCTGCTCGATCGGCTGTATGTCGCACGGGCCTGTTTCGCGCCCCGAGTGATCGAAGGTGACGAGATCATGGATGACAAGGAAAAGGCGGTTCTCGCGGCTGCGGTAGTGGGTGGCTATGTGCTGGGCCGCACCAAGAAGGGCCGGATGGCCCTGTCCATTGCGACCTATCTGGCTGGCCGGCGATTCGGTCTGGAACCTCGCCAGCTCGCCGCCGAGGGAATGCGCAGGCTGGGGGAGATTCCGCAGGTCGCCGAGTTGCAGGAGCAGTTGCGCGGGGAAGTGCTGGAGGCGGGCCGCAAGGCCATGAGCGCCGCCGCCGACCGGGGCATGAGCACGCTGGCCGACACCCTCAGCGACCGCACGTCCCGACTCCTGGAGAAGGCGGATCAGGAGGAGGACGAGGAGGGTCACGCGCCGGAGGACGAGGGCGAGGACGCGGAGTACGAGGAAGAAGAAGAGCCTGAGGAAGAAGAGCCTGAGGAAGAAGAGCCTGAGGAAGAAGAGCCTGAGGCCGAGTACGAGGAGGACCAGGCCGAATATCAGCCCGAGGAAGAGGAAGAGCCGGAAGGCGAGTACCAGGAAGAGGAACCGGAAGACGAACCCGAAGCGAAGCCGCGGAGGCGTCGCCGTTCGCGATCGGATCAGTCCCGCGGGACGCCAGCGGCACGCGAGAAGGCTGCTCCCGCCGGCAGGGAGAAGCCTCGGGCGGCCAAGAAGACTGCACCGGCGAAGAAGGCGGCGCCCGGCAAGAAGGCCGCCGCGAAGAAGACTGCTCCGGCCAAGAAGTCCGCGGCCAAGAAGACGGCGTCTTCCAAGCGGACAGCATCCAAGCGCGCCGATCGTCGGAGGTAGGCGGCGATGACCAAGACGGAAAAGGACGAACCGGCGGAGGAGACGTTGGGTGTGGACCGCCTTCGCGAAGAGCTGTCCAAGTTCGTGTCCGCGCAGGTGGAGAACCTTGCCGAGAAAGCCGGCGACAAACTGACGGACGTCGCCGGACAGCTCACCGATGCGGCAGATAACGGTGGCTCGCTTCCCGCCATCGGGTCCCGCATCCTCCAGGGCGACTCACCGCTGAAGGCGTTCGTGTCGGAGAAGGCCAAGGGCGTCAAGGACAACGTCGTGGAGAAGGCGAAGAGCGCTTTCGGGGGCGGCAAAGGGAAGCGAAAGGCCAGCGGCGGCAAGGTCATGAACATCATCGAGGTTCTCGATGTCGGAGTGCCGCTCCGGGACACCTACGACTACTGGACGCAGTACGACAAGTTCAGCAGCTTCGCGAAGGGCGTTCGCGACGTTTCGAAGAGCGATGAGACAGGGAGTGACTGGAAGGTCAAAGTCGGCCCTTCGTCACGCAGCTTCAAAGCGACCGTCCAGGAACAGATTCCTGATGACCGGATCGTGTGGACCTCGAAGGGAGCCAAGGGGAGCACTCGAGGCGCGGTCAGCTTCCACGAGTTGGCGCCCACCCTGACCCGGATCGTGCTGGTGGTGGAGTACTACCCGTCGGGGTTCTTCGAGAAGACGGGCAACCTCTGGCGGGCGCAAGGGCGCCGCCTGCGGCTGGACTTCAAGAACTTCCAGCGATACGTGACCCTCACCAACGAAGAGCCCGAGGGCTGGCGCGGTGAGATCCGTGACGGAGAAGTTGTCGTATCCCACGAGGACGCCGTGGAAGAGGAAGAGGCTCAGCAGGAGGAATCCGAGGGTGAAGAGCCCGAGGGTGAAGGCGAAGGCGATACGGAGGAAGGCGCCGACTCGGCCTACGAGGACGAGGGCGAAGAAGCGGCGGAGGACGCATACGAGGACGAGGAGGGGGCGGAGGGTGAGGAAGGGGCGAGCGAGGACGAGGAGGGGTCGAACGACGAGGAGGAGGCTCCCAGGAAGAGGCCAGAACAGAGACGACGCCGTGACTGACGTCGGCTTCCGGCCGGGCGGGCATCAGCTCCGCAGGACCGAGCAGGATGCAGAGCCTGGTTCATACGACGCCCGCGCATCCAGGTTCGATCCTTCGCCCAAGACCCACTGTTCTGCTCCAACGATCCTTCCATCGCTGGTGCCCAGCCCCGGCCGGGAGGGCGCGGGCTGCGTCCGCGAGGGCGACCGTGCTCACGAGGTCGTGCCCGTCGATGACAGGCAGGGGGCGCACCTTGTGGCCGGTCAGCTGAAGGCGAAGGTGCAGGAAATGCTCCCCGGCGGCAAGCAGCGCCAGGACAAGCCGGAGGAGTGATGACCCCGCGCACCGCCGCCGACGGCGAGCCGCTCGTGGACCGGATCAAGACCGCCGTGTACCCCGGCCCCACCGATACGCCGGAGGGCGACGGTACGCCGGCCTGGGACTCGACCACCATGATCGTGGTCCGGGTCAGCGGCGGCGCCACCGGACTCGGATACACCTACTGCGCGGCGGCGTCCGCCCACGTCATCGAGCGGCAACTCGCCGACGTCGTGACCAGCCGGTGCGTCTGGGACGTCCCCGCCGTCAGCGAGGCGATGAACAGGGCGGTCCGCAACGCCGGCCGGCCCGGTCTGATCACCGCGCCGTCCCGGCCGTCGACATCGCCCTTCGGGACCTGAAGGTCCGCCTCCTCGACCTGCCTCTGGTGCGGCTGCTCGGCGGAAGCCGCAGCCACGTGCCCGTGTACGGCAGCGGCGGCTTCACGACGTACGACCAGCACCAGCTGGGTCGCCAACTATGCGGCTGGGTCGAGGAACAAGGCATCCCCCGGGTGAAGATCAAGATCGGGGAGTCCTGGGGGAGCGCCGAGCAGCGGGACCGCGAGCGGATCGCGCAGGCGCGGCGCAGCATCGGTGACGCGGCGGAGCTCTACGTCGACGCAAATGGCGCGTACGGCCGCAAGCAGGCGATCCGCGTGGCCCGCCACCTCGACGAGTTCGGCGTGACATGGTTCGAGGAACCCGTCTCCTCGGACGACCTGGCCGGGCTGGCGCAGGTCCGGGCATCCGTCGCACCCGAGGTGACCGCGGGCGAATACGGCTACACCCTCGCCTACTTCGGGCGCATGCTCGGCGCCGGATCCGTGGACTGCCTCCAGGCCGACGCCACCCGCTGCGGCGGAATCACCGTCTGGCTGCGCGCGGCAGCCCTCGCGGAAGCCGCCGGACTGGAACTCTCCGCACACTGCGCCCCGCATGTGCACGCGCACGCGGCTGCCGCGATTCCCAACCTGCGCCATCTGGAGTGGTTCCACGACCACACGCGCATCGAGGGCCTCTTCTTCGACGGAACCCTCGACCCCCAGGGAGGCAGCGTCCGCCCGGGGGCTACCGAAGCACCCCAGCCCGTACCTCCCATCTACCAGCCGGAGGTGGCCGCCAGGGCCGTCGTCAACGCAGCGGACCATCCGCACCGCAAGCAGTACTACGTAGGCGCGTCCACCGCCGCGACGATCCTCGCGAACAAACCGGCCCCCGCCCTGCCGGACCGCTACCTCGCGCGCACCGGCTACGCGTCGCAACAGACCGACGACAGCGAATCCGGCACCCGCACGGCCAACCTCTGGCACCCCGCGGACGAAGCCCCGGAACACGACTACGGAGCACACGGCTCCTTCGACGAGACGTTCCACCCCCGCTCGGCCCAGGCGGCACTTGCGGCGACACCGCGGGCTTGTGTCGGCCGCCGCGACGGGAGCGGTGGTGGGTCTGGGAGCGGTGATACAGCCCAGGCGACTGCGCTAGCCCGGGAAGAGGCGTTGCTCAGTTCGCCGGGTGGCCCGGGGTGATGTCATGGGTGTCGTTCAGTGTCAGCAGAGGGGTGCGGCTGTCCGCGAGATTCTCCGCCGCCTCCGGAGCGAGCAGGAAACCGACGTGGTCGCCGCCGTCGATCCGGTTCTCCACGCGGCCGACGAACCAGGCGGGGGCTTCGTCGAGGATCAGTGATCCGCCCGGTCCCGGGTGCCACGGGGCGTCGGTGAACTTGTCCGTACGGTCGCCGGTCTCGCCGCCGAAGAGCCGGGCCAGCCGGTGCTGGTCGCGGCGGAGCAGATGGACCGCGAGCCGTTCGGCGTGCTCGGCCACCCGGTATGTCCGGTTGGCTCTGGACAGCCAGACCATGAACCGGGCGGGCTGGATGGAGCATTGCGATGCGAATCCGACCAGGCAGGCGGCCCTCTCCCCGTCGGCTTCCGCGGTCACGACGTACATGGGGTAGTCGAGCAGGTCGGTGAAGGGATCCAGATCGGTCACGGTGTTCGGCTCCCGCCTCAAGAGATCGGATGTCGGCCAAGCGTTCACCATTTGCGCGTCCCGGTCGGCTCACGACGCGCTGGGCGGGGCACGGACGCGGTACGAGCGCAGTCCCTGGGTACCCGGATCTGTGCCGCAACGCGTCTCGGACGAACTGCTCGTGGGCGACGGCACAGGGCGGGAGGCGCTCAGGATTCCCGAGTGATGCGCCCCACGCCCGTTCGAGGCAGTCGAGGAGAGGCGTCGCGATGTCTGCGCAGTCCGGGCCCGGGCCCGAGTCCGTTCGGCAGGAGCACGGCGCGGTGGAAAGGACCGGCGTACACGGCTCCAGCCCCGGCCCGGCGGACGCCGTAGAGGCGTCTCGGAAGGCGCCCCTGGAGCCGCCGCGTCGAGATCCCCGCGGCGGTCGCAGACGGTCGTGGGTGACGGTGGGGTTCGCTCTGGGCCTGGGCGCGAGTCTGGCGTGGCTCGCCGTTCAGACCGTTCTGCGGGTCAGCTCGATGCTGACCTTGCTGCTGCTGGCCGTGTTCATCGCCATCAGTCTGGAACCACTCGTCGTGTGGTTCACGCGCCGGGGTCTGCGGCGCGGCTGGGCCGTCGCGATCGTGCTGACGGGGTTCGTCGTGGTACTCGGCGGGTTCCTGGCTCTGGTCATTCCGCCGGTGACCAAGGAGGTCTCCGCAGTGGTCGACGCGGTGCCCGGCTGGTTGCAGCAGGTCCACGACCATCAGTCGGCGATCGGCCGTCTGGAGGACCGCTACCACCTGGTCGAGAAGGCCAAGCAGCAGATCGGCTCGGGAGACGGAGCGACCGGCCTGGCGGGGGGAGTCCTGGGTGCAGGCCAGATGGTCCTGAGCACCCTCACGTCCACGGCGATCGTGATCACGGTGACCCTGTACTGCATGGCGGCCCTGCCGGCCATCAAACAGTTCTGCTACCGCTTCGTGGCCGCGAGCCGGCGCGAACGCGTCGAGGGCGTGGCCGAAGAGATCATGAACCGGATAGGGAAGTTCATGCTCGGCAACCTCGTCACCTCGGGTATCGCCGGCATGGCGACCTTCGCCTGGTGCGCGGGCACCGGCGTCCCCTACGCCGCCGCCCTGGGCATCTTCACCGCCCTGATGGACCTGATCCCGATCGTCGGCTCCACTCTGGCCGGTGTCGTCGTCAGCCTCGTCGCGCTGTCCGTGTCCCTGCCCATCGCGATCGCGACCGCGGTCTTCTACGTCCTCTTCCGGGTCGCCGAGGACTACCTCATCGTGCCGAGGGCCATGAAGTTCGCGGTCGACGTCCACCCGCTGGTCACCGTCCTCGCGGTGCTAATCGGCGGGGCGCTCCTCGGCATCATCGGCGCCCTCGTCGCCATCCCGGCGGCCGTCGCCGTCGGCCTGGTCCTCGACGAGTACGTGTTTCCCAACACGGAGCGAACGTGAAGGCGCGTCGTCCCGGCGCGGCAACGTCTTCGTCGCCTTCTGGGGCACAAGCCCCAGCACGGCTGATCTGCGCCCGCGCCGCCCGCCGAACGCCGCCATGACGGCCGCTGCACCGCCCAGCACCGGCCGGCTGCTGTCTCCTCCACCGCGGACAGCAGCCGGCCGATGCTGGGCGGGATACGGCCGGCCACCCGCTGTGTCAGCCGCCGATCTGCTCGGCGGACATCCGCCATCCGTTTCATGAGCGGCGGGTATCCCCGGGCGTCGGTGCACACCCGGTTTGCATATCGCTGGTAGGCCAGGAGTTTTTCAGGCCCTGCTGTTTTCGCTTGTGGAGATCGGGCACTCAGGGCGCAGGCCGGGCAGGTGGCCTTCACCTTTAAGGGACTGGCCGGCTGTAGGTTCCCCCGGTTCGGCCACGTGTGCTGGGGGAGCCGCCCCATCTTCAGGGAGCGGACAGCGCCGGGGGGCGCGGGTCGGGGCAGGGAACAGAGCCTTGCGCATCCTGCGCCGGGTATTCGCACGGATGGACGATCCGTTGTGGCCGGAGGGGACTCGAAGCCTCATGCTGTCGCGCTCGTTGGAGCACGAAGTGCTGGCCCTGAGGGTGGACGATGCTAGGGACGGAAGGGGAAAGCGCTCTGGCGGCGCTGATCGGAGACTTGGTCCACGTCTAGTGCGTCGGCGCGCCAGGTGTTGATCGTTCTCGGCGCGGGGGCGAGTGTCGGTGTGTCGCAAGCGGTTGGCCGGATGGGCGTCGTCAAACGCTTCGGGGACCATCGTGTCGGCGATCAAGGGAGGGCCGCCCCGGCCGCCAGCGCGGCCACCGCGGCGATCACGGCGGGTGAGATGCGGCGGCCGGGAGGTTGGCTGATCATGAGCTCATGCCTGGGCTTCGTGTGGTCGTCTCTCCGCCGTCCCCGACCGGGGGCCGGCGGGTCCGGGTGGATGGGGAGATCCTCGGGCTGGCGTACTCGGTGCGGGACCTGGTGGAGTTTCTGCGTCGGGTGGGGCTGGAAATGGAGCCGGCCGAGGTGATTGAGTCTCCGATCATCGACTGGCACGGCGTCGGGCCGGACCGGTGGGGTCCCGATCCGTCGTAAATGGCGTCAGGCTGCTGCGTGGGTACCGTCGCAGGTGACGGCGGAACCTGGTGTGCAGGGTGTGCTAGTCGCTGAACGCCGCGTGCTCGTACGCTGGAAGGTGGGCCGGCTGTACGGAACGGCGCTCGGCATCAAGGGTTAGAGCCTGTTGAAAGCGCTGGTCACCGGGTTTGCGCGGCGGACGCGATTACAGTTTCGGCCAGAACCTGTACAAGCATTGCCACGCGGTGGAATCAACGGCCTCAATCAGCGCAGGGCCGTGGTGCCTGAGTGCCAGGCATGACGGTGGGGGTCGGGTCAATGCCGGGGCTGCCCGTCGGTGTCGTCGTCAGGTGTCTGCCAGGAATCCTGACGGGGTGCCGTCTGTGGATTTGGCGCTGCCGGCCTGGCGCCGGGATTCTTTCGGTGTGCTGCGCGTCGGCTGCCGTACCAGAACGCGCCGATCAGAAGGGCAGCCACCACTACACCGGCGACGATCAGGAAGAGCGACGACGAGCCGTCGGCCGCGAGGACTTGAGAGGCGATCATGGTGGCCGTGTACCCCGTTCTCCGAACTTCACGGCACGCGGATACTCAAACGTTGCGAACTTGGTCAAATTGCCGTGCTCGGGAACGATCCCGGGTGCGACAGGCCGCTGAGCGGGCTTTGCCCCGCCGGCGCATATGCAGGTCTGTCATCAGCCGCACCAGGGCTCGCCGGTCATCAAGATATCCGTCTCCAGGGCCGCAATTCCTGTCCGTAGGGCGCATCGCCGTGCTCCTGGACCATGCGTGCGGTGCACCAGCCAGGCACGGGCCGTCGCACCCGCCAGATGATCGAGATAGATGTCGAGGATTTTCTGCCGCCGCGGACCCTCGATGGAGCTTCGTAGGGGAGCGCTCATGGTGTTCCTCGGCGTTCTGACAACCTCGTGGTGGTGAGCGAGTGCCCCCGCTGAGGTTGCCAACGCTCTATGCGCACCCCTGCCCTGCCGTCGAGGGATGCCGCTGCCGCATCGTGGACGCGGGTGACGGCCACCACCGGCGCTACCACGGCGGAGTCGGCCGTAGTGGGACCCGTGCCCAGGCGCGCAGAGTGTCGACCGCCGCTGAGGTTTCCTGGTCCTGTCAGGCTGTCGGCAGAGGGATGCACCGCGCGGACTGCTCTTGCTGCCATGCGGTCTTGATGTACTCGGCGAGCCGGTCCTCGAGCAGAGGGGTGGTTGCGCAACCGAAACCGACGCCGACGACGCCCCAGCCCCCGCAAGACCCGACTGCTCGTACTTGCGCACCCAGGAGTGCACCGAATGCCTCGACACCGCATACCGGGCCGCGACTTGAGTGACCGCGACCCCCGAGACCACGCTCAACTCCACCAGCATGGCAGAGGTCCGGCGGGTGTCGTTTGAGATCGCTTACAGGTGCCGAGCGTGGGTCAGCGGCGGCGCAGCAGCATGACGACAGCGATGATGACGATGATGAGAACGACGGTACCCAGGCCGATGTACACGGGTTTCTCTTTCCCTCGGGGGAGCGGCGCCCATTGGTGCCGTCCACATCGAGTGCCCCGGCCTGGGCTTTTCAGTCGGGGGCGACCAAGCCAGTGCCTCCGGGCCGTGTCCGGCCGTCGCTGTCCTGCCCGGTGCCCCCGGCTCGACCGGGCGCCGGACGCTGGTGTGGGGCGGCGAGGGCCGGAACCTGAGCGCTCCGATCCCCACGGCGACGAGCTGTACCGCGCCAGGGAAGGCGTAGAACGCCGGCCTCGTCTCGGTCTTCGATGATCTTCGCGAGGTCTGCCACCGCGTCCCGTAGGTGCGGGCGAAGGCCTCGATCGCCTTCTTGGCCTGGGCGCGGTCCTCGGCGTCGTAAACCTCCTGTAGTGCCTTTGTCGCTCCGTGCTGTAGGGAACGCTGGGTCGTGGAGCGCGCCTTGGCCCGCCTGCGCTGGTTCCAGCGCCTGCGAGTCCGCTGGGAGATCCGCGACGACAGACGGCCATCTCCGGATGTTCCTGTGAACTTGCGACCGACGTCTGCCCGGGGCGTTCTGCCCCTCCTGGGACGGGTGATCTGAGGGAGCGGAGCGTGAACGGTTGTGACTGTTCCTGCCTGTCGGCAGCAGACGCCGCGGCGGGTGACGGGATTTTCGGCAGGTGATTGCGCGGGCCGGCTCTAGACCGCCCGCCCCGATCTTCGGGAAGCAGATGGGCAGCGTTCGGCAACTGGGCCATGACCAGGGGACGAACGCACGGGGAGCTCCTGAGCAGGCTGCGTGCTTGTCGTCGATGAACGAATATGGAATATGGAGGTACAGGGGCTGGCCGGTCCTGCGGCATCCGCCCCTCAGGGCGCATACCGCCGTGTTGCGCCGAGGACTGCGCGCGGAGGGAGTTCGCCGTGGACTCGTCTGCCGCCCCCGGCCCGCCAGAGCATGGCAGGCACAAGCTGTACCGCCCTTCGGGCCATGCCGAACGAGCGGAGGACGAGCGGCTGCAGCGCCGTCTCGGGATGCGAAGCCGTCGCCTGCGCCTTTGCGGAGCGTCCCTGCTCATTCTGCTGGCTGTTCTCATGGCGCCCATCAGCGTTGTCGGCACCTGGGCAAATTCCGAGGTCACCGACATAGATCGGTATGAGCAGACCGTCTCACCCCTCGTCAGAGACCCCGCTGTCCAGGACCTGATCATCGAGCGCGCCACTGATGGTCTGGTCCACAAGATTGATGCTCGCAAGATCACCGAAACACTCGCCGACACTCTGGCCGACCAGAATGCGCCCCGTTTCCTCGTCGACGCGGCCAGGTCGTTGGATGAAGAGCTCAAGGGCGGGCTGAGGGCCGGCGTGCGCTACACGGTCGCCAGAGTGGTGACGAGCGATGCATTTGCCAAGGCGTGGGACAGCATCCACCGCGGCGCGCACACCGCCGCGACGAACGTCCTCACCGGGGAGGCAGGCGGAGCGCTCGAGGTCAAGGGCGACACCATCACGCTGAACGTCGGCGCTGTCATCGAGGAGCTTCAGAAGCAGCTGATCGGCGTGACCCTTGTCGGGGCGGAAGACATTCCCGGGGCAGACAAGTCGATCGTGCTGGTGCACAACGACCATCTGAGTGAGGCCCGTGATGCTGCCCGCTGGCTCAGCGCCGTCGCCCCGTGGTTGCCCTGGGCGGTGATTGTGCTCGCCGGACTGGGCATCTGGGCGGCACCCTCACACCGGATTGCGCTGATGGCCACAGGCATCGGTATCGGCGCCATGATGTGCGTGCTGCTCATCGCACTCGCCGTGATCCGCCAGATCTGTCTGGACGCGGTGCCTCCGGCAGCCCAGTCGCAGGACGCAGCAGCAGCCCTCTACGACACCCTGGTGAGGTTTCTCCGGCAAACCATTCTCACCGTGCTCCTCACCGCACTGCTCACCGTGATCGCCGGGTATCTGTACGGACACGGCCGCGGTGCCACCGCCGTGCGCACAGCAGCAGCCCGAAGCACCCGGACCGCCGGACACGCCCTCGCCCGGACGGGACTGAAGCCAGGTGCCGTCGGACAGTGGCTGCGCATGCACAGGCCCCTGACCACGGGCGTCGTCATCGCGGCCGGTGCCCTGGCCCTCGTCCTGTGGCGCTACCCCACGCCCGCCTCCGTGGCCCTTGTACTCCTGGTCGTAGTGGTCGTCCTGGCGACCCTGGACGTCCTGGCCGCTGCTGATGCTGCGGATCAACGCTTATCAGGCGAGGGCGGCCCTGGCCTGCCACTGAGAGTCGAAGGGCCCCGAACCGGCCGATTGCCGCCCCTGACGAAGCACGAGCAACTTCTCTGTCAGTTCAGCGTGTTGAACGAGCTTGGCTTTGGATCCCGAGCCCGCCAGGGGAGCCCAGAGACGCTGTGGGCCCTTTGGTGGGCGATGTTTGCTGACGTGACGGCGGGGCATACGCGAATCAGTGCTTCGGACCGGAGGCGCACGCCGAGCAGGGATCACCCCGCCTGCCGCGATTTCCTCCGGCCATGCAGATCCCCACACGGCGAACCCTGGCAGCCCGATCTTGCCATGCTCGGGCGGCGATCCGCTCCGCGTGCGGCAGGAGCCCGGCTATCGGCCCAGATCAACGAGGAGGCGAGTCGGATGTGGGAGCTGTTGGCTTCCGGCCACGACCGAAAGGGTGACCCGGACTCCGAGCAGTCGACCACCACGACGATCCCGCGCACCGCGGCCACCGCACATGAGGCGGGGGCGCTGCCAGAGCGACCGGGCACGTCGCGAAACCCCGGCGCGAACACGGTGAGAGAGCAGGCAGTGGGCATTGTGATGGCACTCGGACGCCTGCCCGCCGACCAGGCGCGGACCGTGCTGACGGAAGTCTCCCAGCGCACCGGCGTCACGCTGCTCCGCATCGCCGGACTCCTCACCGCCTGGGTGTCCTGCGGCGAACTCAACCTTGGTATCCGCATCGCCCTCGAGGAAGCGATCCGTGCCCAGCGCCGCACTGCCCAGCCGGCCGGTCCAGCGACCGACTGAGCACCCTGGAGCACCGGACGAAGGTGCGCCGGCCGACCGCTGCTGCCGAACCTGTGCCCACGCAGCGCGGTGAAGCAGGAACCCAGCTGCGGTACGGCGTTGTGTCAGGTGACCAGCAGGCGGTTGAAGAACGAAAAGGAGGACTGCGGCCAGTGCCCGGTCAAGTCCAGTTGCACCCGCAGCGACCGGCGGACACCGGCCTTCCTGCCGCAGCAACTCTACGAACGGCAGGCTGCCGTCCGGGCCGGCCAAGCAGCAGACCAGTCCCTGCCGGCGCCCTCACGGGCGCTCTGTCGGCTTCGTTGCTTCGGTGGCGCGGCGGTGTCCGGCGTTGATGCGCTGGGCTTCTTCGAGCTGGTCTTCGAGGACGACGATGCGGCAGGCGGCTTCGATCGGCATGCCCTGGTCGACGAGTTCCCGGGCGCGGGCGGCGATGCGCAGCTGGTAGCGGGAGTAGCGGCGGTGGCCGCCCGCGGAGCGCAACGGGGTGATCAGGCGGGCTTCGCCGAGGGCGCGGAGGAAGCCCTGGGTGGTGCCGAGGAGTTCGGCGGCCCGGCCCATCGTGTAAGCGGGGTAGT
>NZ_JBIAIQ010000082.1:0-12517 GCF_042871525.1 Streptomyces sp. NPDC005784
ATGACGCAGCTCGGCTTCACCTGCCGTACCCTCCCCGAGGCCGCACCCGTACGCATCCTCAGCCCGCTCCAGCACGCTTCCGCGATGCTCGGCACTCCCGTGTCCGTCTGACCGAGGGAAACAGGCACGAAGCCGACACCTGAACAGCAGTGTGGGCCCGGCCGGCATGCGCCGGTCTGGCCCACACTGCTTGCAACGGGTTCCCGTCGCACTGGTTGCTCAGTGGTCGGAGTAGCTGAAGTCGCCCATGGTCCAGGCGCTGACGTCGGCGATTGCAACGCGGTACATCCCGCCGGTCTCCGGGATTCCGACCGTGCCCTGCAGGATCCGGGCCACATGGAAGTGCAGATGCGAGGGAGGTCCGTCTTTCTCCGCGGGGGTGTTGAAGACGGCTGAGAACTCGCCCAGGCGGGCGGAGTCCGTCAGCACGTCCGACACCCTCTGCCTCCACACCGCTTCAGGGGCCAGTCGGCCGGTGATGACGGCACCACCGGTGACCACGGTCAGGGACATCTGGTTGCTCTGCCCGGACTCCACCAGGGTGGCGACGTCTACGAGCAGCTCGTCAGGCTTGGACATGGGGAAGATTATATTTACTGGCCACCCGGCCCCTGACGTGTGGTGACAGCAGGCACGGAGGGTGCCGACCGTCTGTCGAGGAAGCCCGTCAACGACCGCGAGGGCCACCCCGTCGTCTGCACTCGAGGCTGCCGCTGATGCTCGCCCCGGTCGGCCTGAACGACTTCCGGCAGCGTAGGAAGTCCTCTTCCACCTCGACCTGGGAGTCGAGGCCTGGTCGGCCCAGATGACGGTGCTGCGGGCTAGCTCGCGCTGTCAGCACTGCACACGGCTACGGAGCGGTTCCGTCATGTGGTGAACGCATTCCAGAGAACAACCCTTTCAGACGCTCATCCAGGCATCGAGGAAGGCTTTGCGCCCCACGGGATCGTCTGACCTGCGGTCTGCGTGCAGGACGCGCCAGGCGGTGAGTTCGAGATCTCGGAGCCACAGTTCGCCGATGACCTCTGTCTTGAGGTCGGGGAAGTCGTCGGACTCGACGAGGGCCTGTCCGATCACCTCGCTTGCTGCGACGCGCTGGGGCGGGGTCATCTGGTCGACGGCGGAGAGGATCTGCCGGGCCAGGGCGGTTCCCTCTCCGGCCAACGAGCGCAACACCAGGGCCTTGATGTTGGCGGGCAGCAGATAGGCGGTGCCCGATGACCTCCACAGCTCCGACCAGAAGCGCTCTCCCGCCTTGGTGGGGGCAGGCAGTGCGGCCAGCAGCCCGAGGAGATGGCCGGTGGCGGCATAGCCGTCAGAGTGAGCTGCGGCGACGACCGCGATGCCGGCGACGTGCTCCACATTGAGATGGCCCGCTTCAATATGCGGAGCCAGACCCAACTGGTGTTCCAGCTGGTTCGTGAGGGGGGTGGATACGTGGGGACGGACCTCAGGAAGCATCGACGATCCTTGCGCGTAGGCGGGCCCAATGCCCGGTCGGAAGCCCTGATCGTTCCCATGACGGGCCGGTCTATTCGGCTCCGGCAGACCCAATTGACGCCAGGATCAACGAGGTCGCAGTACCAACCGTGGCGGAAGACCAGGCCGGCGACGGTGAGCGCAGGGTTCGCGAGCCACCTCTCGGAATGCTGTCCGAGTGTCGTCTTCTAGCATGCCTCCATGATCACCGGTGACGCCCACGAGGGAGGACGAGAAGCCGTGTCCCGCGACGCTGCTGAAGCCGAATGCATTCACGTCGTCTCACACCGGCGGGAGGGTCGCGAAGACGAGCCGCCCGTCGGATCACACGACGACGAAGCCACAGAGGACGCTCATTCGGTTGCCGCGCTGGTGGAGCGGGCGGCCGACCTGGTCGAACCGATCAAGCCGAAGCTGCGTGGCCGTGAACCTCAACCCAACTGGGTTGGAATCCCCCTCTTTTAAGAGGGGGAGGATGTCAAGCAGACGCGCAGCCGACCGCCGGGGTGATCGACTCGCAGTCCGTCAAGGCGGACGCCGTCGTCGGCGGGGACAGCCGGGGCTTCGACGGCGGCAAGCTCGTCAACGGCCGCAAGCGACACGTCGTGGTCGACACCCTCGGCCTGCGGCGGCACATTGTGAGACTGGAGTGGTCTCGTGTCACGTTTCCGTATGTACCCGACGCCGCAGCAGGAGCGGCAGATGCTGCTGCATTGCGCGCACGCCCGGTACGTGTGGAATCTCGCCGACGAAACGCAGGATTCGTCGGCGAGGAGTCCCAGCATTGACATCTTTACAGGCAGTCGTTTTACTCCCGGACAACACCGGAGCCGTGCTCCGTGTTCAGAGACACGCCCAGCCGGTATGCAGGCCTCGCGCCACGAGCCCGGCCCAAGTCGCCAGGACGTCCTTACACGTCCGAGGCGGGGACGTGCCCTCTTCCCCCTGGGAGCTCATCCACATGAGCCGATTCAGCCTCCCTCCCCGCAACCTCGTGGGCACCGTCATCGGCGCGGCAGCACTGGTCGGTGCTCTGGCCACCCCGGCGACCTCCGCGCCGGCCGCATCCGTGCCCCTGCCGCCCACACACGTCGGCTTCGACTATCAGATCGGCGGTGCCTACACCCCGCCGGCCGGGGTGAAGGTCGTCACCCGGGACAACGCCGCCTCCCCGGCGGCAGGCCTGTACAACATCTGCTACGTCAACGCCTTCCAGGCACAGCCGAGTGCCGAGAGCGAATGGGACTCCGACCTGCTGCTGCGCGACTCGTCCGGCAAGGTCGTTTACGACGAGGACTGGGGCGAGGCCTTCCTCGACATCAGCACCGACGGCAAGCGGCAGCGGATCGCCGGCAAGATCGGAAGCCTCATCGACAGTTGCAAGACCAAGGGCTTCCAGGCGATCGAGCCCGACAACTACGACAGCTACACCCGTTCTGGGAATCGTCTGACGGCCGGCAACGCGCAGGCGTTCATCAAGCTGCTCTCCGCCCGTGCCCACGCGGACGGCCTGGCCATCGGCCAGAAGAACACTCCCGACCTGGCAAGCAACCACACCGCCAACGGTCTGGACTTCGCCGTGGCCGAGGAGTGCGGTCAGTACGACGAGTGCGGCGACTACACCAGCGCCTTCGGAAACAACGTGATAGTGATCGAGTACACCAACTCCGGCAGGTCGAAGGCCTGCAACGGGTGGGGCAGCACGCTGAGCATCGTCCAGCGCGACCTGGACGTGAAACCGGCGGGCAGCAGCGGCTACGTGCGCAAGACCTGCTAGACCGCGGCCGACTCGAGTCGGGTGCCGGTCTGCGGCGCCGTCGGCGGAGTCCCGGCCCCGGCCGATCGGTGTGGCCCGTTCGCGTCTCATCGGATCATCGGGCAGGTCGTTCGGGGATCTTCGGAAGAACCTTCTCGGCGATGGCCAGGAGAGCGCTGTCGCTCGGGAGGGCTCCGGACTGGCTCCAGACGGTGATGTCGCAGGAGCCGCCGTGGTCCTTGCGGTCCAGGGCCACGGTCAGTGTCCTGGCCAGGGGGCCTTGCCCGACCGGTCCGCCGGATCCGCCGCTCCCGAGATCGATCTTGATTTGCATGGTGTGATCCGAGGAGAGGACCGCGGGCCGGCCGAGAACCTTGAGCGTCCTGATGTCCCTCTCGTCCCCGTACTTCATCAGCTTCACGTACTGGTCGGTCCTCAGCTCGTTGTAGGTGGCCGAGACATTCACGGTGTACGTGTCGAACGCGATCTCGGCCTCCGGTGCGGCGACCTTTCCGTCCGTCAGAGGGGCGGTGTTGTTGCTGCCGGAGGCCGTGGTCGCGGTCTCTCCCGGCGTTCCCAGGAGCTGGGCCAGGTCCGGCCGGTTGAGGGCCTTGCACAGTTCCTCGCCGGTCACGGGTCGGGGCGTCTGCTTGTAGGCCTTCGGCAGCTTCTCGTGTGCCCCGTCCGAACACGACGCGGGGTGCGGGGTGTTGTCGTCGGACGGCATGAAGCGTGGGCCCAGCCACAGCGTGGCTCCGAGTGCCCCGAACAAGGCCACGGCCGCGAAGGCCTGGCCCCATGCGTTGTGCTTCTCGGGCTCCTTCTTCTTCGCAGTGTCCGGGCCGGGACGCGGGGGCTGGGGGAGGGGCGGGGCGGCAGCGTCGACTGCCGCCCCGTTGGCGGAGGTTGCCGGACCCGGGTTCCGGCGTGCGCGCAGAGCCCGTACCACCGTGTGAACACGTATCGCGGTGAACACGAGAAACACCACACCCAGAGCGGCCGCGACCCGATCGTGATCGCGGACGGCGAGATACATGATGCGGACGCCGAAAACGGACCCGACCACGATGAGCAGGGGCTCACGGACCCAGAACGGCAGAAGACGCAGGAGGAAACCGAGCATCCGGCGATCTCACCAGAACAAGATCAAATCCGCCATGACGGAAGCCACAGTTCCGGGCACGTGCAGCACCTGCCGAAGCAAGAGACGCCAAGCCGGTGTTTGTGAGGCAGGCGCGTGCTGTGGGCATGCGCCTCGTCCGCATCGACTTCATCGTCGATCCCCTGTGGGTCCAGATCGACGCGACCGGCAGACAGGTTGCGTCGGCACTTTGGAACAGTTGCGCGGTGATGGTCTGCGGCAGATCCTCGCAGTCCGGGGGATCGCAGCTGTACCAAGGGCCGAAGGGGGGCCTCGATCCCGCACCTACATTCGCCGGCCCTCCGGCAGCCGCCACTGGGATGCACGCATCCCGTCTCGCCGCACGCGCCGGGGCTCCTTTGACCGTGCACAACGCGACTGAGCATGCCCGCCCGGACAACAAGCCCAAGTCGGCCACCCGGCCCGGCCGTTCATTCAGCGGTTGCGCTGGCGTGGAGCCAGAGAGCGTGGGCGGAGAGCCTTCGTGAGCCCCCGGCCCCAGCTGGGCCGATTCCCGCCCGTACGGGACGTGAATCCCCACCCGTCCGGCGTTTGAGGTCGGGGCCGACGCCTGGGGGCGGCACCGCGAAGAGGCGCTGCGCCCAAGTGTCGGAGGCTCTCAGAAGCCGGTGGGGCGGGGAGTTCAAGGGCGCCCGCTCCGTGGGCCGAGCGCCTCGTCGGCAACCGCCCCCGCTCAATACCCCCGGCCGGGCTTGTAGTTGGATGGCAGCGCGTACACGAACTCCCTCGGGTCGCCGTATGCCTCCTCCAGCAGGGTGGGCTCGCTGTGGTACCCGGTGGTGTAGAGGTTCCGGTTCGGGTCCCACGTGTTGTACGCGAGGATCGCGGCCCGCTTCTTCGCCATGTGCGAGGACGGGATGTTGAGCACGTAGTCCGCGCCGCGGTCGCGCTGGTCGCGGCTGAACGCCTGGTACGCGTAGATGTGGTTGAAGCGGACGTCCTTCAGCTCGCCGTTCTTCATCAGCCAGTACGCGGCGTCACTGCACGCCTTGTGCGTGGCGTTCGTGGGCTCCGTCGGGACGAGTCTGTCGAGCCACCCCGCGGTGAACTTGTGCGAGGCGCCCGGATACTGCTGGGCGAGCGCGCGGACCTTGCCGATGATCTGCTGGACGAAGGCGTCGTACTCGCCGGGGGTGCCGAAGGCGTTGTCGGAGAGCTTGAAGTTGATGACCTTGTCGACGCCGATGGCCTTGGCGGACAGGTTGAACTCGGACGTACGGGCCGAGACCACCTCAGGCGTCGGCCATGTCTCCTGCCACCCCAGCTCGTGGTAGTGACCAGGAGCCGAGCACTTGTCGCCCAGGAGGCACGGAGTCTGGTTGAGGCGCTGCGCGATGCCGCCGTTCTCGCCCTTGGACACGAGCACCAGGTAGACCGGTCGTCCTGCGGCCTTGTGCTCCAGTATGGAGCCGGCCATCCCGATTGCCTCGTCGTCCTGGTGCGGCGAGTAGAAGATCGCGGGCGCCGTCGCCGCCGCGGCGCTCGCGGCGCCCAGAGACCCTTGGAACGCGACGCCCGCGGCCGTCAGGCCGGCCGCGGTCAGTACCGACCTCCGGGAGAGACCGGTCGGGACAGCACCATGGTGGGGGACGGTCATGCGGCGACTCCTGATTTCGACACGGGGCACTCGTCCCGGTCACGTACGAAAAGACAGGGCGGGCGCGACTGCTGTATGCGTCACCACGGTCGCAGGAGCCGCTTACGTCTTGCTCACGTCTCGCTGACGTCGCGTCGGCACGTTTCGCGCCAGTTGTGTACTGCTTAGAGATCGTCTTCTCCCGATGTTTCATCCCGTAATTTGCGTTTGATCCTGTGGTGTCGGGTCGCGTTACTGACCTTTTCGGATGGGTGCAGATCTTATGAGGGTGCCTCGTTGGAGTGATTCGCCGGGCTTTGTCCTGTGGGGGCGAGGGGCGGTCTCTAGCGTCGACGAGGTGAGCCCGCCGACGGGTGCGGGTGTTGGTTGAGGGTGCGGTGGCGGGGTGCCGTCGTTGATGGCCGCGTTGGAGACCAGGGAGAACGCGTGTCGGTCCAGGGCTGAGGAGTTGCGGAAGCGGATCGCCGGGCTTTCCGAGGAGTTGTCCCGGGCGGCGGTCGAGCTCTCCCGGCTGCAGATCACCCGGGAGACGGTGAGTGCGGTGCTGGCGGAGGGTCCGGTCGCGGGTGACGCGGACGGGCTGGCGGCCCCGGGGCCGGAGGCGGGCGATGTGGCTGCGGCACTGCTGGCGGCGGAGGCGGTGGGGGATGTGACGGTGATGTCGCCGGACTACCAGCGGATCATCGCGTTGTTCGCCACGACCGGGGCGGCGCTGCGGTGCAAAGAGGTGTGCGCGCAGTTGGGGCTGGAGACCGAGGCCCGCCACGTGGAGGGGATGCGCGCGAAGTTGAAGCGCCTGGTGGAGCAGGGGATCCTGGCCGAGACCGCGCCGGGGCTGTTCAAGGTCGACGGCCGGAAGCTGGGCTGGTGAGCGCGACGGAGAACGCCGACGACGAACTGGCGGCGACCGAGGCCGCGTTCGCCGCCTCGCGCGATCTGTTCGAGCGGGTGGCCACGGATCTGGCCGCACCGGACGCCGCCGCGTTGACGCATTCCGCGCTGGAGGACCTCCTGGCCGCGCGGATGCGTGAGGTGACCCGGCAACTGTTTCAGGACCATCTGGACCTGCGCGCCGTCCGCGAGGAGCGGGCCGGGGCAGGTCGTCGACGCGGCCGGTGTCGAGCGGACTCGGATCGAGCGGGGGCGGGCGAGGATCCTGGCCACAGTATTCGGGAAGGTCACCGTGACCCGGATCGCTTACCGGGCAAGGGGCGCGGTGGATCTGCATCCGGCCGACGCCGCGTTGAACATGCCGGCGGTGATGCACAGCCTGGGGCTGTCCAGGCTTGCTGCGACCGAGTCCGCCCGGGGCTCATTCGCCGAGGCCTGCGAGCGGGTCAACGCGCTGACCGGCGCCGGGATCGGCCCGAGGCAGGTCCAGGAACTGGCCGTGGCCGCCGCGGCCGATATCGACGCCTACTATCGGGCCCTGGTGCCCGAACCGTGCACCGGTGCCACGCTTCTGGTCCTGTCCACCGACGGCAAGGGTGTGGTGATACGGCCGGAGGCACTGCGTGAGGCCACCGCGAGAGCCGCCGCGGCCAAGAACGGCAACAAGATGGCCACCCGGCTCACCCCCGGGGAGAAGCACGGCCGCAAACGCATGGCCACCCTGGGCACCGTCTACGACGCCGAGCCCGCCCCACGCACCGTCGACGACATCATCGCCGACCCCGCCGAGTCCGAGAGGGAGCGCCGACCGGGGCCGAAAGCCAGGTCCAAGTGGCTGTGCGGCTCGGTGAACGACACCGCCGAACAGGTCATCGCCGCGGTGTTCGACCAGGCCGAGGCCCGCGACCCCGACCACCGCCGGACCTGGGTCGTCCTGGTCGACGGCGCCCGCCATCAACTCGACCTCATCCAAGCCGAGGCAGCGCGCCGCAATATCACCGTGCACATCCTGATCGACATCATCCACGTGCTCGAATACCTGTGGGACGCCGCGCACTGCCTGCACCCGGCCGGGGACCGCGCGGCCGAGGCCTGGGTCGCCAGCCAGGCCCGCACCGTCCTGGCCGGCGGGTCCGAGCAGGCGGCCGCCTCGATCGCCGCGGCCGCCGCCGACGCCGGACTGCGGCCGGGCGCGCGCAAGGGCATCGACGACGCCGTCGGCTACCTGCGGAACAAGGCCGCCCACCTGCGATACGACACTGCGCTGAACGAAGGCTTCCCGATCGCCACGGGGATCATCGAAGGGGCATGCCGTCACCTGGTCAAGGACCGCCTCGACATCACCGGTGCCCGCTGGGGCCTGACCGGTGCCGAAGCCGTCCTGAAACTGCGTGCCCTGCGCAGCAACGGTGACTTCGACAGCTACTGGGCCTGGCACGAGAAGCAGGAGTTCAACCGCAACCACCAGGCCCGCTACCGCGACACGCTCATACCGGCGGCTTGAACGCCAGAGCCCTCATTAGATCTGCACCCAAAGGCGAAGACCTGATCGCCGCCGACCAGGTCGCTGAACAGATCAGCCTCGACCGGGCACGCGAAGCCCGCCTCGTCGCCGAAGAGGTCAGCGACCGCATCCGCGCCAAATTTGGGCCCGCTGCGATCCGCCCCGCAACCACCCTGCTGCGTGTCTCCTGACCCCGCCAGAGCCGACCCTTTCGGCTGCTGCCTGCGCGCGCTGCCCCCGCTTGCGGGGGCGATCCGGGCGGAGGCCGCTCGTCCTCAGCGCTGGTCGGGTCCGGGGCCGGGCATCACCGGGATCGCGCTCTGCGGGACGTATGCGATGTGGTCCAGGCGGGTGGTGGCATCGACGTCCTTGAGGATGCCGAGCCCCCTATCGTGCAGTGGCCACGGCGGGCGATCCTCGGCGCCGTGCTGCGGTTGCGGATCTGGTTGCGATAGATGTCGTGGTGTGGCCGCGGCCGACGAACAGCAAGGCCGGCTGGTGACGGGGACGACCGGCCTGCTGCGGACCGGCCAGATCGTGTTCTCTCGGCGGGGACGACGAAGTTGTGGTTGCGTCTGGCGACGGCATGGGCATGGTGGCTTCTGAGGGGGGCGGAGGATGCCGGGACCATTGCGTTACGCCGATGCCGTCCGATTGCTCGGAGGGAACAGCCCAACTCTCAGCGCGCTGGACCGAGTTGTGGGCAGCGCCCTCACGACTGCTGTGGGGCCCGCACCCGAATTCGTCCTCTCACTGTTCGGGGCCGATGCGCAGCTAGCGGAGTTCAGCCGCTCATTGGTGTCGGGTACGGCTGAACGGATTCAGGGTCTGGGCCGGTTCGAGCGCACCGAGCGCTTGGCCGCTGCTCATGCGGTTGTTGTGGTAGCGGCCTACAGCGACGCGATGGCCCAGGCGCGACTGCCCTTCGACGTACGGGCATTGGCTACGAGCCGGACTGACTCAGTACGGCTAGCCACCGGTGACGCCCCGGAGTCCCGCCGCCTTGCTGCTGTCGTCGACCACTTGTTGCGCTCGCACCTGCCGTTGCCTTCGCCGCACGAGCCGTATGAGTCGACCTTGACGGCACTGCGTGACTTCTATGACTCCATGGCCGGGCACATGGAGACATACGTCTGCGGCCTTGCGGTCTGGGACCGCTTGACACCCTCGGTACGCCAGGAAGTGCGCGCGATCCTCCGTGACCGCGTACCGGAGGCCGCGCTGACCTTCTACGAGGAGATGTTTCGCCAACTGGCCGTGGACTTCCCGGACGTGGGAATCTGGGCCGACCGCGTCGACCACCGGGCGACCCGGACCGCGATCCGCCGCCTGGAGGAGACCGTCACGCGGCTCGGGCATGGGGATCTTCCGCCTGGCCGCCTGAACTACCTGCGTCGGGCCGGAGCCATGCCGCTCGATGCGCCAGTCCTGGGGGCGGAGGACACCGCCGAGGCGATGGTGATCCCGAGCCTGCGTGAGGCGTACGTGAGCGCGGACTTCCGGGTGGCGGACTTTGGCGCGGTGGACCGACTGACCAGCGAGGCATGGTGGCAGCGGCACGAGGTTCGCCGCGGTCTGGATCTGTTTATGGAGAACTTCCTGACCGCACCCAAGGCGGTTGAGACACCGATTCTGCTGCTGGGTCTTCCTGGCTCCGGCAAGTCGCTCCTAACCAAGGTACTCGCGGCCCGGCTGCCCGCTGCGGACTTCCTGGTCGTGCGGGTCCCACTGCGGGACGTGCCCGCCGACACGGGCGTACAGGACCAGATCGAGGCGGCAATACAACAAGCCACCGGCGAGCGCTCCATGGACTGGGCGGACGTTGTCCGCGCGGCTGGCCCCGCCCTGCCGGTCGTCCTCCTCGACGGCTTCGATGAACTGCTCCAGGCAACCGGGCTGCACCAGTCCGACTATCTGGAACGGGTGGCGCACTTCCAGCAACGCGAGGCCGCGCTCGGCCGGCCCCTCGCCATCATCGTCACGAGCCGCACCGTCGTTGCTGACCGGGCCCGGCTGACACCCGGAGGGATTGCGGTCCGGCTCGAACCTTTCAGCGCCACGCAGACTGCACAGTGGCTGGAGATGTGGAACCAGAAGAACGCTGTCTACTTCAGCAGCCACGGACTGCGCCCGCTCACCCCCGAACAGGCACTCACCCAGCCCGACCTCGCGAGCCAGCCACTCCTGCTGCTGATGCTGGCGCTGTATGACGCCCAGGACAACGCATACCAGCGGGAGGCAAGCACCCTTGTCGGCTTCGAGTTGTACGAGCGACTGCTGGCGCGGTTCGCGCGCCGGGAGATCCTCAAACACGAGGCGCGGTTGACGGACGAAGACTTGGCGCAGCAGATCGAGCATGAGCTGCTACGGCTCTCGGTGGCCGCCTTCGCGATGTTCAACCGCGGTCGGCAGTGGGTCACCGAAGATGAGCTGGACAGGGATCTGTCTGCCCTACTTCCGCAGCATGACTCCCCATCCACGGGGCTGCGAGCCGCGTTGAGCGGAGCACAGACGGCCATCGGCCGGTTCTTTTTCATCCACCGCGCCGAGGCGTTCCGCGACGACGCGAGGCTGCGCTCGTACGAGTTTTTACACGCGACCTTCGGCGAGTTCCTGGTCGCCCGGCTCGTCGCGCACGAACTACAGGACCTGACTGCCGCCGAGCGGGCAGAAGCCCGGAAGACACGACGTACCCGCACCGACGACTCGTTCCTGCACGCCCTGCTGTCGTTCGCCGCATGCGCGGGGCGCGGGCCGGTGGTGGCATTCCTGGTTGAGGCGCTGCGGTCGCTACCTACGCAAGACCGCGAGGAGCTGCGCCGGCTGTTGCTGCGGCTGTTCCACGAGTCCCTCGACCAGCGGCCGGTCTCCTCGTACGGGGCCTACCAGCCGGGCGTGCGGCCTGCCACGGCCTCCCCGTCCTTCTACCGCGCGAACCTGCTACTGCTCCTGCTGGTGGTAGCCGAGGAGGTTTCGGGGCGAGAGCTGTTCCCAGCGGAGCAGGATCCGGTCCACGCGTGGCGAGACACGATGCTGCTACTGGAGTCGCAACTGCACGCGCAGGAGTGGCGGGCGCTGGCCGGCCGACTGAGCCTGGAGAGGGCGTGGCACGGGAGGATGCGCGACATCACGGTCCGGCTTGACGATGACCTGGAGCCTGACCTGTGGGAAGGGCCCCCAGTGCACAGTGCGGATGATCCCCGCGCGGTGAACCCGTACTGGAGCTACAGCTACGGGCCTGGCAGTGAGGGACGCCGTTACAACGGCTGGCTGCACACCAGCCCGGACGAGGTGGCGTGGGACGCCCATCTGCGCTGCGATAGAGGGACCGATGCTCTGCTGCACATGGCCCAGGCCCTGGAGGAGCTCGGCCTTGGCCTGGCACTCACCAGCTACGTGGTCCTGCCCGACGGAGAGGCAGTCTCAGCGGCACGACTGCTCTTTCGACTGTGGAGCACAGCCGGCGACTTCTCGGCCGCGCACCGCGACGCAGTGCGAGCCGCACTGTACTCCTTCGCCCCGGACGCAACTGACTTCATCAAACGCTACCTGGCCACGGTGCTGCGCCAATGGGAGCTGGCCGGACACCCCGTATCCCAGGACTGGGTGGACCGGGCGCACAGCCTGATCGACACGCAGGCGGCGACCGCCGAAATCTACGCCCCCCTGCTCGATGAGCTGCCTCATCCCTCCACCTGAACGTGAATCGACCGCCGCCCACCGCGCGCTCGGTGCATCGTGCTCGGCGATGATCCATCCCCGCGTCAGCAGGGAGGACAGGACCCACCTGCCGGGCCAGTCCCGGGCCTGCAGAACACCCCCGCGTCGGCGGGGAGGACCCTGCCACCCGGTGCAGAAGTGAACCGTGCGCGCCGCTGACTTGTGCCAGCCGGTGGGCGGTACCGTCCGCCGACGCTTGGACCCGGACATCGCCTTCGGGTGAGCAGGCCCGGGCGGGCAAGGGGTGAAACGTCGGCTTCGCCGTTTAAAGGATCTTGCGTCGTATGTGGTCGTTGTGCCAGATCGCGGCGGCCAGCGCGAGAATGCGCTGCATGACGCGGGCGACGACACCGCCGGGCGTGCGCCCTCGGTGCTGTTCGAGATCGAGTTGGCCCTTGAAGGTCTCGT
>NZ_JBIAIQ010000083.1:0-11442 GCF_042871525.1 Streptomyces sp. NPDC005784
GGTGCGGTTCGAGAAACTGAACATCAAGAACATGACCCGCTCGGCCAGGGGCACCGTGGCACAACCCGGCAGGATGGTCGCACAGAAGGCCGGGCTGAACCGGGCGATCCTCGCCCAGGGCTGGGGCCTGCTGCGCCAACGCACCGGGCACAAGGCCCCGGGCCGCATCGAGGACGTCCCCGCGCCCTACACCTCACTGCGGTGCTCCGCCTGCGGTTGGATTGATAAGAACTCGCGCAAGAACCAAGCCGAGTTCGTCTGCTCCTCCTGCGCCTTCACCTGCAACGCCGATACCAACGCAGCAGTCAATGTCGCGGCAGGACAGGGCGGGATCCCCCGCCCCCGGCGAACAGCCGGTGCCGGAGGGGTGACAACGGCCACCGGCCGTTCGAACACCCGTGAACCCCAACCCGCACGGGCTGGAATCCCCCTCTTTAAAGAGGGGGAGGATGTCAAGATCGCTGCGCGGACCTGTCGCCGCACCGGAGGCGGCCTCACGCGCGTCGAGTGGAAGGAGTACATCCCGGAACTGCCCTACCGCGGCATCTGCTAACCGGTCCTGAACCACGCTGCCGCCGTACCCCGGGCCGGGAACCGGTCTGTGGCTTCCCCGGCCGCCGCTGCGCCGGCATGTCCACCGACCTCGACGTTCACCGGCCGACAGACAGGAATGACGCTCCGTCAGGTGCCGACCCGTCTCGGCCGTCCTCGGCCGTCCTTGGCTGTGGCCGATGACGGCGGTGGTCGTGCAGACCGACGCAGCGTTCTCGTGTCCGACGGGATCGACGAAGTGGAGTCGATACGGGGACCGCTGACTTCGGCACGGTCGAGGTGGTGGTGAGAGGCCGGACGGCCGAGGCGGCATGGCCTGAGCAGGGCGTTTACGTTCGGGCATATGCCCGGGGCCAGGGCGTGTCTCCTTGATCACTGACTCGTTGTTCTGCGGACGGGCCGTCGGGCCCGCCCCACCTGCCTTCCAGCACGACGCCGGGCCCGGCGTTGCGGAACTCCCACCGCGCGCCGAGCCGGCGCTGTTGGCAGGCAGGGGGGATTCAGCTGCCGGAGAGGAAGTCATGAACGACAAGCGCGATCAGTTCGCGGATCTGACGACGGTGAGGATGTGCTTCCGCGACGAGGGCGACCCGCAGGGGGAGCCGCTGCTGCTGATCATGGGACTCAGCTCGCAGCTGATCCACTGGCCGCAGGAGATCGTCGACGCGCTCGGCGAGCGGGGCTACCGGGTGATTCGCCCCGACAACCGCGACAGCGGTCTGACGGAGTGGAAGACCACACCGAGCCAGTACTACCTGAGGGCCCTTGCGCGTGACACGGTCGAGCTCCTCGACCACCTCGGCATCGAGCAGGCGCACATCGTCGGCGCCTCGATGGGCGGAATGATCGCCCAACTGCTCGCGATCGAGCACACGGATCGCGTGCTCAGCCTGTGCTCGATCATGAGCACGCCGCACATCAGCATCGGCATGGCCGACGGCGATGTGCTGCAGGAGCTGACCAAGCCGCTGCCACCCGGTCGCGAGGACGCGATCAAGCAGATCGCCGGCCTGTACGCGACCATCGGCTCGAAGACCTATGCGGACAGCGAGAGCGAGCGCCGCCTCGCGCTGGCGACGCAGGCATACGACCGCGCGCAGCACCCCGAGGGCGGAACACGCCAGGTGACCGCGGCCTTGATCGCGCCCAACCGCACGAAGGGACTCAAGGAATTGAGGCTCCCGGCGCTGGTGATCCACGGTGGCGAAGATCCGCTGATCAAAATCGCCGGCGGCGAGGCCACCCACGCCGCGATCGCCGACTCCACCTACCTGCCGCTCGAGGCAATGGGCCACGACCTGCCCGCGCCGCTCCACGACCAGATCGTCGCGAGCATCGCCAAGAACGCGCGCGGGTGACAAGCCGCTCCTGATCCTCAAGCCCTGGCAGGACGCCGCCCCATGGCTTCGTCCTCGCCGCCAGGACACGGGTGAGGCCCGAGTTGCCGACCGGCAACTCGGGCCTCACCCGCGTCGAGGGCCTGCAGTCGCCCGGCGAGACGGGCTGCTGCAGCAACTGACCAAGCGGCTACGGGAGTCCGCCCTTGAGGGCGGGATCACCGACCACCTGCTGTACGTTCGGCCCGATCTCCCACGGGGCCGGGTCGCATCCACGGTGCACGCGGCCCTGGCGAATGCTCCATGACCCAGCACCGCCTTTCGCGGCGTTGACGCCGCTGCCCCCGAGGCCGAGACGAGAACGACGGCTCGGTGATGACCACGGCGTACCTGATCGCCTCCGACGGCCGGGAGGCCGACCTGACGCCGTGGGGGGACGCCGGCTGCCGAATGCGGCCCGTGCCACCCCGGCAACGACGCGCACCGACCGGGTGAAGAACCTCGACGAGGCCGGTGACCGGCGCCGGCGGCAACCACACAGCACACCGCCCACCCGCAGCCTTGTGCAACAACCTTCGGGTCTGTTGCACAAACGGCTCACTCTGTGCGGACTCCCGGTGTCCTCGGCTTCGGCGATCGGCCGACCGGATGAAGTTGTCCCCCGCGCTGTCGGCACGGCGCCGAGCAGCGGAACGTGCGCGGTTCGCGTTCTTACGATGCCGCCAGGAGCGCCCCGCGACTAGGGCCCGTGCGAGTCGGCCCCGTGCGATGCGGGCTTCTTCGACTCGGCTTCTTCGACTCCAGAAATGGCGGAATGCATGAGACCGATGATCTGTGGCCGGCTCCGGACCTGGTCCGCCGCTGGTGCGACACTCGTGGTTCTGGCGGGGGCGGCAGCCGCCGGCCCTCCGGCGGCGGCGCACGGCGATGACCTGGGGCCCGCCATCGAGGCGATCATGCACAAGCCCGGTTACGAGCACGCGCAGTGGGGCGTACTGGAGACGGACCCGGAGAGCGGCCGGGTGATCCACTCCCAGTTCGCGAACCAGTTCTTCGTCCCCGGCTCGACGGTCAAGCTGGTCACCATCTCGACCGCCTGGCACACCCTCGGCCCGAACCACCGCTTCACCACTCCCGTGATGGCGACCGGCACCCGCACTGGGTCGACGCTGCACGGGAACCTGGCGCTGGTCGCCCAGGGCGACCTGACCATGGGCGGGCGCACCAAGCCCGACGGCTCGGTGGACTACACCGACATCGACCACACCGAGGCCGAACTCCCCGGCGCGACCCTCACCCCCGAGAACCCGCTCGCCGGCATCGATCAGATCGCCCGGCAGATCCGCGACGCCGGCATCACCAGGGTCGACGGCAACGTCATCATCGACCCCCGCCTGTTCAACCTTCCGGATCTGAGCCCGCAGCCCACCCCGCTGATCCTCAACGACAACCTGATCGACCTGCTGACGACCCCGACCACGCCCGGGCGGCCGGCAAAGCTGTTCTGGCGCCCGCAGGTCTCGCCGTACCACGTCACCTCCAGCGTCCGGACGGTCTCCAGCGGCGGGACCACCTCCGTCAACGTGACCACCACGCCCGACGGCACTCAGATCCACCTCTCCGGCACCATCGCCGCCGGTTCGCAGCCACTGCTGCGGGTCTCCGACATCCAGGACCCGAACGCCTTCGGCCGCACCGCGCTGATCGAGGCCTTGGGCCGCGTCGGCGTCACCGTCACCGCGCCGCCCACCGGCGCCAACCCGCAGAACCAGCTGCCCGCCTCCTACCGCAACGACCCCCGCGTCGCCGCGTACGTCTCCCCGCCGTACAGCCAGTACGCCAAGCTGATCCTCAAGGTCAGCCACAACCTCGGCGCCAACCTGGCCCTGTGCAACATGGCCGTCGCACGCGGCAGCAAGAACTGCTTCGACGCGTTCCCGATCGAGCACGACTTCCTCACCGACGTCGCGCAGATCGACCCGAAGCAGTTCCAGCTCGCGGACGGGCGTGGCGGTGTGCCGGCCGAGCGGGTCACCCCGAAGGGCCTCGTCGAGCTCCTCACCTACTGGCTGCACACCCCCGACGCCAAGGCCTTCCGGAGGCTGCTGCCGATCCTCGGCGTCGACGGCTCGAACGGGATCTCCTGCACCACGAACTGCCCGGCCAAGGGCAAGGTCTTCGCCAAGCCCGGCACCATTCTCGGTGACGACAAGCTGAATCAGCAGCTCGCGGCCTCGGCCCAGAACGAGGCCGGCTACCTGAAGACCGACGACGGCCGCCTGCTGACCTTCTTCGTCGGCGTCAACGGCGCCTCCAGCCCCGATCTGCAGAGCTTCCTCAGCATCTTCAACGACGTCAACCAGATCACCGCCCTCCTCCAGGAGCAGGCCTCGGCACACAAATAGCGCCGCCAAAACCGCCGCACGACCGCCCGGAGTACAGGGGAGGGGTCCGGTTCGAAAATGAGGCGACCCCCGTGCCGTGGACACTCCGGCGGTCGGTACGGGGGTCGGGCGGTGGCCCCGGCCGGGCAGTACGGCGCCGAGGGGTGTGGCGACGCGTTGGATGTCGGCTGCGGGCACGGGCTGTTGGCACGGAAGTTCGCCGGGCGGGTGACGGCCGCCGCCGGAGATCCCCCGCCGGAGGCCGGCCGGCGATTTGTCTGCCGGTCGCCGCGGGCCCGCCGTCGTACGAGTCCCCGGACCGGTCGGCCCCGCAGTGCTCCGGCCACTGCCCGCGGCAGCCGGGCTGAAGGCCTGCCGGCCCGACAGCGGTGCAACCGCCCCGGTGGGGCGGTTGCACCGCTGCCGGCGGACCGCACATCGGCCGGGCCGCGGCGCGAGACCGTCGCCTCGGTCGTATATCGGTCCGCCGAACAGTGCTGTGCCCGCGGCGCCTGCTGCTGCGGAGCCGGGGGTCAGCTGGTGAAGGTGAACCAGTTGATGTTGGTGAAGTCCGAACTGCTGCCCGCGAAGACCAGGTAGACGTCGTGGACCCCGGTGGCGGAGGCGGCCATGTTCGTGGGAACGGTCTGCCAGTTCTGCCAGCCGCCGTTGTTGGCGAAGTCGATCTCGGCGATCTTCGTGCCGGTGGTGCTGTCGAGCCGCACCTGGACGGCACCGCTGACACCGGCGGCCGCGCCCGACGCCAGCCGGGCCTTGAACTGGTTCGGGGAGACCGAACCGAAGTCGACGGAGGAGAACTTCAGCCAGTCGCCGTTCGCGATGTACCCCACGTCGCTGCCGCCGCCGGTGTCGGAGCAGCTCTCGGTGGTGGTCCCGCTCTGCGCCGAGTAGGACTCGGCCTGGATGGTGCTGTAGGCGCTGACGGTGCCCGAGCCGCCCCCCGATCCTCCGCCGGAGCCGCTGCCGGCGCCCAGGGTGATGCTCCACGAGGTGGGCGCCCCGTCCTGGATGTGCCCGTCGACGGGGGCCGCGCCGGTGGGGCCGACGTCGTCGTAGGGGAAGGCGTAGCCGATGCTGGCGTACTTGTGGACGAGCCGTGCGTAGTGGTTGGTGATCGAGTCCTGGTAGTACTGGGAGGGGGTCACGCCGTCGGGGTTGTTGTTCCCGCCCGGGACCAGGAGCGAGCTGCGGTTGAGCGCGGCGGCGAGCCGGGCGGCGATCGCCCCGCGGGCGTCCCCGCCGGAGTTGTAGAGGGGACCGGACGCGCAGCCGAAGATGTCGATGGCGCTCGGCTTGGTGAACGGCACGCCGTTGGTGTTGAGACCGGAGAAGACGATGGCGTTGCCGGAGACGGTGCCGGTGTAGGAACCGATGCTGCCCTGGCCGTTGATGGTCAGCGGGGTGGAGGCGTAGTGGCTCCAGACCCGGTTCAGGTAGTCGTTCCAGTAGGTGCCGAAGTCCACCGGCGAGTGCGAGGGCGCCATGACGCGCAGCACCGCACCGGAGGAGTCGGTGACCACCAGCCTGTCCCAGGGAGCTCCGTCGGAGGCGTGCTGGGTCTGCAGGCCGGAGGCGATGGAGGCGAGGGCGCCGGCGGGCAGCGGACTGACCGACTGGGTGCCTCCGCTGCCGGTGCTGGCCATCGAGACCGGCAGCGCGACCATGTCGACGTAGGAGATGTTGGCGTAGAGGTTGGCGCTGTTGAAGGTGAACTCGCAGAACGTCCAGTTGGTGGCCCAGTTGGGGTCGGAGCTGACCAGGGCGGGCTGCACCACGCCGGGCGGAGAGCCCGGGTTGACGAAGAACTGGAGCTTCTGGCCGACCGAGAACCAGACGCGGCCGCCGATGATGTAGTCGGTCAGGGTGATGGTCCTGGCGGCCGAACCGGAGGCGCCCAGCGCGATCGAGTAGTCGGCGATGGGGGTCACCGGCGACGACGGGTTGGGCAGCCGGTTCAGTGCGCCGTTCGCCGAGACGAACACCGGCCAGCCGCTGCTGTCGGTGCCGGACATGTAGGCGTAGACGGTGTCGTGGCCGGAGTTGTTCGCCAGATTCACGGGGAGCGAGACTCCCGCTGCCGCAGCGGTGGAAGCCAATGGCGAGAGCGGTGAGAACGGGCTGAGTGCAGCCGTACCGGTGAGGACACCGGCCGCGGTCAGGAAGGAACGTCGGGAAACCACAGGGGCCCTCCCGGAGGGGGTGACGATCCGTCAGCAAGGTGACGGTCGGGGGGAGTTGGTTCATGCGCGGTTCTGTGCGGGGGTGACGTTATTGGACTGGACCAATACAGTCAAGGTTGCGGAACCATTACCTCCACGTAACGGCGCCCGCACCTCGCCGGGAACCCCCGCGCCCGAAGTGCAACGACCACTCGGCTCGCGCCGGCCCGGGTGAGGTATGGATCTCCCTCGCCGGTGCCCGGCCCCCCCGACGGGGTCCAGGGCCCAGGTCCGGGGCCCGGTTCGGCGGCGTAACGGTGGATCGTCAGGGGGCCCGAGCCCGGCCGGCGGGCGACGGCGGACAGGTGGGCGGGGCCGGGGCGCACGCTGCGAGCAGCCGGCTGCGAGGAGCCCGGGCCGTGGTGCCGGAGCCTGACACCACCGCGCTGTCCGACCCGGGCTTCGTCTCGATGCGTCCGAGGTCACGGGAGATCCCGATGCCGACCGCCTTGAGGAGTGCCTCTTTGCGTGTCCAGCACTTCTGTACCGCGGTCTGCCGGTCGATTCCCGGCGCCAGGGCGTTCACCGGGACATCGGCCCTCAACTGCCCAGCCCGGGTGGCGATCCGGTGATCACGGGCAACCGCGAGGACGTAGCCGACCCGGCGGTCCTCCAGTGCGCCCGCAACCGCGGGTTGCCTCCGTAGACCTCGTCTCCGGTCACCCAGGATGCACGCACCCCGGCGTCCAGGGTGCGGCCGATCATGCAGACGGCGGGAGCAGGCCTCGTGGCGAAGACGGCCTCTCCGGGTATCCCGGCGACCCGACAGCGGACCTCGTCCAAGGTCCAGGAGCGCGGCACATGCAGTTCCCGGTCGATCGCTGCATGTCCGCGGGACGGGGGCGAGCAGACGAGGCAGACGGCGACCCGGCTGGTCTCGATGCGTCCGGCAGTTCCGGTGTACTGGCGCTGCGCGCCGACCTCGGCGATGCCCTTCTCCGCATCGCCGGTCTCATCCACCACCAGCACGACGTCGTCATCGAGCATCGCTTCTGACCCGGGAGCCAGGAGGTCCAGGGCTTCCATCAGTTGCCGTATCTGCGTGGGTTGCCTCCTGTCCATGATCAGCATGAGGAGGTCCGTGGCCAGTTGGTGTCGCCCTGACATGTAGAGCTCGTCGATCAGGACGGCGATGTCGTCTGTCGGGCGGTTGTCTGCGGCCTGGGCCAGTACGGTCCAGGCGCGTCCGTCCCGCAGGACGTGCAGGAGGGGGATGAGATGTCCGACGCTCCGCTGCTGTGTGTGGGCGAAGACCGTCTCGGCGTCGGTTTGCAGGCCGTGGTCGGTCAGTGAGCGGATGAGCTCGGCGACGTCTGCTGCGGAGCGGATGGAGGCGGCTTCGGTCTGGAGGACATCGGCGTACCGGCCCAGGCATGCCTGGCGCAGGGTGATGCTCAGGGTCACCAGGTCGGCCAGGGGTCGTTGGGCGGCCGCAGTGGCCATGGCGGTTGCGACTGTGGTGTCGAGTTCGGTGTCGGTCAGTGTGAGCGCGACGAAGACCAGGTCGTGCAGTGGCCGGACCACCGCTGCTGCTTGCAGCAGGCTTTCGGCGTGCTGGGGAAGCCCGCAGCGGTGCAGGGCGATGGCGAGCGCGGCCATGTTCTCGGGCTGGTGGAATTTCACCGATGCCTGGACGAGGATTAAGACGTACTCCTCGAGCCCTTCGCGGGTCAGCTCACGTGCAAGCGCGCTGGTGTCGTCGATGGAGCGCACCATGACCATGGCCGGCAATGCGGTCTGTGCGTGGGCGTCGAAGCCTGCCTGCCTCAGGGCTGACAGGAGTCCGACTACTTCTTCGATTGTGCGTGACTGGCTTGCCGCTCTTACCAGTTCGCTTGCCATGGCCTGGCGGGTGCGCAGTTCCAGGTCGCTCACCGCGCGTACGAGCTCGGGCACGGATGATCTGCGGTCGGCTTCTTCCAGCATGGCCATGATCGATGGGCTGTCGTTGTCCTCGTCGCCGTCCGAGCCGAGTTCTTGAACGGTGTCGAGTTGGATCTCCAGGCGGTGGCACCGGTCTTCGGCGGCGATCAGCTCCGCGCGGGCCACTGCGAGTGACTCCTGCAGGTAGATGACCTGTTCCTGCAGGTCTCCGCATTCCTCTTGCAGCCGGGTGTACTCCCCCTGCCAGACCTCCAGTTCGGTGCGGTGGGTGAGCTGTTGCCCTTCGAGGTTGGTCTCGAGGTTGCGGACTCGGCCCCGTACGTGCTCCAGCCGGCTCTCCCGGTCCCGCAGGGCTTCCTCGAGTGCCCGTTGGCGGGTGGTGATCCGACGGGTTTCGTCGTCGGCTTCGGCCAGTTTGTCCTGCAGGGCCTGGGCCTTGCTGCTGGGCTGGTGGGACTTCAGCGCCTGACGGTGCAGGTCCCTGAGGGCTTCCTCGGCTTCGGGGGTGAGGGGGCGCTGTGCATCCTGTACATCCGCGATCACCCCTGCGACGAAGTCCCACGGCGGGACCCGTTGACCATTGAGGTAGCGAGTGACGGTACCAGCGTCGAGAAAGCGGCGCGCAGCGTAACGGCGGACGCCGATACCCAGGGCGAGAAAGACTTGCCGCAGGTCCTCCGCCAGCGCGCGTTTTTCCGGAGCCAGATCATCTTTGAGATCCGCCAGGCGCACCTGGGGGCGGACCATCGAGGTGACCGCCGGCTGTGCCTGTTTGGGCACCTGTCCGTTGTGCATTGGGTCAGTATCACCGAGCGGCAACTCCCCTATCAGCTATGCAGTGTTGCCACTTGGAACGGCAACAGCAACGTCGTGCTGCCGTTGCGGATGGCAACGCTCGCAAGGGCTTTCTGCGCGGTCGCGTGGCCTGCGGATGGGTCACCATCGCATCGCAGGGCGCACCTGCCTCAGCAATGGACCAGAAGGAACCGCGATGACCACGCTTCAGAAGAACCGACGTTCGTCTGCCTCCCGGGCGGCGTTCTGGCGCCGTCTGGGCCGACAGGCTGCCCTTGGTGCGGCTGGCGCGGCCGGGTCGGGGATGGTCAGCCTGACGGTGTGGTGGCTGACGTCCCGCTGAGAGGGGCGGCCGTGACAGCGCCGTGAAAGACGTACGCCCGCTTCCCGTACCTCGTCGCCACAGCCCGAAAGCTCTTGAGCGCCAGGACGGGTCGCTCCACCGCCTCTGCCAACGGCCTTCGGCAGATGCCCTTCCAGACGAGGCCACTCGCGGTCAGACAGATCGCCCCTCCCCACGCGGAACAGAACGATGGAGCGGAAGCTTCGGTCACCGACCCATCAGACAGGCTCTAGCGGCGCCGGTTGTTGATCGCGTCGACCTCGCGGAGGAACGCCAGGGTTTGGTCGGCGCCGAGTTCACCAGCGTCCGATGGTCCGATCAGGCGGTGCGGCGGGGCCTCCACGCGTGGGTCCGGGCCGCGTACGAGGGAGATCCCTATGCTCACAAACGATCAAGGAGGTCGGATGCGGGAGAAGACCGGTCGCAGGATCCGGGGCGCCCTGCTCGCCGCGCTCGTCGCGTGCGGCTCCGACAAGCCCGCCCCGGCGGACGCGCCGTCGTCGCCCGAGGTGAGTTCGAGCCCGCCCTCACCAACGTCGACGACGGCCGCGCCCGTTAGGTCGCCTGGGTCGACACCGAAGGGCACCGGGGAGCCGTACGTTCCGCCTCCACCGCCTCCACCGACGGCAAGCAAGGGCGATGCCGGCCGCCCGAGTTCCGCCCCGAGCTTTTCGCCTGCGCCCTCGGTGCCCGACGAGCCTCCAGTTACGCCCGAGCCTGCCGGCACGTGAGCGAGCCGCCCCTGGATGACCCGGCCCAGGACCCGGAGGCGACGCGGCGCCAGCCGGCGGCCGACCCGTACCGCCCCACCGCTCTCCTCAAGACGATCGTCGCGCAAGGGACTTTCATCGCCGCGCTCCTGTTTTATCTGGGCGCGATGTACACCAGCACGTTTTACGCGTACTTCCATATCTCCCTCAGCACGCTCCACCTGGGCTTCGGCGAGTTGGTGACCCAGAGCCTGCAACTGCTGAAGCTCGAGGTCCTAGTCGCCGCCGGGATCATCGTGCTGGTCGTGACTGCGCCCTCGTTGCGATCCCCGACCCGGTCGCCAGGCGGCGCGGCGCCACGCGTTATCGCCAATGCCGAGGCCGTGGCGGCCCGTCTCTCCGTGCCTGTTGTGGTCGTCGGCGTGGTGCTGCTTGCCCTGTGGACCGACATCCAGCCGTACGGCTGGACCGCCCCCCTCGTCATCGCGGCAGGACTCCTCCTGAGTCAGTGCAGGGACTCCCGGGGGAGAAGACCGGTGGGATTCCGCCGCAGGGCGCTCCCGGTCTTCGCCGCCGGGGCCTTTCTCTTCTGGACGCTCACCCAGGTCACCGTGCGGACAGCCGAACGGGACGCCGAATCCCGCGCCCGCCATGTCACCGAATGGACCGGGGTGATCGTCCTCAGCAGCCGTCCCCTGGCGTTTCCGTCCGATGAGGTCACGCAGGAAGTCCTTCCGGGCAGCGTGCTCAACCGCTACCGCTACACCGGCTTGCGGCTGCTCCTTGAGCGTGACGGCCGGTACTACGTCGTCCCCCGGGGATGGAACGTGCACAAGGATGCGATGTACGTCATCCAGGAGAGCGAGACCACCTGGATTGCTCTGACACCCGGCACTCAGCCCCGTGGCTAGGACGTCATTTCATCTGGTGATGCGGCGGTGGCATGTGAGGGTTGCCGCGATGGAGGTGAAGGCGAGGAGGTGCTCGGGCTTGCGTTCGTGGCGGCGGTGAAGGCGTCGGCATCCCGAGAGCCAGGAGACAGTGCGTTCGACGACCCAGCGGTGCCGGTCCAGCCGACGTGAGGACTCGACGCCCTTGCGGGCTGTCAACGGCCACTGAGATGCCCAGGTGGGTGGCCGTTGGATGACCAGGCTGGTGGCCATCAGAAACCCAGGTGTGTGGCCAGTGGTGTTCCTG
>NZ_JBIAIQ010000084.1:0-10945 GCF_042871525.1 Streptomyces sp. NPDC005784
CCACTGGTCAGACGGCCATCCACCGGGAATTCCGGTGGCCATCAGCCTGGACTCGACTGGCCACACACCTGGACTTTGCCACGGCCGCCGTCACGATCCTTCGGGTGCCGCGACCGCAGCTGCCGCACCCCTGGGACCAGACGTCGTGGACGGAGTCGATCGTCGGTCTCGACGTGGTCGTCGAGGACTGGCGGCGGCTGTTCACCACGGCAACGGCGCTTCGCGCCCTGCACACCGCATCGCCGGCCGGTGGTGCGGTGCCCGCACTCCTGACAGGAGAACTGTGATGGCAACAGAAGGAAAGAAAAGCGTGCCCCGGCGGTACCGAACCACTGGCCCCGGCGAAACGCGCCAGCTCATCGCCAAGATCCGCGCCGCGTTCCCGGATGCTACGTTCACCCTGCAACAGCGCGTCGAGGACGAGAAGGGCGACGTCGCATTCGTGTGGTCGGTCCGCGGCACGCACAGCGGCGAGGTGGACGCTTACCCTCCAACCGGAGCATCGGCCACGATGACGATCGTCACGAGTGCGGTCATCACTCCGGCCGGTCCCCGGTAGGCCCGGACGGCAGGCGTGGGGGGGGGGGGGGGGGGGGCGCCCGGCCCCCCCCCCCGCGGGGGGGGGGCGGCCCCCCCCGGCGGCCCACCGGTCCAGCCGCCCTGTATGCGCTGCGCCCGGGGGGGGGCCACCCGCGGGGCCGGCCCCGGGGCGGCGGGGGGGGGGGGGGGGGGGCGCCGGGGGGCCCCCCCCCCCCCCACCACCGGTTTGAGGACGTCGACGCCGACGGCTTGCTCCCGACGGAGTCCACCCAGGACACCACGGGCGGCGACGCGACCCGCACGGCGACCTACCGACACGACGCCCATGGTCTCAACGACAGCGTGACCGACGCGGCACCTTCTTCGGGCGGGCCATCGGGTTCCACCCGCGGCCTCCTTTTCCTGTGCTGCAAGTTGCGTGGCATCAGGTGGGCGAAGAGACGCTCGACGATCCACCTCCTAATGAGGTTGTCAAGCTGCAGCAGTGACGGGGAGGTTGCTTTGGTAGCACTGTCCGTCACGGATGAGAGCCCACAGGACGTTCACGCGTCGCCGGGCCAGGGCGAGGACCGCCTGGGTGTGCCGCTTGCCTTCGGCGCGCTTGCGTTCGTAGAAACGACGCGACTGGTCGCAGCTGCGGATGCTGATCAGCGCGGAGGTGTAGAAGACGCGTTGCAGCCCGCGGTGATAGCGCCTGGGCCGGTGCAGGTTGCCGCTGATGTTGCCCGAGTCCCGGGGACCGGAGCGACTCCGGCAAGGCTGGCCAGGCGGTCAGCGGTGTGAGGGTGACCGTCGCTGCAAGCTCCCGCCGCACCAGCGTGCCCTGGTCGGCCTGGTGTACCTGCGCCGGCACGACACCCTCGCCCAACTCGCGGCCTGCTTCGGCATCTCCGTCGGCACCGCCCACGCCTACACAGATCTGCGAGCGCCAGGCCGTCCCGATCCTCGCCGACCGTGCCTACATGGGCGCCGGTCCGTGGGTGACGACACCAGTCAGACGCCCGCCCGGCCGCGGGTTGCCGCCGACTCAGCAAACGGTCAACCGCGCGCTCCCGGCGGCGCAGGCACCGGGCAGGACCGCCGCAGACGAATCCGTACCGGCCGAAGGCGCGATCGAACCGGGGCGTGCCATGAAACAGCTGCACAAGCATCGGGACGACGGATTCCGCGTCGGGTTGGAATACCTCATGCCGCCCCGTGGTACTGATCGGTCGTAATGTACCGCGAGTCACTGGGCCAACTGATTCTCATCGGCAGATCGCTTCCTGCAACATGCCGGAGGAGAGGCATTTCCCGTGGGCTGAGACTCGGCCTGAGTGAGCTCTGGTTCGACCTGAGGAACCGGACCGTGACGGGAGTGGAGCCGACTCACCATGAAGGAACGAATCCCCTCATTTTTACGGAGCTCCTGTCGCACCTCGGTCAGGAGGTCACCCAGGGCGGTTTCCTGGATTTCGGCGCCGGTAAGGGACGGGCCCTGTTCCTGGCGGCACAACACGGTTTCACAGTAGTGGTGGGGGTCGAGAAGTCTGCCGAGCTCTGCTCGATCGCGGAGGGGAACATCGCCCGGTGGCGCCGACGTCGGCCCGGTCTTGCCGTCGACATGCGCCATGCGGACGTCGTTGACTTCCATGTCCCTGACGACATCACCGTAGGCTTCTTCTTCAACCCGTTCGGGCCCGACATCATGCGCGTCGCGATCGACCGCATTCTCGAGTCGCTCAGGCGTACGCCGCGACCGTTCCATGTCGTCTATGCACATCCCCGTTTCGAGGACCTGTTCGTGCGAGCGGGATTCACGCCCGTCTACCGGCAGGGGGTGGATGGCGTGATCCTCCGCCACGGCTGAGGAAAGGCGCAGAGTCGTAGAGCCGGCACAGGAAGTCGTGGAGGACCAGCTCCTGAGAACGGGCGGCCGAGCGAAGGACCCGGTTCGCGTGCATGTGCATGAGCGTCCCGGCCAGCAGGGGCAGTGGCTGCGTCAGTCGTCCGGCTCCCGCTTCGGCGCGCAGTTCGGCGACAACAGGGCTAAAGGCGGCGGAGCGAGCGGCGAACGCGGAGTCTTCGGCTGTCGGCGATCGTCCTGAGAACAGCAACGCCGCCAAGCCGCCGCGTTCGGTCCTGTAACGAGCGTCGAGTCGGCGCCGCAGCCCGGCGTCCAGCCTGAATTCCTCACTCAGGCGTGCGCGGGCGGCGCCCACCACGGCGCGTTTGCCCGCCAGGTCCAAGCCGAAATCGGTCAACAGCCGGTCGAATCCAAGCAGGGCCATGCGCCACCGGTCATTGTGCGGCACGGCCTCCACGAGGTGGAGGGCGGCATCGCTGTCCGCACGGAACAGCCGCTCCGTGAGAACGATGCCCGTGGCGCCGCCGTAGCGCTCGATTTCACGGTCATAGCTGTCGATCTGCAGGCGCCGGACGATGCCATCGGCCTGCGGCTGGGTGATGGCATCATGCAGCGCGGGGAGCACCTCGTTCAGCAGACGGGTTGGTTCTCCGTGGACGCGCAGCCGGATGTGCCAGTCGGGATCGGCATAGCGGACGAAGAACCAGTCGTCCACGGCTCCGTTGGCCAGGCAACAGCGCAGCAGCGGTCGGACCATCCGCCGCAGCACCGTGTCCGCCGTGGCAGCACCGGTGTACATCTTGGCGTTCAGCCATTCGGAGCCGGGATGGAAGCATCGGCGTACAGGGCGGACAAGCAGTACGGGCGGCGGCGTCGGCGGTGGTGGTTGAGGCGATGGGGTGTGCGCGGGGATCTCCGATCGCAGGAACGGGAGCACCAGCTCATGCACGAACCGTCCTTCGGGCCCAGAGACGAACACATCGTCCAGGCCGTGGAACAACTCCACCAGCGTCACACGGGTCCGGTGCTTCAACAGAGACGCGAACATCTCCACGGACACCACATTCTCGAGATCGACGGGCAGGAGGTTGTCACCATCCGCGACGGCGATCCAGCGAGGCAGGCCCAGAGACTCACGCAGGCTCCGCACCGCGGTGTAGAGGCGCCCGCCATGCGATTCGCCCAGGTGACCCAGTTGTTGCGCAGATACGTTCCACCGTGACCGAGAGAGGACGATGCGACCGGCCGTGACCCTCGGGAGGAAAGGCGCGTTCGCCAGGCTTCCGAAGGAGAAGGATAGTCCACCCGCCCGGCCCTGGGTCTGAACAGCGCAGAGGAACTGGTACAGGCCCAGATTCCCGCCGCCGCGATGATCGTGCGCCGTCGTCATACGGGGAATGACTTCACGGCCCAGCCGTGCCGAGCGCAGCACAACACGATTGCCGGCCAGGGAGACGAGCAGATCGGTCACCGGAATCCGTCGGCCGGGGGGCGCGGTGGACCGGCCCAAGTAGGGGATCTCGTAGTCGCGCAGCCGCGGCCGGGCCAGCACATTGCCGATGCGACCCTCGGGAAGGTGAACGACCTCGGCGAAGACCGCGTCCGGCCGCAGCGCCTCCTCGGCCCGCAGATGAGCCAGCACGTGCTTCCGCAGCATCTCCTCGCCGTGGCAGAAACGCCCCAGCAGATTGGCTCCCGACGGCCCGCCGACACTGGAGAGGAACACACGGAACCTGCCCTGTGCCACCGCTGTCTCGCTGCCGGCGAGCACTGTAGCCACCACGCTGAACGCGTCGGGCAGGGGTGGCGGCGAATCCTCCGATTCGGCCAGAGCTCTCAGCTCCTCGGCTCCGAGCGCGATCTCGTCGGCCCCGGTTCGCAGCGCCGAGCTGAGCCACCGCAGTAGGAGCGCGTCGCGGCGCCCGAACGACGGCTCGGACGCGCGTTGCTCGGTAGGGAAGGGAAGACCCTCCAGGAGCGGCTCCGCCGCCGCGCCAGTGGCGGCGCGTGCGCTCGGGGCCGCGAAGCCGATGCCCGCCTCCGGGTCCAGGGCTTCGCACAGTGGCACCTCACGGCGCCCGTAGCGTTGCCGGAACGCTTCCCGGAACAGGTCGAGAGAGCTCGACGGCCTCCTTCCGGAAACCCGTTGAAGGAGCTGCACGCCCCGGCTGATCTCATCCAGCACCTCTTTGCCCAGGGTGGCCGACACGGTTGGCTTCATCAGGTTGACCTGAAACAGGCCGGTGCGCTCGCCCTCAGCCGGAAGTCCGCCAAGAGCCTCGATGACCCGGCGGTATGCGGAAGAATCCGTTCCAGGCGGCTGGAGGTCGAGCGCGTGGAGCTCGTCCGCGACCAGGGCCAACGCGGCGGCGGCACGGCCGGCCGGGAGGCAGTCGTGGAGCTCCGCCAGCGACGAGAGCACGCCCTGCATCGGTTCGGGACCACTCACCGATGGCTGGAGAGTGGGCACCAGTACCTGATGGTCAATCAATTCCGCGACGTATGTGAGCGCTTCCCCTGGCGTTGCGCCTGGGGCACCCGCACGGACCGCTGCGGCCAGTTCTATAGGCCGCGCGCCGCAAGCGGCCCGTTCGAGAGCCCTCTCCAGCGACTCCTGGGAGGCCACCGCCGCCAATGCGTAGGTCTTGCCTCCGTCCGTCATGCGGGCCTCGGCGTAGCGGAAGCCGTTCCCCGCCCTGTACAGACTTGAGTTGGGTACGTACTTCAGATACCGCCGTACCGTCGGGTCGCGCTGCAGAGCGTCACACAGAGCGGCGACGTAGCGGCAGTCGAGGCGGGTGTGGCGGCGGTACTGCTCCGCCGGAGCCAGCCGCAGAATGGTGCGTTCACTCGCCCCTCCGCTCGACCCGATCGAACAGCCGGCGAACAGACCGAACGGGGTGGGACGGCCAGCCATGCGCGAGAGGTAACGAAGCAAGCTCCGTTCCACCTTCTGCCCGCGCCTCGAGTCCGCATCGTGTTTCCACCGGTCCAGGCTCTCCGAGAGGGACGGCGAAGCGACAGCCAGGGCCTCCTGTACGTCAGGGCGCTCGCAGAGGCGGCGCAAGCGGTCACGCACGCGGATGCGGTCGCGCAGCAGTGCCGCGTCGAGGAGAGCAGGGTCCCTACAGTCCGCCGCCTCCAGTCCGTTTCCCAGGGAGAGCAGCGCGTCGAGGGGAAGGTAAGGCGTACGGAGAACGAAGAAGTCCGCCGGGGCGCAGATCGATGGCGCTCGTCGCATGGCCCACCACTCGTCAACGGGAAGCGGCCGGAGTCGAACCGCCCGGGGCCGGACGCAGGGCGGTACGCAGCCTGGCCCGCCCACGGCGCAGCAGGAAGCGCCACAGGCCGGGCAGCGCGAGTCCCTGAGGGAAGGGGCGGGGCCAGAAGAAGTTCACGTTCACCGCCCAGCCCGAGACCACGGTGACCTGGTGGAACCAGCCGACCGGGATGTACAGCGACTCACCAGGGCGGAGAGTGCAGTGCCACCCGGTGGCGCGTCGGGCCAAGGGGAATCGCTCGAAATCCGGGATGTTGGGGTCGAACCGGCAGTGGGTATGGCCGGGGATACGGTAGACGAGCTGTGACTGCGACGGAGGAAAGAGCACGAATTCCTTACGGCCAATGATCTGCGTATTACAGTTCGGAGTCACGTCGCAGTGCAGCCCGCAGGATGTTCCCAGCGCACCGCACCAGAAGTTGATGTCGACCGGCGCCGCCCGGTACCAGTCCGGGACGGGTGTGCCCTCCCGCAGGGCTCGCGGAAGTTGCTCCAACTTCGCGTCCATGTAATAGAAGTGATCGAGGCGGAGCTCATGGATCGCGCGGGTGATGTCGCGGGCGGTGGAGTGTCCTTCGGTGATGTCGCGCAGTGTTTCCGCTGTCTCGACGACCCAGTCCATGTATCGGGTGAACGGGATGAAACCGCCGCGGGCGAGATTCTGGAAGATGTTGCTCGGGGGACCGTGGGTCTCCCGGACCGGCACGTCGTGTTCGCCGATCACCGCCTTCAGATACGCGGAATCCCAGAGCAGGGGCGCCACCCGTCCCGAAACGCTGTCGATGACGATCCTTGGCTCGCCGCCCCGGCGTGGTGGCCGGAAATCACCGTACGAGACGCGCGGGACGGGAATCAGGTCCATCGCCGTCTTCCTCGTGCATGGTTTCGGTCTCGTCGCAGGTCCACAGGCTATGCCCCTGCGTCGTCAGCAACTGGTCGGTCAGATCTCCGACCACCTCCCGTTTCAGGTCCAGCTTCTTCACCATGCGTGGTTCTTCGGTCGTACCCATGTCAATCTCCCCTATCCGAGAATCGCTTCGCGAAGGAGCTTCATCCCCATGGGTTCATGGAGCTGAGAACCGTCCCTGTTCCTTCTGGATGCCAGGCCACCGCCCAGTTCTCGAAGTCTTTCGTTGTAGCCGTCCAGTGCGGCCATGTTTGGCAGTTCGATCAGGAGCATCACATCCCAGTCGCCCGCGTGAGCGAGGGGCGCGATCAGGGTCCGATAGCTGAGGATGAGGCCCTGTTCCTTCGCTGCCTCCATAAGAGGCTTCCATTCGGAACGCAAGTACGCCAGGTAGGAGATCGTCCGTCCCGGCTTGGCCTGCATGAATTGCACCGACCACACCGATCCCTCGGAATAGGGCGGATCCTCCGCGAGGGCGGCCCCGGCCGCCGCCTCCGGTGACGATGTGTCTCTTTCCATGGCCGACTCCTCGCTTGTGCCTGTTACGGAGTGCCTGTTCAGGATCTATTCACAATCACCCGACCGCAACCGGGGAGCTGAGGTGCGCGCACTGCGCGGGCCCGCCGCTGAGCCGATTGGCTCAGGCCGGGTTGTGGGCCGGGGGTGGCCCGTGTTTGCTCGTCATTACGAGTCCCACACTTAAGGAGGCCCCGCAATGACCACGCGCGTTCGTGACACCAAGCTCTGGACGAAGATCGACGATGTGTCGCAGGAGATCCGAGACGAGCCGTGGAGCATGTACTGGCGGGAATGGAAGACCGGTAGCGACCCGTTCGAGGAATTCCTGCACGACCCGGTCGGCGTGCTCGCGGAAGAGATCGCGGAAGTCGGTCCTGACTGGACGGTGACGACAACGGTCGCGAACCACCAGGTGGGCCTGCGGGCCAGTCCCATCTGCATCGTCGCGATGGTCGTTCCGAACGAGCGACGAGCCTACCTCTGGCTCTACAAACACGAGCCCGAGGACGGCAAAGCGTCATGACCGGGGAGCAGCGGCCGTCCGACAGTTCCTGGGGAGGACCGCGATGACTGGTCGTCGCGACACCATTCCGGTCGACAACGGTCTCTTTCAGGCCGTCTACGACTCGCCGGCGTCCCTACCCGGACGCCACCGCTGGGTGACCCCTGACGAGGATGTGCGTGAGCTCGAGGAACTCCTCGGCATGCCCTCGAACACCATTCACGCACCGTTGTGGGTCAGCGGAGACACCAGGGAGTGCGCCTCCTGCGGCCGGCAGGTAAGCTGGCTCGACATCGTTTCATCGGCGCTCCACAAGGTGCACGACCGGGCGATGATTGCGCGCGTCATCCTCGGCGACCAGAAATTCGTCAACGTGGAAGCGCCGCAGGCTATCCCGGATGTGCTCTGCGTCCGTTGCGATGCGCCCATTACGGATCTCCGCAGTTTCAAGTGTCACAACTGGGCCTATGCGTATGAAGACTTGGAGCGTGTGCTGGAGCACATGGCCGACCGAAAGGCATAACTGCGGCGTGGCTTTACCTTCCTCGGGCTCAATTTGCTGCGGGGCGTTTTACCGCTCTGCGCTGCACCCGCTCCTCCTGCGCATCAACACCTACCTGACGCGTGGATCCGCGAGGAGTAAAGACGGCTGCGACCGTTCAGGAAGGCCAATGCGTGCTGGCAGCCCGTCACCCAGGGGCCTGCCGATCAATAACTCTTCTGTTTTCGTAGGCTGTTGGGTCGTAGGATGCGAGGGTGTCGGAGGGGACGAAGGCAGAGCTGGTGGATGCGTTCGGGCTGTTGCTGCCGCATCTCGATGAGCGCCAGCAGCACCTGACGCTGGGCGCCGCGGCCCGCGTTCTGGGCCACGGCGGGATCCGCATGGTGGCCGGAGCGGGGGTGGCCGAGTCCACGGTGTCGCGCGGGAAGCGGGAGCTGGAGCACGCGGAGGAGCTGGCCGGGTCCGGGCACCGGGCGCGGGTCGGAAGCCCTTGCGAGAGGCCGATCCGGGGCTGGTGCCCGCGTTGCTGGCGCTGGTCGAGCCGGACCAGCGCGGCGACCCGGAATCTCCGCTGCTGTGGACGGTGAAGTCCACCCGGAATCTGGCGGCCGAGCTGACGCGCCAAGGGCACCAGGTCGCTTCGGACACGGTGGCCACGCTGTTGAAGGCGGAGGGCTTCTCCCTGCAGGGCACCTCGAGGACCACCGAGGTGCCCGGCATCCGGACCGTGCTGAGGGTCCTGTTGGCTGCAAGGAAAAGAGCACTTTCCAGGTGAGAGAGACTATCGCGTCCTACCCGCGTGTCCGTGTCCAGGGGGACGGCCGGCAGGTGGTCTCGCAGGCAGGTTCGGTCCTGCTGGTGGAGACGATCCGCAAGACCGGTCTCGACCGGGCGATATCCGCCGCGCTGGCGCCCTGGCGGAAGCAGCGGGCCGTCCACGATCCGGGGAAGATTCTCCTCGACCTCGCGCTGTCGGTCGCGATGGGCGGAGACTGCCTGGCCGATGTCGCCATGCTGCGGGCCGAGCCGGCCGTCTTCGGCCCGGTGGCCTCCGACCCGACGGTATCTCGCTTGGTCGACACGTCGCCGCCTGCGGCGACAAGGCGTTGAGAGCTGTCCGCGCCGCCCGGTCCGAAGTCCGCGAACATGTCTGGCAGTTGGCGGGCGAGATGGCGCCTGATGCGGGCGGGATGGCGACCGTCGACCTGGACGGGTGCTGGTGATCGCGCACTCGGACAAGGAGGACGCGGCGGCGACCTGGAAGAAGACCTGGGGCCATCACCCGCTGATGGCCTTCGTCGACCACGGACCGGGCGGAACCGGGGAACCCGTCGCGGCCCTGCTCAGACCGGGCAATGCGGGCTCGAACACCGCCGCCGACCACATCACCGCCACCCGCCAGGCCCTCGCTCAACTCCCCAAGAAGTACCGGCGGGGACGGCAGACCCTGATCCGCACCGACTCCGCCGGCGGCACCCACGCCTTCGTCGCCTGGCTCGCGAAGCGGGGCCGGTGGCTGTCCTACTCGGTCGGCATGATGATCACCGAAGCGATCCACCAGCACGTCCTGAACGTCCCGGCATCAGCCTGGACGCCGGCCGTCGAGGCGGACGGCGACATCCGGGACGGGGCCTGGGTCGCCGAGCTCACCGGCAAGCTCCTGGACGGCTGGCCCAAGGGCATGCGGCTGATCGTCCGCAAGGAACGGCCCGATCCCGGAGCCCAGTTGAGGATCACGGACGCGGACGGCATGCGGATCACGTGCTTCGCGACCAACACCACCGGCCGGCCGATCGCCGAGCTCGAGCTGCGTCACCGGCTGCGGGCCCGGGCCGAGGACCGGATCCGGGCCGCCCGGGCCACCTGCCTGCGTAACCTGCCCCTGCACGACACCGCCCAGAACCGGGTCTGGATGGAGATCGTCCAGATCGCGCTCGACCTGCTGGCCTGGATGCCCATGCTCGCCCTGACCGGCCGGGCGAGGCTCTGGGAACCGCGTCGCTTGCGGTTCCGCCTGTTCTCCGCAGCCCGCCAGCTCGTCACCACCAGTCGGCGCAGGATTCTCCGCCTCGCCCGGCACTGGCCCTGGACCGACGAGATCACCGCTGCCCTTGAACGGCTCGCGCTCCTGCCCGACCCCGGCTGACCAGCAACCCACCGTCCCTGCGACAGCATCACCCGCCCCGGGCAGTGGAACCCGGCGCCCACCCGACGCGACAGCCGGGCCACCGGCCTGCCCGGCATCAGCTCCGGAAAGCAAAAGGGTCCGCCGACTCCGTCGGCGGACCCTCAAGAAAGTTCGAGGTTAGCGGCTCAGTTACTGCGCTTCTGACACAGGAGGCAATTAACCGACGGCGCGTCGGGGCTCATGTACAACGTTGGGAGCCAGCGATTCAGCCGTTCATTGTCTAGTTTCGAGATCCGCTGCGAACAGGACGGCAGCCGCCTTAAGAATTCCGTTAAGGCGACGCAGATCAGCGTTCTCCTTCTCAAGCTGACGAACTCGGACACTCGTAGCAGTTTCTGCACTCCGACCAGCTTCCGCATCGGCTTTTTTAACCCAGTGCCGAAGTACCTCTGAGTGGACCCCCATGAGTTCCCCCACCTGTCGGACGATGCCGGAGCGTCCGGGGCTGGTCGACCTCATCTCAATGACCATCTGGACTGCCCGCTCAATCAATTCTGGCGGGTACTTTCTCGGGGCCGGCATAGAGGCGTCCTTTCCAAGAAACCTGGATTCTTCGATGGTCACTTTGAAGCTCCCCCTTTGACCTGGACAGCCTGATACTGGGACGGAAGGTTCCGGAGGAAGCAGTCGCAGGTAGTGAGCAAGAAGAGCAATACGAGCA
>NZ_JBIAIQ010000085.1:0-10499 GCF_042871525.1 Streptomyces sp. NPDC005784
AGACCCGCACCACCCGCCCCCGCCGCAAGACGGGGACGGGGCGGGCAGGTGGCACAACACTGCCGCACCAGCAGCAGACAGAAACGGGAGACCGTACTCAAGCCGAGCCCCTAACGCTCTGGTGATGTGACGGACCTTCCTGGCCGAAATGCCCGGAATGCTGAGACCTGACCACGGACTCAGCAACGGGAGAGGAGGTCCCGGCCTGCGGACCACGGTGGGGCAGCAGCCGGGACGGGACGGCGGAAAGTTCACCAACGGCCGGAGGCGGCACCTGATCGTTGATCAGGACGGCCTGCCGGTCGACCTGCTCGTCACCCCCGCCGACGTCCAGGAATGCACCGCCGCCCGCGTCCTGCTCACCCGGCTCCATGCCGCCCACCCGACAACGCACTCGCGGAGTCGTCCAACGCAACGTTCAAACGCGAAACACTGCAGGGCGCCAAGGGCTGGACCAGCGAGCGCGAGGCCCGCCCGGCGGCGTTCCGGTGGCTTCATCGCTACAACACCCGGCGGCGTCACTCCCGACCCGGACAACACAGTCCCATCGGCTACGAGAAGGCACTCGCCGCAACATCGACTAGAACTGTCCGGCCGATCAAGAAACAGATCGATCCAGCTGGCCTACCTGGGGTGCGATTGTGGACGCATAAGCGATCTCAAGGTGCCGCCACCAGCGCGGTCTGCCGCCGCTGGCGCGTCGAGGAGGACTTTCAGCAGGCCAAGGGCCTGGCCCACCTCGACACCGGCCAGGTCACCTGCTGGACCTCCTGGCACCGCTGGAGCCTGATGAGCATGCTCGCCCACACCCTCCTCGCCGTCGGGGCCCTTTACGAGCGGCAACGCGACCCCGCCGAACTCGCCGACGAGTTGGCCGTGGTGCCCGTCAGCCCGCGTGAACTCCTCGCCCTGTTCCGGGTGTTTGCCCTGCCCCGGCCCCACCAGGACGCCGACCCGGCGCATGCCCTGCGCTGGTCACACTGGCGCCGCCGACACCAGCATCGAGCAGCCGCCTGCCACCGCCGCTGGAACAACGTGACGGCAGTGGCCATCGCATGACAGGGAATGTGCCGACGCACGGTAGGTGTCACCAGCGGCCGGCCAGGCAGACTGTGCGGGGTGGACAACTATCGACCGGTGGATCGGGATCTCGCTCCCGAATGGTATGGACGCCTGCGCGTGCAGACCGTCGATCTCGGCCCGGCCCGCTGGCTCACCGAGCGTGTCCCAGGGCACGGCAACTTCGGGACGGTGGCGGGCGTCGCCGCGCCCGGATTCGCCGCTTACGCCCGGGTTCTGCATCCCGCTTCCCTGAGTGAGCGGCCGGTGCGGTGGACGGCGGTGGCTGCCGCCTACCAGCGCGAGGTGACACCGGGCACCGACTGGCATGAGCTGATCGGGATGGACCGCGACTACCACAACACCGCCGAGTACGGCTTGCCCGGTGTCTGGGACGAGCATCCGACGGAAGGTCCGACTCCGCCCGCTGTCGCCCAGGCCTTGATCCCCATCCTGGCTCGGCACACCCGGACTTCCGAGCGCTGCTGGTTCGGTTTGTGGAGCGGCTACGGACGGTGGGACTTCGACCAAGTCCCTTCCTTCGAGACTCCCGGCCGGGACGAAGTGCTGCTTGCCGGGACGCTGGCCGATGCCGTCTCGCCGGTGTCTCTGGACGAGTTCGCCGAACTGCCCGACCTGTGGTGGCCACAGGACCGCGCCTGGTGCCTGGGCGGTGACGTGGACTTGGTAAGTACCTACGTCGGCGGGCCCCGGGCACTGATCGCCGATCTGCTGGCCGCTCCGGAGCTGGAGACGCACCCGGTGGCGCACGGCGATGGGGTTGGCTGAACCTCGCCGCGGGCGGCTGGGAGCTACCGGGCGCAGAGCTCTCTCTCACGAACTACAGCTGCCGTGAAAGTCCCTTCAGCTGTAGATCTGTGTCGCCGCTGTAGTTCGGTCGGGTCCTGTTCGGCGGGGGTCGTGGGGTGCCGGGTAGGGCTGGGCGGCTCTGGTTGCGTCGGCGGTGACAGGTACGGGCGAGAGCCTGGTGGCAGCGGCGCCAGCGTGACCAGTGCAGTCCGTGCCGGATCCGCTCCTTCGGGACGGGCTGAGGGGCCATCACCTCAAGGAGCCGGCAGACCTCGTAGGCGGTGTAGGCGATCGGGGCGGTGTCATCGAGGATGGTGGGACTGCGCAAGTCCCCCTCTCTGCCCCGGTGGCCCGTCGGGCCGGGGAACTGCCTGTTCGCGTGCGGCGGCGGCCTGAGCGGCCAGGAACGCGGCGGCCAGTTGAGTCAGGGTGATGTGCCGGTACCAGCCGTGGAAGGAGCGCACCTCGTAGTCGGCCATCCCGGCCGACGACTTGGCCAGTTTGATCGCCTCCTCCACCCGCCAGCGCGCCCCGGGTACCAGTATCAGCTCCTCCACCTCGGTCTCCTGCGGGCCCCAGGCCAGGTAGTAGTCCCGCTTGTCGGGTTCGGCCGGGCGGCGGCGGGCGATCACCCACCGGGCCCAAGCACCCTCCCCGACCTCCAGCTCGGGGTCCGGGATGCGACGCACCCACCACTGCCAGGCGCGGGAATCCAGCTGACTCGGGCCGGCCGCGAGCTCGACCCAGTCCTGTTCGGCTGCGACGCGTTCGACCAGGCGGGCCAGGTGTCGCCAGCCCGGGCGCGGCAGCACCGTGTGGTCGGCCGGCACGTTGACGGCGTACGGCAGGCGGCGGTGCTCCAGGAAGGCGCGGAAAGCCCCGTCGCGGCCGTAGACCTCGTCCGCGGCCACCCACACGCGCCCGGTCGGCAGATCGGGCAGGATCCGCTCGATCATCTTCTCGGCCAGCCGGGGCTTGGTGGCGAAGTCCAGCTCATCGGGGATGTGTGCCACCCGACAGCGCGCCCGGTCGCCGGTCCACTCCTTGGGCAGGTACAGCTCCCGGTCGACCAGTGCCTGCCCGGCCCCGGTCGCCCAGGCGGCCATCACCCCGACCTGGCAGGGGAAGACCCCGCCCAGCGTGCCGGTGAACTGCCGGGCCACCCCCGCCGAGGAGCGGCCCTTCTTCGCGAACCCGGTCTCATCGACCACCAGCACCCCGCACCCGTCCGGCCCGGCTCCCACCCCGCCGTCCGCCAGCGAGGCGATGACGTAGCGGCGCACGAAATCCCGCAGCACGTCCGCGTCCCAGCGCGCCCGGTCCAGCAGGTGCTGCTGCCCCCAAGGCGTCAACTCCCCGCCATACTCGGACAGTTGCCAGCCGTTCTTGCGGGACAGGGGCGCCAGCAACCCGCGGACACAGGCCGCGGCACGGCGTCGCAGATCTGCTCGCGGGAAGACCCCACCGACCTCCAGCAGCAGCAACTCCAACTGGTCAGAGAACTCCTCAGCCCGCTCCTGGTCCGTGACCGACAGCGGCACGTTCAACAACTCCGCCTGCATGTCCGTCAGTTACCCGACCCAGCTGATCGACGAACTACAGCGGCGACACAGATCTACAGCTGAAGGGAAAGTGAGCGGAAGGCCGCCGCGTACGCCAAGGTGGCCAGGCTCAAGGCGCGTGAGGCCGACCGGCGCAAGGACTGGTGCGAGAAAACCTCGACGATGCTGGCCCGCACCTACCGTCTGGTGCGGTTCGAGAAGCTGAATATCAAGAACATGACCCGCTCGACCAGGGGAACCACCGAGCAGCCCGGCAGACAGGTCAGGCAGAAGGCCGGGCTGAACCGGGCGATCCTGGCGCAGGGCTGGGGTCTGCTGCGCCAGCGCACCGGGCATAAGGCCCTGGGCCGGGTCGAAGACGTCCCCGCCCCCTACACCTCCTTGCGTTGCTCCGCCTGTGGATGGATTGATAAGAACTCGCGCAAGAGCCAAGCCGAGTTCGTCTGCTCCTTCTGCGGCTTCACCTGCAACGCGGACACCAATGCAGCAGTCAACGTCGCGGCAGGACAGGGTGGGATTCCCCGCCCCCGGCGATCAGCCGGTGCCGGAGGGACGACACCGCCCAAACAGCGGTCGAGTATCCGTGAACCCCAACCCACCTGGGTTGGAATCCCCCTCTTTTAAGAGGGGGAGGATGTCAACTCGGATACATACCCGGCTGGGAACACGAGGGCGGCCGGCGCCTGTCCTAGGGCACTGGCGAGGGCGAGAACCTCCGCCACGGACACGTTTGTTCGCCTGCCGTTCTCGATGTTAGAGATGACTGTCCGCGGGATGTTCGCACCAAGAGCTGCGCACCTGTCCGAGACTGCGGGGACTGTTTCGCCGCGGCGGCACGCTCGGACGTCTGGCGCCGGTCCCGCTGCCTGCGCACCTTCGACGTCTCGCCGGGACCGACGCCCACTGCCGTCAGCCCGGCCGAGGTGGCGGCGTCGAGCAGATCCGGCCAGCAGGCCACCTGCACCTCGTGCCCGGCCGTCCGCAGCGACCACGCGAGCGGCACCAGGTTGAACACATGCGCCTTCCAGGGAAACGGCACGACGAGAACTCGTACAGCGCACTCCTTTCAAATCGTGGGCCATTGAATTCTGTTCGCCGTCCTGCTTGTTCAGGTCTGCTTGTTCAACCGTGGGGAATCGGCAGTTGAACAAGGCGTTCAGCCCGTCAACAACGCGGAAAAAACCGTGAACTTGACAGAGCCGAGCATTCGACGGGATGGTCGATCCACTCGATTGCCGATCCATCCGAGGAGGTGAATCAGATGAAGACGCTTCGTCAGTGGAACGCTCTGCGCTCGCAGCGAAAGGGCGGTGTCCGCCCGGCCGGTAAGTACTTCAAGTGGGCGGCCTGATCAAGGGCGGTCTTGTGGCCTGTGGAGGGTGCTGGCACCCTCCACAGGCCAGGGTTCTCGGCCTCAGGGATATCTGACCGTGGCAATCGAGGTGGGATCAGTGCACAGGTGGAGTTACGAACGTTTTGCCGTCGAGCAGAAGACTTTGAACGGGCTGGTGGATCGTTTTCTGGCCCCGGAAGCATGGCAGGAATCGCACGAACCGCTGACCGGCGAAGAACGCGCCGAACTGCGTGAGACGATCGCCGGACTTCGGCACCCCCAGGTCATCGAAGAACTCTGCGCGATGGCGGCGACCCACCCCCGTGCGGATGTCCGCCTGACGGTTCTCGAAGGTGTCGGGCCGTTCACGGCCACTCTTCCCGCGGCGCGGGAATTCCTGGTCTGGCTGCTTGGCGACGACGAGGACTTCATCGTGTTCTCCGCCGCGAAGATCGCCGGCCGGAACCGCATCGGCGAGGCCTACGAGGAGCTGCTGCACATCACCGGACCGGCTGAGGCCGGCCTGTTCCGCAGCACCAAGCCGGTGGGCATCGGCGCCGCCGTCGTGGCCAAGGCGATGGACGAGATCCTCGGCGCAAAAGACCGCGCGGCCAGGCTGGAGATCGAGCGGGAGCACACCAGGACCGGCCAGTTGCCGCAGGGAACCGCACTGGGCGAACACTGGGACTACGACCCGCAGAACCTGCCCCGTCCCGTTCCCGAGGGCATGGTGCTCGTCCCCGCGTCCGAGTTCGTCGCCGGAATCGGCATGGACGACGTCGTCCATCCGCTCTACGACGTGGACGACGCGGCCCCCCGGCAGACCCGCTACCTGCCCGACTTCCTCATCGACCGGTACCCGGTGACCAACCGGGAGTACGACCAGTGGGCGCAGAGCCCGCAGGCCGCCGAGCACGCGCTGTGCCACCCCGACGAGCCCGAGGACAAGGACCACCGCCGCGGGATCGTCGGCGACGCCCGGTTCGGCCCCGACCACCCCGCGACCGGTGTCGACTGGTTCGACGCCTACGGCTACCTCGCTCACGTCGGCAAGCGGCTGCCGACCGAACTGGAATGGGAGAAGGCCGCACGGGGCGAGAGTGGATCCCTCTATCCGTGGGGCGACGAATTCGACCCGGACGCGCTGCGCTGGTTCGGTGCCTCCTTCGGCGAAGCGCAGAGCCTGGAGCACTGGCGCGACACCCTGAGCACCTTCGACGAGACAACTCCCGCGGTCACCACGGTGCCGGTCGGCTCCCACCCCAGGAACGTCAGCCCCTACGGCGTCGCGGACCTGGTCGGGAACTGCTGGGAATGGACGGACACCAACTTCTTCACCCGTGACCGGATGAAGCCGATGATCTCCGGCAGGCCCCGCACCGAATGGGCGACGGCCGAGGAGACCTCGGTGGTCATCCGGGGCGGCGCGTGGACCTCCATGCGGGAGCAGGTCACGGCGTACTTCCGCGGCAAGGACCTCTTCACGGACCGGCACAACGAGATCGGGTTCCGAGGGGTGATCCGGTGAGTTCGCCGCAGCGCATTCCGCGGTTCCGTTACGACGGCACGGTCACGGCGGAACAACGCGCCTTCTACGAGCAGTACGGGTTCGTCATCTACCGCGGCGTGTTCGACGCGCAGGACGTGGAGATCATCCAACGCGACGCCGAACGCCTGGAGCGCGACACACTCGACGGGAAAGTACCGGCCGAGCACCGAGACCAGGTGATCAAGCCCTCGTACGATGAGAACGGCCGGGCGACCCTGCACCGGCTGCCCTACTTCACCCTGCACTGCGCGGACACCCGGGAACTGATCGAGCGCCGGAAACTCGATGCGCTCGGCCCCGGCCTGCTGGGACGCCCGACATGGCAGTTCGAGGACGCCGTCGACGGAGCCGTGTGGCAGATGAAACGGGGCAAGCGAAGCTCCTACAGCGCGCTGGACTGGCACCTCGACTTCCCGCACGACCTCCCGCTGACCCCCCTGGTGAACGTGGGCATCTACCTGGACGACGCCACCCTCCGCAACGGCTGCCTGATCCTCGTGCCCGGATCCCACCGGTATCCGCCGCGGCGACTGGAGACCTTGGGACTTCCGCTCGAAGCCGAGGCGGGCGACGTCATCTGCCACACCTACAACATCCTCCACCACTCCGGCCCGGTGCTCGACGACACCAGCCGGGCGACGCTGTACGTGTACTACTCCGCGGGACAAAAGCCCTCGGCGGGCACGGCGTACAGCCACCGGGCGGGCGAGGATTTCGCCAAGATGATCACCGGAGCGGAGGCCGACGCGCGATGACCACCACCACCCCGGACCTTCCGTCCGAAGTCCTGCAGATCGCCGCCTGGGCCGACGGGCCCACGGCGGAACGCGACGCCCTGCTCGACGGCTACCTGCGCACCCTGGAGCAGCTCGCCGACCCGCACCTGCTCGAAGAATGCCTCGCGGTCGGCCTGCTGCACGACACGCCCGGGATACGGCGCCAGGCCCTGGCCGCCGCCGTACGGCTCGCCCCGGAACTGGCGGCGGAGGCCGTCGGCTGGGCACTGGCCGACCCGGACGAGACCGTGCGCGGACCCGCACTCGCCTCCCTGGCCACAACACCGGCCCTGCGCTCGGCAGGCGGCCCCTCCGCGCTGCACGCCCTGCTGGCCGTCCTCGGCCGGTCACCGGACCAGATCGCCGCGGGCGTCGGGAACTACGTGACGGTGGCGGACGCGCACGCACTCGCCTCGGCACAGACACTGCTCGCCGACACGGCACTGGCCGGCACGGTCCTGGAGGACCTCCCCGTCCCGCTGTCGGCCGACCGGCTGCCCAGCCGGCTCTCCCCGGACGGGATGCGGCACGTCCCGGCCGGACGGCTGCGCCGCGGGACGCACCCCGGCGGGGAACACTCCTTCGGCGACCCGGGCGAGCCCGCGGTGGACGAGGTCACGGTCGAGGGGTTCTACCTGGACACCTGCCCGGTCACCAACGACGAGTACGACGTGTTCGTCGCCGACGTCGGTGCCCAGGGCCACCTGTGGTGCCACCCGGACGAGCCGAGGAACACCGACCACACACGCTCCACCGCCGACGACCCCCGCTGCGCCGGCGACCACCCGGTGACCGGGGTCAGCTGGTACGACGCGGTGGCCTACGCCGCCTGGTGCGGCAAGCGGCTGCCCACCGAGGACGAGTGGGAGCGGGCCGCCCGGGGAGACGACCACCGGCACCACCCCTGGGGTGCCGAGTTCCGGCCCGAGCTGGTGCGGGGCCTGCACTCGGTACTCGGACAGGACGCCGGGACGGTCCTGGACCGCCGGGCGTGGCTGCGCCGGCTCGCGGATCTGTCCTTCGCCGAACTGCCCGCGCTGACCGGTCCGGTGAACCTGCCGGGCGGCGAATCCCCCTTCGGCGTCCGGGACATGTGCGGCAACGTGTGGGAGTGGACGTCCACCCGGTTCCTGGACGGCCTCCCGCTCCAGCCACGCTTCGGCACCATGGACCCGGGCGACCTGTGGGGTGAGTGGTCGGCCGAGGTCAGTGTCCGCGGCGGGGCGTGGAGTTCGCCCCCCGCGCTGCTCACCGCGGTCAGCCGGGCGGGCAAGGCGCTGGTGACCAGGAGCCCGGAGATCGGGTTCCGCTGCGCGGCGAGCGAATCCGAGGTGCCTGTTCGATGACCGCAGTACGGCGAATCCAGCGGGTGCTGCCCGAGGGCTACACCCGCTGTCTCGCCAACCCCGACTTCCGCCGGCTGCAGCCCGGATTTCTGGTCTCCTTCCTCGGCGACGGCATGAGCTTCGTCGGTGTGGCGTGGCTGGCCGTCGAACTGGCCGCTCCGGCCGACCGGTCCCTCGTGGTGGGGCTCGCCGTCGCCGCCTACAGTCTGCCCGCCGCGATCGGCTCCCTCACGCTGGGACGCTGGCTGAGCGGGCGCAACGCCAGGAGCCTGATCCTGGTGAACGCGCTCCTTCGCGGCGCCCTGTTCGCACTGATCCCGGCGTTGTACTGGACGGGGCTGCTGGACACCGCGACCTACATCGCCCTGCTCGCCATCTCCTCGGTCCTGCACGCCTGGGGGATCGCCGGCCGTCAGACGTTCGTCGCCGAGACCCTGCCGGCCAAGGACCGGCTGGCCGGCCACGCGCTGGTGGGCAGCCAGGAACAGCTGTCGTTCATCACCGGACCGCCGCTGGCCGGTCTGGTCACGGTCGCGTTCGGGCCGGCCGCGGTGCTGGCGGCTGACGCGGTCAGCTATCTGTACCTCGCCCTCGTGACGGCCCGGGTGCGCGGCGACGGCACCCTCGAGCGCCGTCCCGCGGTGCCGTTGCGGCGCAGCGGCAGGACCCTCGCCCGCCACCCGGAGCTGATGGGCCTGCTCGCGCTCTCGTTCGTCTTCTACCTGCTGTACGGGCCGATCGAGGTGGCGGTCCCGGTTGTCGTGGCCGAGCGGATGGGCGGGGACCCCACCGCCCTCGGATGGATCTGGGGCGCGTTCGGCGTCGGCGCGGTGATCGGGACCTGGGTCACCGGAACGCTGCGGCGGCTCCCGCTGTGGCCGACCGTACTGGGCATCGTGGCCGGCTGGGGGCTGGCGATCCTCCCCTTCGCCCAGTTCGGCACGCTCGCCGCGGGCATCGCGGGCTTCGGCCTCGGCGGGCTGATCTACGCACCCTATGGACCGGTGACCATCACCCTGCTGCAACAGAAGGCACCCATCGAGGAGTTGGTGAGCCTCAGCGCCTTCCGCAGCGCGATCCTCGTGATCGCGACCCCGCTGGGCGCGGTGCTCGGCGGCCCCCTGGTCGACACGCTCGGCGCGTCGGACACCATCAAACTGTCCGGCCAGACCACCGTCGGCCTCGCCGTCCTCGGCACGGTCCTGATCCTGCTGGTACGACGCCACCGGCACCGCCGGGAGCGGCAGGAACCGCTCCTGAGCATCGAGCGGCGATAGGCCCTCCCGGGACCTGCGTGACAGACCGGCGCCGTGAGCCACTTCGTCATTCCCAGCGTCAGGGACCCAGACACAAGGAGTTCCGATGAAACTCGGGCAGGAAGAGATGCGCAGCCGGTTCGAGGGCGAGCGGGCAGTCCGGCTGGCCACGGTCGACGAGTGCGGGCGCGCCCATGTCGTGCCCGTCATATTCGTGGTCGACGGCGACGTCTTCTACTCACCGACCGACAAGCCGAAGAGCGGGAACCCGCGGCCCAAGCGGCTGCGCAACCTCGACCGCGACCAGCGGGTCACGGTCCTGGCCGACTGCTACGACGAGGACTGGCTGAAGGCGTGGTGGGTACGGCTGCGCGGCACCGCCCGGGTGATCGAGGAGGGCCCGGAGCGCACGCGTGCGCTCGGCCTGCTGGACCGGAAGTACGAGTCGTTCGACGGCCCCCGCTACCTCCAGGACGGCGGACCCGTGGTGGCGGTCGACATCAAGGACTGGCTCGGCTGGGCGTACAGCGAGCGATCCGCGGAAGCCGGCCGACGGCGCCCGTGGCGCGACCGGTCATGGCTGCGGTCCAGCCGTGCTTGACCGGTGCTGAAGACGGCTTTGCCAGGCTGCGACTGAGTACTTCTCCTCGCCCGCCGACGCCGAGATCTTCGAGCACGAGCTGGCCTACGCTGTGGCGTAGCCGCTATACGTGCTTAGAAGTCATCTCATTTGGTGAGTCGGCGGTAGCAGATGAGGGTGCAGGCGATGGCGGCGAAGGCGAGGAAGTGTTCGGCTTTGCGTTCGTAG
>NZ_JBIAIQ010000086.1:0-10137 GCF_042871525.1 Streptomyces sp. NPDC005784
GGGGAGATAACTGGCCGCCGTTGGGGAGATCTCGCAGGCCGCCAGTGGGGCGAAACCCTGGCCGCCTACGGGGAGCACTTCAAGGCCATTGACAGTGAGCTCAGTCCGTGTCCTGTGGATGAACTCGGAGACGGCCTGGTTCTCCTTCCATGGTTCCAGGGACGCGGTGAAGTCGCGGAGGTACCCGTGGGCTCGCGGCGAGGACACGGTGCGTAGGACGTCCAGGGCCCGGGAGCCGACGGCGAGGCTCTGGTCGAGGTCATCGGCCTGGAGGTGGCTGCTGGCGAGCACGGACAGGCGAATGCCGACGGCCCGGGTGAACCGGTCGCAGGGCATGGCGTCGGCCTGGTCGTTCCAGGTGAATGCCGCTTGCGGGTTCTTCAGGTCGCGGTAGATCTCGGTCGCGTCCGCCGCGAGGCGTGCGTGCGTGAAATACGACAGCCACTCCGGGTCGTGCGACTCGGGGCGGATCGAGCCCAGCAGGTTCTCGGAGCGGGCCAGCGCGGCACCTGCCGCCTTCGCGTCGTGCGCGCGTCCGTGCGCACGGGCTTCGATCAGCTTCGCGAAGGCCAGGACCCGCGGGGCGGCAACGTTCCTGGCGCGCTCGTAGGCTCCTTCGGCCATGTCCGCGGCCTGCTGCGGGTAGCCGCGCAGCAGGGTCTGCAGCGCCATCGTGGTCAGCACGTAGCACCCGACCTGTACGTCTGCGGCCGCCCGGGCGAGGCGCAGCGCCTGGACGAAGTGGCGCTGCGCCGCCTCGTGCTGGCCGATGTCGAATGCGGACCAGGCCACGACGCGGGACAGTTCGGCGGTGGCGGAGAACAGTTCCTTGCCGATGGCCTGCGAGTAGGTGCCGGACAGCAGGGGCGCCGCACGTAGGCGCAGGCATTCGGTGACGGAGCTGGTCTTCCAGTTCCCCCCGCCGTATTTCGAGTCCCAGAGCCGGGCTTCGTCGGCGGCCTGCCACAGCTCGTCCAGGTCTGCGCGCCCGACCTGGCGGCCGCCCTGGTGGACGGTGGCGGTGTCGGCGGGCTGGGTCAGCCAGCGGGTGACGGGGGTCGTGAAGGCAGAGACGGCGAATCCGTTGCGGACGAATTTTCGGCGGTCCACGGTTCTCCAGTAGGTCGCGGCGACGCGGATGGCATCGGAGGGGTCGCGAGGGAAATCCAACCCCATGTCGCCTTCGCCGCGTTGACGGTCGAACATGCCGATTTCCTCGGCCGTGACGGTCCGTCCGAGACGTTCGCCCAGCGCAGCGGCCAGATAGCGCGGAACGGGATCGCGGGGGACCATTCCCAAGTTCACCCAATTGGCGACGCTGGTGTGCGCGTACTTCGTCTCCCGCCCGGCCTCCCGAGCGATCCGGTTGACCTGGTGAGCGAGAGATTTGTGACTGGCGCCGGCTGCCTGGATGAGACGCGCCAGCTCCTCGTTGCGGACCCGGGTGCGGCGCTGTGTGCCTGCCAACTCGGCCCCCATCAGTTCGGGCCCCGCGGCCCCGTTGCCGTGGGGTGGCCCGAGCGTAGGCCCGGACCGGGCCGCGGAAAACCCTCGGATTGTCATGTGATCTGTTAGCCCCCTTTGTGTGCCTCCCCCGCAGGCGCGAGAGCCGATTCCCTGGGAATGTGCCGCCCGGTCTCCGGACCCGTGACCGGAGCGCCGGGCGGCGCTCGACAACGTCCCGCAGGACCGTGCCCCACGTCTGCGGACCGCCGAGCGCCGTGATTCCGCGCCGAGCCGCGGAGTCACGGCAAGGAGGGCTGATGACGACCCCACCGGATCTGCGTCCGCTGGCTGTTCCAGGAGCATGGAAGTACGAGCCGGTCACCCATCACGACAACCGCGGCTCGTTCACCGAGTGGTTCAGAGACGATGCGCTGCGAGCGGCGACCGGCCGAAGTCTGCGCCTGATGCAGGCGAACGTTTCTGTCTCACGGCGCGGCGCGTTGCGCGGCATTGCCTTCACGGACGTACCGCCCGGCCAGGCCAAGGGCGTCACGTGCGTGTCCGGAGCCGTTCTGGACGTGGTGGTGGACCTCAGGCAGGGCTCTCCCACCTTCGCAACGTGGCACATGGAGCGGCTGGACGAGGACAACCACACCACGCTCGTCCTCTCCGAGGGCCTGGCCCACGCCTTCCTCTCCCTTGAGGACGGCTCGGCTGTCGTCTACCTGCTGTCCGAAGGCCACGACCCGGCACGCGAGCACTGTGTGCATCCGCGGGACCCCGACGTCGGCATCCGGTGGCCGGCCGGCATCGCCCCCGTCCTCTCGGCGAAGGACGCCGCAGCACCCAGCCTTCGCCAAGCAATGGCTGCCGGTGTTCTCCCGCAGTACGCGGCCTGCGCCGGCGTCTGACCGTTCTCCCCGCACGCCGCGCGTACTGCGCTCAGCCGTCACATCACCCGACTCGCAGATAGGCCAGACACATGGAAAAGGTCCTTGTCACGGGCGGCGCCGGTTTCATCGGCTCGCACTTCACCCGGCGGCTCCTGCAGGACGACAGCATCGCCAAAGTGACCGTCCTTGACGCCCTCACCTACGCGGGGAACCGCAAGAACCTGCAGACTGCGCTGTCCTGCCCGAAGTTCACCTTCGTCCCCGGCAACATCCTCGACCGGGAGCTCACGCTCCAGCTCATGAGCGAGCACGACGCGGTGGTCCACTTCGCGGCCGAGTCGCACGTAGACCGGTCCCTGGCCGACGCGGGCAACTTCGTCTCGACGAACGTGCTCGGCACCCAGACGTTGCTCGACTGCGCATGGCGGACCGGGATCCGCAAATTCGTCCACGCCTCGACGGACGAGGTATACGGATCGCTGCCGTCAGGCTCCGCCATGGAGTACGACCAACTGCGGCCGACCGTGCCGTACTCCGCGTCGAAAGCGGCCAGCGACATGATCGCGACTGCCTACTTCCACAGCTACGGCGTCCCGGTGTGCGTCACCCGGTCCAGCAACAACTACGGGCCCTGCCAGTACCCCGAGAAGATCATCCCGAGGTTCGTCACCCGCCTCCTGCAGGGGAAGCCGGTCACCGTGCACGGCCACGGCGAGCACGTGCGCAACTGGCTTCACGTGGAGGACAACTGCCAGGGCATTGAAACGGTGCTCCGCAAGGGCATCCCGGGAGAGGTCTACAACCTCGGCGGCGGCACGGACCTGACGACGAACGAACTCACCACACTCCTGGTCCGCGAAACCGGAGCCAGCACCGACGCCATCACCTACGTGCCGGACCGCACGGCCAACGACATCCGCTACTCGATCAACTGGAAGAAGGCCGAGGCACTCGGTTTCCGCCCGCAGCGCGACTTCCAGGAGGGCCTCGCCGAGACCGTCGAGTGGTACCGGCAACACCCCGACTGGTGGCGCCTCCCCACCGCAGCCGGTCCCGCCGCCGCGTAGCGCCCACCCGCCTCCGAACGAGAGGACGCATCATGCAGGAGAGCACGACCCCCCGGCGGATCCTGGTCACCGGAGTCGGAGGGGCCCCCGGGCTGGATCTGGCCATGGAACTGCTCAAGCTCGGCCACGAGGTCATCGGCACCGATTCGAACCCACTCGCCCCGGGGCTCCTGACCCCCGGGATCACCGCGCGCACCGTCGCCCGGGCCGACAGCCCCAACTACGCCAGGGATCTCCGCCAGTTGTGCGCAGACTTGCGTGTCGAGGGGCTTGTGTCGACGGTCGAGCACGAGTTGCCCCCGCTCATCGCGATGCAGGAGGAGCTGACGGGCCTCGGGGTGAGCACACTGCTCCCGCCGCCGGCCGCGGTCAAGGCCTCGATCGACAAAGCGGTCTTCGACCAGGTGGTCAGGAAGCACCGCATCCCCACTCCGGCGACGTACCTGCCCCACGAGATCGACCATGTCCCCGACGGCTGCCGGCTCGTCGTCAAACCGCGTCGCGGGCAGGGCTCGATAGACCTGTACTTCTGCTCCACCACAGCGCAGGCGAGAATCCTGTGCGAACTGGTCACCGACCCCATCGTGCAGGAAAGGGTCGAAGGCCAGGAGTTCTCCGCGGACTGCCTCGTAGACCGCAAGGGCCGGGCCTCAGTGGTCCTGCGCAAGCGGCTCATGGTCCACGGCGGACTGTCGCTGGTCGCGGCCACCTTCCACGACGACGAGGCCACGGCACGGGTCAAGGACGTCCTGGCCGCCGTGGGGGCCGTAGGGCCCGCCGACGTGCAGGGCTTCATCACCCAGGACGGCTCCGACCGCATCGTCATGACAGAGATCAACTTGCGGTTCGCCGCCGGGTTCCTCCTGAGCGAAGCAGCTGGCGCCGACATGGTCAGGCAGAGCGTGAACGCCCTGTTCCACGGCGACGTCGACCACGACAGCCTCGAGTACGAGCCGGACGTCTACCTGACGAAGTACGTCGCGGTGCTCTCCACCGAGGCCCGCCCCGTCCCCGAACGTTGCTGAACGTGCCGTCATCCCGCCAGCCATCAAAGAGGGAAAGGCAGAGATGCAGACGACTACCCTTCCGGCCGGGGTCGGCCAAAACGCGAGTCCCTTCCTGCACGGCGGTGAGGCGGCGGCGATAGCAGCAGTGCTGGCCGCCGGCCAGTACGGGCACGGTCCGCTGACCGAGCGGTTCGAGCAGTCCATCGCCCATTACCTCGGGGTCGAGGATGTGGTTGCGGTGTCCTCGGGGACCACGGCGCTGGTCATCGGCCTGCAGGCCGCCGGGATCGGTCCGGGAGACGAGGTGATCGTCCCCTCGCTCACCTTCTGCGCGAGTGTCCAGGCGATTGTGGCCGTCGGCGCCGTACCCCGGTTCATCGACGTCGACCCGGCCACGCTGTGCGTGACGAGCGACGGCGTTCTGGGCGCGCTCAGCCCGGACACACGCGCCGTGATGCCCGTGCTGTACGGCGGCAGGGCCGTCGGCCTGGACAGCATCCGGGACGTCCTCGACGCGCGGGGCATCCTTCTCATCGAGGACGCCGCTCATGCCTTCGGCTCTCGCACCAAAGGCAGGATGGTCGGCAGCACCGGGGCGCTGACGTGCTTCTCCTTCGACCCCATCAAGAACCTGACGACGGGCCAGGGCGGCGCCATCGTGCCGCGCAGCCCCGAGGAAGCACGCCGGGCCCGGAGCCTGCGTCTGTTCGGGCTCGCGCAGTCGAGGGAAGAGCGTGCCTCGATCACGTCGTACGCGGTCGAGGGCCCGGGACTGAGGAGCGAACTGTCCCAGATCAACGCCGCGTTCGGCCTGGTCCAGCTCAAACACTTCTCCACCGTCGCGGCCAAGCGCACCCACCTGTGGCGTACATATCGGGAGGCGCTGAGCGAGCTGGACGCCGCCCTTCTCGTCGACGTCGACGTGGACCGCAGCGTGCCGTTCAACTGCGTCGTGCGCATCAGTGCCGACCAGCGCGACACCGTGTTCGAGGTCATGCGCGGCCAGGGCATCGGGGTGGGCGTGCACTACCCGCCGAACCACTCACAGCCCGCATTCGCCACCTGGCACCGCCCGCTGGCCGTCACCGACGAGATCGGCCGGCAGATTCTCAGCCTGCCGTTCCACCCGGCGCTGAGCGACGAGGCCGCCCACTTCGCCGTAGCAGCGCTCAGCCGGGCACTTCGCGCGACGTCGTAACGGGTGCCCACGCCGTGGGCCACCAACGCACCGGCCACCGACCAGACCGGAGAGACACCATGACCGACCAAACAAGCACCGCGCCTTCCACGGACTGCCACGCGCGGGACGATGGCACCGGCCGGTTCCCTCGCCGGCGCCGCATCCTCGTCGTGTGCGTGGGCAACCACAACCGATCCCCGATAGCAGCAGCCGTCCTCGCCCAGCTCGGCGGCGACAAGGTCGAGATCCGCTCGGCCGGCCTGCGCGAGAAGCACGTCGGCAAGGGCGCCCACACGAACATGATCAGGGCGGCCGCCGAGTCCGGCTACGACATCGAGGACCACCGCGCCGTCAAGGTCAACCACCGGATGCTGCAGTGGGCCGACACCGTGCTGGCGATGGACCGTTCCGTCCTGCGCGAGCTCCACGAACTGGCCGACGAGACGAGCGGACCAAAGCTGCGGCTGTACCTCGACGGCAAGGACGTGCACGACCCCTGGCAGGACGCCTACCCGGCATTCACCGCATGCGTGAAGACCATCGTGGACGGCGCCTGCCCGCATCTGCCGTAGAGGTACTGCTACTCGCCGGTGACGACGGACAACAGGACATCCACCAGCCGATCGGCGGCATCGGGCCGCCCGTGCGACCGGGCGCGGGCCGCAATGTCGGCGCGACGGACAGGATCAGCCAGCAGGGGCGCAACCGCCTCACGCAGGGTATCGGGCTTCGCCGTGCCGAGCAGAGCGACCGCCGCACCGGAGTCCTGCAGGTGGCGGGCATTGTGCTCCTGCTCGTTGCCGGCCGAGGTCGCGAGCGGGACCAGCACGGCCGCCTTCCCCAGCGCGGTCAGCTCCGCAATCGTGCCCGCACCACTGCGGGAGATCACCACATCCGCGAGGGCTAGGACATCGGGCAGCTCCGGGCCGACGAAGCCCATCACCGTGTACCGTTCCGACAGCTCACGGGGCAATGCCGCCGCCTGATCCCGCAGTCCGGTCTCGTGAGCGGGCCCGCACTGGTGGATCACATTGGCCCGGGACAGCAGCCAGGGCAGGCTCTCGCCCACCAGCCGGTTGATCTGCTGCGATCCCTGCGCACCGCCTGTCACGTACACAGTCGGACGGGCGCGGTCGAACCGGCCCAGCCCAAGGGCCTCGACGGCCTTGTCCGCGTGACCGGACAGCACCTCAGGACGCACCGGATTCCCGGTGACGACCGCAGACGCCCGGGAGTCCTCCGGCAGGTACTGAAGCGAGGACGCCGACGACACGGCGAACCGCGTTGCGGCACGGGCGAGCGCCCGGTTGGCCAAGCCGAGCCGCACAGTCTGCTCGTGCACGACGAGCGGACGGCGGCACATACGGGCGGCCACGCCCACCGGCACCGCCACGTACCCGCCGGTGGCCAGCACGACATCCGGACAGGCATCGGAGACGATCGAACGCGCCTGCGCCACACCGAGCGGCACCCGACCCATGTCCCGCACATTGGCGGGCGACACAAGCTTCAACGGGTTACTGCTGCGCCGTACCTTGCCAGTGGCCACCGTGACGAACGGGATGTGCTCGGCGGCAGCAACCCGGGCTTCCAGGCCCTCAGCAGTTCCAACCCACAGAACATCCAGGGCTCTGCCGACAGCACCGAGCCTGGCCTGCAGGGTCCGCACCGCCGTAAGCGCCGGATAGGTGTGCCCGCCCGTGCCACCGCCCGTGACGACAAGTCGGAAAGCTCGCGACGGAAGTCGGCTGACGGCATCGTCACTGCTCAAAGGAAAGGCTCCCAATCTGGCGACGCCGGGAGGTCAGCCCGGGTCCGCGGTAGCACAACAATGCGGACGATAGCAGGCATGGGAACGCCGATTCGGCGCCAAAAGAATGCAGGGCGGCCGGGAGGCTGCGATCTAGAGTTTGCCGCCTACGAGTTCGATGAGGAGTTCGGTGTCCCGCAGAGTGTGGCGGCGTGGCGCTCGTCGGTGCGGCGACGGGTCCGCCCCGGGTTCCGAAACTTCACGCCAAGATCTCAACGCCAGCCGGAGTGCCGAAACCCTCCAGGCCCGGCCCCTGACGCCCACCGGGCTCGAAGAACCGCTGCCCCGCCAAACGCTACGACGTGGGTCTACTCCTAGTAGTGCCTGGTCAGGTCGGTTGTGGTGGTGCGTGTCCTTCGGGCGGGGTGCGGCGTTGAGGGTGTGTGACTCCGGACGAGATTGCTGTGGTGCGTGGTGAGTTGGAGGCGTTCGCGGCGGAGGTGTTCGAGCCGTTTGCGCGCAAGGATCAGCGCCGGTGGGGGCAGGTCTATCTGCGAGGGCTGCTGACCGACGGCAAGCGTAAATCGGTCGAGCCGATGGCCGCCCGCCTGGGTGAGGACGGGAACCGGCAGGCACTGGCCAACTTCATCACCACCAGCCCGTGGGATGCGGCCCATATCCGGGCCCAGCTGGCCTGGCGGATGGAGGCGGCGATCGGGCCGGACGCCCTGGTCTTCGACGACACCGGGTTCCTGAAGGACGGAACCGCGTCGGCGTGTGTGTCGCGGCAGTACACCGGCACCGCGGGCAAGGTCACCAACTGCCAGGTCGGCGTCTCACTCCACCTCGCCTCCGACCGTGCTTCCACGGCCGTCAACTGGCGGCTGTTCCTGCCCCCGGCCTGGGATCCCGCCTCGCCGAAGGCCGATCCGGACAAGGTCGCCCGCCGCAGCGCCTGCGGCATCCCGGACGATGTCGGGCACGTGGAGAAGTGGCAGCTGGCCCTGGACATGCTCGACGAGACCCGTTCCTGGGGACTGGAGGTGCCGCTGGCCGTCGCGGACGCCGGCTACGGCGATGCCGCCGCGTTCCGGCACGGACTGCAGACCCGCGGCCTGAACTACGTGGTGGGGATCTCCAGCACCTTGTCGGCCCAGAGCGCCGACGCGGTCCCGGTGACCGAGCCCTACTCGGGGACCGGACGCCCACCGGTGGCGAAGTATCCCGACCAGCCCCGCTCGGTGAAGGAACTGGTCATCGCGGCGGGCCGCAAGGCAGCCCGGCCGGTGCAGTGGCGCCAGGGCTCCCGGCCCGGCACCGGCCGCTCGGGCGTGAAGCGGATGTACTCCCGCTTCGTGGCCCTGCGCGTCCGGCCCGCCGGACGCGAGGTCCGCCAGAACACCGACGGCCCGGAGCTGCCCGTGTGCTGGCTGCTGGCCGAATGGCCGGCCGGTGAGAGCGAGCCGGTGCAGTTCTGGCTGTCGGATCTGCCCTCCGGCATGCCGCTGACCACCCTGGTCCGCCTCGCCAAGCTCCGCTGGCGCATCGAGCACGACTACCGGGAGATGAAACAGGCCCTGGGACTGGCCCACTTCGAGGGCCGGACCTTCAACGGCTGGCACCACCACGTCACCCTCGTCTCCGTCGCACACGCCTTCTGCACCCTGCAACGACTGGCCCGCACCCCAAAAGATCTGGCGTCGGCCTGAGCCTCTACCAAGTCGTCCGCGAGCTGCAGACCCTCCTCGCCCTGTGGACCGGCGCCTGCCCCACCTGCCACCACGCCATACCCACACCCATACCGACCTGACCAGGCACTACTAGTCACCGGCGCACTTTAGGCGCCATTTCATTTGGCGATGCGTCGGTGGCATATGAGGGTTGCCGCGATGGCGGTGAAGGCGAGGAAGTGTTCGGGCTTACGCTCATAGCGGCGGTGAAGACGTCGGCATCCTGAAGCCAGGAAACGGTGCGTTCGACGACCCAGCGATGTCGGCCCAGCCGCCGGGAAGACTCAACACCCTTGCGGGCGAGGCGATGCCTGATCCCGCGGGCGGCGAGCCATCGTCGCAGGTGACGGTAGTCGTAGCCCTTGTCTCCGTGGAGTTTGGCGGGCTTGCGGCGCCGGCGGCCGCGGCGAGACCGAACGGGCGGGATGCCTTGCACCAGAGGAATCAAGGCCTGGCTGTCGTGAAGGTTGGCTGCCGAAATGCCGATCGACAGGGGCAGGCCGTTCCGGTCGACGATCAGGTGGATTTTCGATCCGCTCTTGCCACGGTCGGTCGGATTCGGTCCCGTCAGCAGCCCCCTTTGAGTGCACGGACGCTGACGGAGTCGATCGCGCACCGCGACCAGTCCAGCTCGCCGCGCGAGCCGAGCTCGTCCAGGACCAGACGGTGCAGTTTGGCCCACACCCTGGCCTCGGACCACTCGGTGAACCGGCGGAACGCGGTCACCCCCGACAGGCCGAAGCCCGGCGGCAGTTGGTTCCACGTGCATCCCGACGTGGCCACGAAGATGATCGCGGCCAGAACCTCCCGGTCCCCGCGCCGACGTCTGCCACCACCCTGCGGGCGTTCGGGCGCCGGTGGCACCACCCGCTCGAACAGCTCCCACAAACCGTCCGGCACCATCCGCTCAACAAGCGAAGCAGTCACCACCCCAGACTGCCGCAAGATCACGCCAAACGAAATGGCGTCTTAGAGGTCATCTCATTTGGGGTGTTCGGTAGGCTTCCGGTGTGGGGATTGTTGAGCGGCTGGTGCCGGATGAGTTGTGGGAGTTGTTCCAGCGG
>NZ_JBIAIQ010000087.1:0-8487 GCF_042871525.1 Streptomyces sp. NPDC005784
GACGCGGAAGCCCTCGTGCACGTGCTTCCTGCGCCAGGTCGGCTCACCGAACCCGGACGTGAAGCGGGCGTTCTTGGCCGTGGTGAAGTCCTTCAACGCCTGCTGCTGCACGTCCGCGTTCCCACTGCCGAGCCACTCGCTCTCGCGCCGGGCCTCGGTGAGTTGGCGGCACTGCTCAGCGAAACCGGGCGCTGACCTGCGCCACCTGCGCCAATGTGCGTGCTGCTCGACGGCCAGGTTCCACACGTACCGGGCGTGCGCACAGTGCAGAAGCATCTGCTGCTCCTGCGCATTCGTGGGGTACATGCGGAACTTCGCCATGCCGTCACGGTAATAGCGCAATAACGCCACAACAGCGGAATGTTCAAATTCACGCTTCGCATCCCCAAAGAACTCCACGCCCGGCTCACCGCCCGGGCGGCCGCCGACCAGGCAGCCCTCAACGCCCAGATCCTGCACCTGCTCGAGATCGCCCTCGACGCCGTCAGGGCAGATGAATCGCCCTGACGGCGATTCCTCTGCCCCTGCCCTGCTCCGCAGGGGCTCGCATTCACCCCCGGCCTGAAGGCCGGGGCACCCTGCAAGGAAACGAGGTGGTTCCAGTACAACTACATGGGCCACAACCAGAACGACGGCAAGGTCGGCCGGAAGACCTGGAAGGCCCTTCGCTTCTGACCACGGCCGCCTTGCACCGCCGGCACACGGGGACCACCACCGTCTGCCTGCGCCATGCCGCGCAGGCAGGCAACCGCGGGACAGGCGCTGTCCAGCCGTTTGTTCGGCTTGGGCGGTGATCCGTTACGCTGCGGGCCGTTGATCGCAAAGGAAGACATGTTCAAGCGACTTGTGACGGCCGCAGTGACGGCAGTTCTGATAGCCGGGCTCGGCGCGTGCGGCGGCGGCGGGGGTGACGTCCACGACGAGGGCACGGACCACTCGGTCGGCGTTGGCCGGGGCAGCGGGGGCGTTGCCGGGGAGTCCCGGCCGGACCCGGCCACCACGACGGACGCGACCGTCTTCGGCCTCCGGGACGAGATCCGCCACCTCGCCGCCAAGACCACCCGGGCCACACGGCCGCACATGACCAGGAAGTGCACCTCGACCACGCGGCGGGTCAGACACACGACAAGCACGGGATCGGGCACCAAGCGGCGCACCCGCACCTGGTACTCCACCGAGCAGTCCAAGAACTGCAAGCAGGTCCGCAGCGGAACCGAGACCTACACGCGCGTCGTCCGGCCGCAACGGTGGTGCGTCAGCCTGGACGACCTCGGCGGCGACGCAAAACAGGACGACGTCTGGTACCAGGTCAGCAAGACGACCTACGACGCGGCCATCGGCACGGACAGGCACGCCCGCATGGACTTCACCCCCACGCACAGCGGCTGCTGACCGAACATACGCACCGGCCGTCTCCTGCCGGCCCCGCCGCTGAGCTGTTCGGTGCGGGCCGATCTCGTGAGCGGTGTCCGCCGGCGGTCGCGGTTCCTCGCCGATTCCCGATCGAACGGGCCCGCAGGGGCACGTCGATGGGCATCCCTTGAGGGACAGTTGCTGTGCGTACGATGCGAACGGCCCGTCTCCGGCAGCACGAATGCCGGGGACGGGCCGTTGTCCGTCCCAGAGCGAGCCGGCCGAGCCGGCCGATGCCGCTCGCGGCTGAGCGTCCTGTGACCGCCTCGACCTGGGATCGCATCGGCGGCAGCCCCCAGGTTTCCAGGGGCCCCGCTGATCAGGTCAGCCAGGAACTGAACGGCCACCCCTCCCGTGCAGTGCCACCAACCTCCGTTGCGGGAGGCGATCGTAACGGTCCGCTTCCCGGGATCGGGGCCCGTGGCCGTCCAAGGGAATTTTCAGAGGCCGCCGGTGTTGAGCAGCCGGTTGGGAGTGTCGGAGCGGATACCGCGCAGGACACCACGGGTGGCCGTGTGGTCGAGCCAGACGTGGACCTGGTTGGCCGTGGCGTGGGGGTGTGCCGACAGGTACAGCGCGATCACGCCGGTCGCGTGCGGCGCGGCCCAGGACGTCGCGCCGTCGTCCTCCGTGGTCGTACCGCCGCCGGCGAGGGCGGCGGTCACCTTCTGGCCGGGGGCGTACAGGTCCACGCACCGTCCGTAGCCCGATCCGTAGGAGCCGCCGTCGCTCCACGCGTGGTCGTTCGAGGTGGAGGCCGCCACCACGATCGTGCCGGGGACGCCGGCCGGGGAGTGCTTGCAGGCGTCGTCATGGAAGTTGCCGGCCGACACCACCGTCGCAATCCCCGCGTCGACCATCTTCTTCACGGCGGACTCCACGGCCGCCGACCGGTGGTCGAAGTTGAGCGACATGTTCACCACCGCGGGCTTCTGCGCGTGGGCGGTGACCCACTTGACCGACTTGACCACGGCTGCCTCGGCCGCCGCCGGGGAACCGCCGCCCTCGCTCTCGCACAGGACGCCCTGGACCCGTACGAGTTCCGCCTTGGGCGCCACCCCGTACCTCGCGCCGCCGATAATGCCCGCGACGAACGTGCCGTGGCCGATGCCTCCCTCGCTGAAGCAGTCACCGGAGTCCTTCGGGCCCACGAAGTCGGCACCGAGGTGGGCGCGTCCGCCGAACTCGTTGTGGGCGATGTCCATCCCGGTGTCGATCACATAGACGTGAACGCCCTTGCCCGTGGCGGTGGTGGTCAACTTCCCGTTCAGCGGCCGCGACCGCTGGTCCAGGATGTCCAGGTTCCACGGCACGTGCCGGGTGATGGGCGACGCCGCGGTCTGCACGGTCCCGGACGACTTCCCCACGATGTCGGGAGACGTCGGGGCCGAGCCGGACGACGCCCCGTACCCGAAGGGCGCCACGGACTCCCCCTTCCCGTGCGCGGGGAGCGTCCCGCCGGTCCCCGCGGCCGTCGCGCCGGCTTCCCCGCCGCAGGCCGAGGCCCCTAGCGCCGTCGCCACGGCCACCGCCAGGAGACCGGCCTTCGTCACGTTCCGCTTCACAACGTCCCCCGCATCCCCGCTTCGTACACAGTCAGCGCACAAGACGACCACAGGGGGCGGGCGGTTCCGGCGGGGCATGGGAGTGGGTCGGTTCACGCGCTCGACGGAATCCTGTCCGACCGGGCACCGGTGAAGGGCGCCGCCGGACACGATCCCCGGCGGCGCCGGTTCCTTGCGGCGTTGATCGCAGGGGCCCTTCATAGTCCGCACGTGCATGTGCCCTGCGGGGAATCCTGGAACGGGCTGCGACCTGGAGAAATTCAGGTGCCTGGCATGGACGGGCCGCCTTACCATCGGGCGCTTCGCATCCTTGCCTCGCATCCTGTCCTCCTGCCCTCCTGCCCTCGATCGGCCACCAAGTGAAGTTCTTGATTCCCGGCGTGCTGCGTGATGAGCCGCAGTTCGCCCGCCTGTTCATCGGGCAGTCGCTGTCGGTGCTGGGCGACCGTGTTTCGTTCGTGGCCGTCCCCTTTGCCGTGCTCTCGGTCGGCGGGTCCGCTTCCGACGTCGGGCTGGTGGCGGCCTCCGGGCTGTTTCCCATGCTGCTGTTCGCCCTGGTGGGTGGTGTGTGGGCGGACCGTTTCCGGCGGCACCGCGTCATGCTGGTCTCCGACGTGGTGCGGTGTGCTGTGCAGGGGCTCATTGCCGTACTGCTGGTGACCGGTGCTGCCAGGATTTCGCATCTTGTGCTGCTCATGCTGGTGTTCGGCACGGCGGACGCGTTCTTCATGCCCGCTTCCACGGGGCTGTTGCCGCTGGTCGTCGGGCCCGACCGGTTGCGGGAGGCGAACGCCCTGCGGGGGTTCGCCCAGTCGTCCGCGCTGGTGCTCGGTCCGGCCCTGGCCGGCGGCGTGGTCGCGTTGCTCGGCCCCGGCGGCGCTCTGGCCCTGGACGCGTTGACCTTCGCAGCCAGTGCCGCGTTCCTGGCCGGGCTGAGACCTCGTACTACGGCTCCTGAGACGGCGGAGCCCACCGCCGGGGGGTCGTTCCTGAAGGAAGTGCGCGCCGGTTGGGCGCAGGTGCGCAGCCGGACGTGGGTGTGGTCGGGCATGGCCGCCATAGCGGTCTATCACGTTGTCGTGCTGCCGTCGGTGTTCGTGCTGGGGCCCGTCCTGGCCGAACAGGAGTGGGGCGGTGCGGCAAGCTGGTCGACGGTGACCGCGGGATTCGGTATCGGCTCCATCGTCGGAGACGTGTTCGCCTACCGGCTGAAGGTCCCGCGTCCCATGGCCCTCGCCGCCGCAGGGCTCGCCGTGGGCTCCTGCCAGGCGATCATCATCGGGTCCGGCACCTCACTCGCCATGATCGCGGTCCTCGAAGCGGTCACCGGTGTCGGCGTCTCCCTCTTCTTCGTGCTGTGGGAGACCGCGCTGCAGACGCACGTGCCCGAAGCCGCCCTGTCCCGCGTGAGTTCATACGACTACCTGCTGTCGGCCGGACTCATGCCGCTGGGTCTTGCGCTGGCCGGCCCGGTCTCCGACTCCCTCGGTGTGCGACCCACCCTCTACGCGATGACAGTCCTCGCGGTCCCCGCCGCCCTCGCGCTGCTCTGTGTCCCAGCCGTACGACGCCTCCCGGCGCACGCCCCGGGCACTGCAGACGACACGGGCAGCGTCCTCACCGCCTCGCAGGTCGGCCTGCCGTGAAGCCGGCCGGCTGAAACAGCGCCGATGCCACCGCGACCTCATCAGGCTCCGGCGGACCGGGCCGGCCGCCGACTTCCGGATCTCCCCGTCCAGTGCGGGGCAGATCTCCAGTGCGGGGCAGATCCGAGAGGCCGGCTGCGGAGCACTGCTGACGGCCACGCCGGTCCTGTCCGCCCGCCTGGTGGCGGAGCACAGCAAGGACGCCCCGGCATGAGAAGCCCGCTGCCCACCGTCCGGCCCGAGGACGGGGAGCAGGGACCGTCCGGCCGCTCACCGGGCGTCCGTTGGGCCTGGACTGTCAGCTGGACGGTTGCCTTCAGATGTGCTGATTCGGCCCCTATCCGAGGAAGGGGGCTCATAACGATACTTAATTCGCTTGCCTGTTGGCACATGCGTGCGAGAACGTCGTCTCCGATCGCGCTCCGCCGCCGGAACCTGACCAGTCCGGCTGCCTCGGGGCGTCACATTTGAACAGGGGGAAGATCAGCATGGGACTTGCTCAGCGAGCCGCTGCTGTTGCGGCGGTGCTGGCCGCGGTCAGTTCGCTTGTCGTTGGCAGTGCGGATTCCGCATCAGCGGCCGACCCGTGCGCCGGGCAGTCGGCAGCGCACATCGTGAAGAAGTACTACCAGGGTCCACTCGTCATCCCGCTTCGGTGCGGCTCGAACACCTGGGGATACCGCCACCTGGTGCACCGTGGCCGTTGGAGCACCGACTTCGACAGGAAGATCAGCCACGCCATCTGGCGCGGCACCGTGGTGCCGATTCCCGGCGGCCGATGGCACTACTACATGGAGGCCATGCCCCCGTGCAGCAAGTACTTCGGGGTGCTGGACAACCCGAACGCCTATGGGCGCACGCCCAGGATCAATCCGCAGGGCATCATCACGGCTTATTCTATGGATGACGTGCCCGGCTCCAGCCGCGCCTCGTCTGCCGAGCCGTGGCGTCCTGCCTGTTGATGGAGCACCATGATCCTCACGTCTGACACGCGGGCCCGGCTGGGTGATCTGCTCCGTGAGTACGAGTCGACGTACGCCGTCCCGATCCATGTCGAACAGTTGCAGTTGACGCAGCGCGTGTTCACCGAAGGGGCGGTTGAGGTCGAGCGGGCCTTTCTCGAAGTCGAGGTGTCGGTGGCTGCGCCGGACAACGAGCCGCAGCGCTGGCTGCTGAGCCTGGACTTCGACGAGGACGCCAGGAACCTCTTGGGTGAAGGTGCGCAGGAGGCGGATCTCCGCACCGCGGCACTGATCGTCTCGGCGAACATCGACGAGTGGTGGCGGTGCAAGGACCACGAGGCTGCCACGGCGGCCATGGGCAGGAGGCTCTTGTAAAGGGTCGCGTTCTCCCGGTGTTCCATCCCGGAATTGGTGTCTGATCCGGTTTCGGGTCACGCCGGGAGATCGTCACCTCGCTGGTGAGGCGACGGGCCGTCAGGTCGGTCATGGCCAGGTGGATCGTGGTTTCGGAGCGGGCGGGAAGGTCTCGTAGCCGCGGGCCAGACGGCGGTGGAGCATCAGCCATCCGCAGGAGCGCTCCACCGCCCGGCGCGCGGGCAGCGGGTGAAACCCCCCGCCCCGGGAGTGCGCTGGGCGATTTCCCTGTAGCTGCCGAGGTCGGCGGCGTGATCGTGCAACGGTTCGTTGTCGATGCCCGGGCCGTGCAGCTGGACTGCCTGGTGCTGTTTCCCGAGCCGCACGAGGCCTTAAGGCCGCACGGCTTACCCGGCGAAGGCGCTGTGCCCGGGCAGTGGCGCGCAACGCGCGCGGGAGGCGATGAAGGTGTCGATGGCTGTGCAGCCGGGCGCGTCGCGTGGCCTGCTCGCATAGCTGCTGAGGGGGCGACCGGCCCCCGGGGGCCGGTGGGGCGTCCGGCTCGTCATGACAGCACCGCCCGGCGGAAGACCGGGCCGCCGTCTGCGCTCGGGGTGCCCGTGCCGTCCAGGACCAGATCGGCGTGGTGGTAGGGGCGTTCCGCGTCCACGTAGCGGTCCTCCGCGGGCATCCACTCGTCGACCCACTGGCTCTCGGCTTCGGCGCCGTCGCGCTCGAGACCGCGGCTGAGCCGCAGTTCGCGGGGCGTGTGGCAGTAGACGCGGTAGGTGTACAGGTCCCGCACGCCGGCCCGGGTGCTGTAGACGCCCTCGATGACGAGGGGGATGTCGGCGGGGACGTCGTGCCACTCGGCGAGCCGGTCGCTGTCCCAGTCGTAGCGCTGGTAGCGGACGGTTCTGTTGGCGGAGGCCGGGCGCAGCACCTGGCGTTCCAGCCGCTCCAGGTCGAAGTCCGCGCCGTAGCCACCGGGCCGTTCGTCGCGGCTGGGGCGGTAGAAGTCGTCGACGTGGACGACGACCGCGCCGGGCAGGCGGTCGGCGAGCAGCGCGGCGAGGGTGCTCTTGCCGGACGCCCCCGGACCGTCGACGCCGACCAGGATCCGGCGGCCGGTGCGGTCGCCGTGAGCGCGGATCTCCGCCGCGATCTCGTCCAGGTCGCAGGCCTTCTGCGTCTGCATGGTCATCCCTTCGTGAGCAGCCGCGCGCCGACCCGGTGGTGCGGGGACACGGGGGGGGTGGTCACAGGCGCCGGGTCGCACGGGAGTGAAGCGATGCCGACTCGGCGTCTGTGTGCATGATGCGGGTGTGCGGTGAGTGCGGCCCGGTCACCGATACCGGGGACAGGCGGGCGGGCGTCTTCGCGCTCCGGGACAAGGCAACGGCTGCCGGACCACCTGTCGACGCCGGCAGGACTCCACGCCAGGAGCATGGTTGCTTCCGGGGCAGTGACGCCGGTCGCGCCCTGATGCCGGTCATGCATGTCATGTCTGCATGGCGTGGCACCGCGGGCCGCTGGAGGGCTAGAGATCGTTGAAGGGCGCGGCGTAGGCGAAGGTGCCGCGCAGGCTCGGCCGGTACGCCGAGAGGGTGCGTACCTGGAAGTAGTCGCCGTAGTCGGGGTCCGGTGCGGTGATGCCGTACTGCGTGCTGGGGTGGAAGCCGTAACGGCTGTAGTACGCGGGGCTGCCGAGCAGGGCGACGAGCGGTTCGCCGAGCGCGTCCGCCGCGCCGAGTGCGGTGTGGACGAGGGCGAGGCCGACGCCGCGGCGCTGGTGGTCGGGGTGCACGCTGAGCGGGCCGAGTGCCACGACCGGGGCGGTGTCGACGTGTCCCCGGGTGCAGAGCACATGCCCGGCCACCTCGTCCCGCTCGTTCACCGCCACGAGCGACAGCTGGGGCAACCAGCCCTCGCAGCCGCGCAGTTCATCCAGCAGAACGGCCTCGGCGGGGACCGTCGTTCCCGGTTTGGCGAACGCGGCCGTGGTGAGGGCGCGTACGGCTGGAATGTCGGCGGGCGCTTCGCGTCGGATCAGCACCGGCACAGTTTGACATCCTCCCCCTCTTAAAAGAGGGGGATTCCAACCGAGGTGGGTTGGGGTTCACGGATACTCGACCGCTGTTTGGGCGGTGTCGTCCCTCCGGCACCGGCTGATCGCCGGGGGCGGGGAATCCCGCCCTGTCCTGCCGCGACGTTGATGGCTGCGTTGGTGTCCGCGTTGCAGGTGAAGCAGCAGAGGGAACAGACGAACTCGGCTTGGCTCTTGCGCGAGTTCTTGTCGATCCATCCGCAGACACTGCACCGCAGGCTGGTGCAGGGGGCGGGGACGTCTTCGATCCGGCCCGGGGCCTTGTGTTCGGTGCGTTGGCGCAGCAGGCCCCAGCCCTGCGCCAGGATGGCCCGGTTCAGCCCGGCCTTCTGCCTGACCTGCTTACCGGGCTGCTCGGTGGTTCCGCTGGCCGAGCGGGTCATGTTCTTGATGTTCAGTTTCTCGAACCGCACCAGACGGTAGGTGCGGGCCAGCATCGT
>NZ_JBIAIQ010000088.1:0-8420 GCF_042871525.1 Streptomyces sp. NPDC005784
CACCCGGATCCGGATCACGCCGGTACCTCGTATACGCGTGAGGGCGGTTTCCTGCACGACGCCGCCGAGTTCGACGCGGACTTCTTCGGCATCTCCCCGCGCGAGGCCCTCGCGATGGACCCGCAGCAGCGGCTGCTGCTGGAGACCTCGTGGGAGGCCTTCGAGCGGGCCGGTATCGACCCGGCCTCGATGCGTGGCAGCCGCACCGGTGTGTTCGCGGGTGTGATGTATCACGACTACGCGATCGGTGACGGCGGCGAACTGCCCGAGGGGGTCGAGGGCTACCTCGGCACCGGCACCGCCGGCAGCATCGCCTCCGGCCGCATCTCCTATACCTTCGGCCTGGAGGGTCCGGCCGTCACGGTCGACACGGCCTGCTCTTCCTCGCTGGTCGCGTTGCACTGGGCGATTCAGGCGCTGCGCAACGGTGAGTGCGACATGGCGCTCGCCGGTGGTGTCGCGGTCATGGCGACGCCGGAGACCTTCGTGGACTTCAGCCGGCAGCGGGGTCTGTCGGTGGACGGCCGTTGCAAGTCGTTCGCGGCGGCTGCCGACGGCACGGGCTGGGGCGAGGGCGCGGGCATGCTGCTCGTGGAGCGCCTTTCCGACGCCCGCCGCAACGGCCATCCCGTCCTGGCCGTGGTCCGTGGTTCCGCCGTCAACCAGGACGGCGCGTCCAACGGTCTGACCGCCCCGAACGGTCCCTCGCAGCAGCGCGTCATCCGTGAAGCGCTCGCCAGTGCCGGTCTGTCGACGTCCGAGGTGGACGCGGTGGAGGCGCACGGTACGGGTACGCGGCTGGGCGATCCCATCGAGGCGCAGGCGCTGCTGGCGACGTACGGTCAGGACCGGCCGGAGGGGCTGCCGCTGCACCTGGGGTCGATCAAGTCGAACATCGGTCACACGCAGGCCGCGGCCGGTGTCGCGGGCATCATCAAGATGGTCATGGCGATGCGCCACGGCGTGCTGCCCCAAACGCTGCACGTCGACGAGCCGACTCCGCAGGTGGAGTGGGACGCGGGCGACATCGCCCTGCTGACGGAATCAGTGGCGTGGCCCGAGACAGGTCGCCCGCGCCGCGCGGGTGTCTCCTCGTTCGGTATCAGCGGCACCAACGCCCACGCCGTTATCGAGCAGGCTCCCGAGGAGACGCCGGCCCGGGTGCCTGAGGCGTCTCGCGTCCTGCCGGTGCTGCCGTGGCTCGTCTCCGGTCGTACTGCCGAGGTGCTGCGGGCTCAGGGTGTCCGGTTGCGCAGCTTCGCCGAGGGTCCGGTCGACGTTCTGGATGTCGGTCACTCGCTCGCCACCGGTCGCGCCGCTCTGGAGCATCGCGCGGTGCTGCTCGGCACCCCGGCCGACGGGTACGAGGGTCTGTCCGCCGGGCTCACGGCTCTCGCCGAGGGTGGGGCCTCGGCCGGTCTGGTCCGGGGCGCGGTCGACAGTGGCTGGCTCGCCTTCCTGTTCACGGGGCAGGGCAGTCAGCGGCTGGGGATGGGGCGTGAGTTGTACGCGTCCCAGCCGGTGTTCGCTGCGGCGCTGGACGCGGTCGCGGAACGGATGATCCTTGAACTTCCGCTGAAGCAAGTGCTGTTCGGGGACGACGCGGAGGCCTTGAACCGTACGGAGTTCGCGCAGCCGGCTCTGTTCGCCATCGAGGTGGCACTGTTCCGGCTGTTCGAGTCGTGGGGTGTGAAGCCGGACTTCGTGTCCGGGCACTCGATCGGTGAGATCGCTGCCGCGCATGTGGCCGGGGTGCTGTCTCTGGACGACGCGTGCCGGCTGGTGTCCGCTCGCGGTCGGCTGATGCAGGCGCTGCCCGAGGGTGGCGTGATGATCGCCCTCCAGGCGACAGAGGACGAGGTCACGCCGCTGCTGTCGGAGCGGGTGAGCATCGCCGCGATCAACGGTCCGCAGTCCGTGGTGATCGCGGGAGATGCGGAGGAGGCGGAGAGGCTTCTCGGATCGTTCGGCGATCGCAAGTCCAAGCGGCTGACCGTCAGTCATGCGTTCCATTCGCCGCACATGGACGGGATGCTGGCCGACTTCCGTGCCGTTGCGGAGTCCCTGACGTACGAGCTGCCGAAGATTTCGGTGATCTCGAATGTGAGCGGTGCTCTCGCTTCGGAGGAGCTCACGCAGCCCGAGTTCTGGGTCCGTCACGTCCGTGAGGCGGTCCGCTTCGCCGACGGCATCCGCGCTTTGGAAGCCGTCGGCGTCACCACGTTCGTCGAGCTGGGTCCGGACGGGGTTCTCTCCGCCATGGCTCAGGACTGTGTCGACGACGCCGACGCCGCTGTCTTCGTCCCCACCCTGCGGGGTGGGCGTGACGAGGCCGAGACCGTTGTCGCGGCCCTCGCCCAGGGCTACGTTCGCGGCGCGTCCGTGGACTGGTCCGCCTTCTTCGCCGGTGCCGACGGCGCCTCATCGCTGATGGCCGACCTGCCGACGTACGCCTTCCAGCGCTCGCGCTACTGGCTGGACCTGTCGGGGGCCGCACGAGTGGCGGGCGACGGTGCGGACGACGGCTTCTGGAACGCGGTCGAGGAGGCGGACTGGGACTCCCTGACCGCCGAACTGGACGTGGCCGACGACGCCACCGTCACCGAGTTGTTGCCGGCTCTTTCAGCCTGGCGCAAGCGGCGTAAGGCCGATTCGGAGGTGGATGGTTGGCGTTACCGGGTCAGCTGGAAGCCGCTGGCCGGTACTGCCGTCGACGGGCTGAGTGGTACATGGCTGGTGGTGTCGGCCGCCGAGGGTGCGGGTGACGCGGACGTGGTGGCGGCGTTGTCGAGTGCGGGCGCGCAGGTGCGTACCGTCGGGCTTCCGATGGGATCGGATCGTGCGGCGGTCGCTGAACTGTGCGCAGGAGCCGGTGAGTTGGCCGGTGTGATCTCGCTGCTGGGTGTGGTGGACACCGCCACTCTCGTACAGGCGCTGGGTGATGCCGGCGTGGCCGCTCCATTGTGGGCGGGGACGCGGGGCGCGGTTTCGGTCGGCCGCTCCGAGCGCCTCGCCGACCCGGTTGCCGCCGAGGTGTGGGGCCTGGGGCGGGTCGTGGCCCTGGAGGACCCGGATCGCTGGGGCGGTCTGGTCGACGTTCCTGGAGAGTTGGACCAGCGGACCGGGGCGCGTCTGGTGGGCGTGCTCGCCGGTGCGAATCCGGGCGAGGATCAGGTCGCGGTGCGGGGCTCGGGTGTCTTCGGGCGTCGTCTGGTGCGGGCTCCGCAGGGTGAGGGTGCGGTGGCGTGGGCTCCGTCCGGGACGGTGTTGGTCACCGGTGGTACGGGTGTGCTGGGTGGCCGGGTGGCTCGTTGGCTGGCGGGTGCGGGGGTCTCGCGGCTCGTGCTGACCAGTCGTCGGGGTATGGAGGCTCCGGGTGCGGCCGAACTGGTCGCTGAGCTGGTCGGCTTGGGTGTGGATGTGTCCGTGGTGGCGTGTGATGCCGCGGATCGGGACGCGTTGCGGGAGCTGCTGGCGGGCGAGGCGGAGGGTCTGACGGCCGTCGTGCATACGGCCGGTGTGCTGGACGACGGTGTGCTGGACTCCCTGACCGCCGAGCGGTTCGCGTCGGTGCTGCGGGCCAAGGCGGACTCGGCCCGCAACCTGCACGAGCTGACCGTCGAACTCGGCATCGGGCTCGATGCGTTCGTGCTGTTCTCCTCCATGAGTGGCACGCTCGGTGCGGCTGGTCAGGCCAACTACGCCGCCGCCAACGCCTACTTGGATGCCCTGGCCGAGCAGCGCCGCACCGACGGCCTGGCCGCGACCTCGCTGGCCTGGGGCCCGTGGGCCGACGGCGGCATGGCTGCCGACCAGGCGCTGGAAGCGCGCCTGCGGCGCGACGGTGTGCCGCCGATGGACGCCGACCTCGCCGTCACGGCCCTCCACCGGGCCGTCGGTGGCGGCGAGGCAGCGCTGACGGTGGCGCACATCGCGTGGGACCGGTTCCTTCCGGTCTTTGTCGCCGGGCGTCGCAGTGAGCTGTTCGCCGAACTGCCCGACGGGCGCGCGGCGCTGGAACAGGTGCGTACCGCGTCCGGGACGGACCGTTCCGGAACCCTCGCCGGGAGGCTGTCCGCCCTGCCGGCGACTGAGCAGGAGCGGGAGCTGCTGGAGCTGGTCCGTACGCACGTGGCCGCGGTGCTCGGGCACGCCGCCACCGACGCGGTGGGTGCGGAACGCGCGTTCAAGGAGCTGGGCTTCGACTCGCTGACGGCCGTCGAGCTGCGCAACCGGCTCGGTGTCGCCACCGGTCTGAAGCTCCCGGCCACCCTCGTCTACGACTACCCGACCGCGACCTCGCTCGCCACGTACCTGCGGGGCGAACTGGTGGGCGGCATCGAGGTGTCCGGCACGCTGCTGCCGGCCGTGACCCTATCCACCGACGACCCGATCGCGATCGTCGCGATGAGCTGCCGCTTCCCCGGCGGTGTTGCCACCCCCGAGGACCTGTGGCGACTCCTGGCCGAGGGCCGGGACGCCGTCTCCGGCTTCCCCACCGACCGCGGTTGGGACCTCGACCGGATCTACAGCCCGGACCCGGACCGGTCCGGTACCTCGTACACGTGTGAGGGCGGATTCCTCGACGGCGCCGCGGACTTCGACGCCGAGTTCTTCGGGATCTCACCGCGCGAGGCGCTGGCCATGGACCCGCAGCAGCGGATGCTGCTGGAGACCTCGTGGGAAGTGTTCGAGCGGGCCGGTATCGACGTGGCCGCGCTGCGCGGCAGCCGTACCGGCGTGTTCGTCGGCACCAACGGCGGCGACTACCTCGCTCTGGTCACCCGCGAAGCCGAAGGCCTGGAAGGGTACTTGGGCACCGGCAACGCCGGCAGCGTGATGTCCGGCCGTGTCTCCTACGCGCTGGGCCTGGAGGGTCCGGCCGTCACCGTCGACACGGCCTGCTCCTCCTCGCTCGTCGCGTTGCACTGGGCGATCCAGGCGCTGCGCAACGGCGAGTGCGAGATGGCGCTGGCCGGTGGTGCGACCGTGATGTCCACCCCGGAGAACTTCATCGACTTCAGCCGCCAGCGCGGTCTGGCGGCGGACGGCCGGATCAAGGCGTTCGCGGCGGCTGCGGACGGCACGGGCTGGGGCGAGGGCGTCGGCATGCTGCTCGTGGAGCCGCTGTCGCAGGCCCGCGCCAAGGGGCATCCGGTCCTCGCGGTGGTCCGTGGCTCGGCCGTGAATCAGGATGGCGCGTCCAACGGTCTGACCGCTCCCAACGGTCCGTCCCAACAGCGGGTCATCCGGGCCGCGTTGGCGAGCGCGGGACTGTCCGCCAACGAGGTCGACGCCGTCGAGGCGCACGGCACGGGTACGCGGCTGGGTGACCCGATCGAGGCCCAGGCCCTGCTGGCGACGTACGGCCAGGACCGGCCCGAAGGTCGGCCGCTCTTGCTCGGTTCGGTGAAGTCGAACATCGGCCACACCCAGGCCGCGGCGGGCGTGGTCGGCATCATGAAGATGGTGCTGGCGATGGAGCACGGCGTCCTGCCGCCCACCCTGCATGTGGACGAGCCGACGTCGCAGGTCGACTGGTCGGCCGGTGACATCTCGCTGTTGACCGAGTCGGTGGTTTGGCCGGAGACGGGTCGGCCCCGTCGTGCGGGTATCTCTTCGTTCGGTATCAGCGGGACGAACGCGCACACGATCGTGGAGCAGGCGCCGGAGCCGGCGGCCGAGGCTGGGTCGGCGGCGTCGGAGCAGCCGGTACGGCCGGTGCGGTCGGTGCCGGTCCTGCTGTCGGCGAGGAGTGCGGAGGCGCTGCGTGGCCAGGCGGCCGCGCTGCATGCCCACCTCGGTGAGACGGCGGACGTCGGCCTGACCGATCTGGGCTTCTCGCTGGCGGCCGGGCGTTCGGTGTTCGAGCGTCGTGCGGTTGTGGTGGCCGGTGATCGGGAGGGGCTGCTGGCCGGGTTGGCCGGTCTGGCGCAGGATTCCGGTGCGCCGGGGGTGGTGACGGGTTCGCCGTTGTCGGGGAAGACCGCGTTCCTGTTCACGGGGCAGGGGAGTCAGCGGCTGGGTATGGGGCGTGAGTTGTATGCCGGGTACCCGGTGTTCGCCGATGCCTTCGACGCGGTGTGCGTGCACCTCGACGTTGATGTGCCGCTGAAGGACGTGTTGTTCGGTGCGGACGCGGAGGTGTTGAACCGTACGGAGTTCGCGCAGCCGGCGTTGTTCGCGGTCGAGGTGGCGTTGTTCCGGTTGTTCGAGTCGTGGGGTGTGCGGCCGGACTTCGTGTCCGGGCACTCGATCGGTGAGATCGCGGCCGCGCATGTAGCGGGGGTGTTTTCGCTGGAGGACGCCTGCCGGCTGGTGGCTGCCCGGGGTCGGTTGATGCAGGCGCTGCCGGAGGGTGGCGTGATGATCGCCCTCCAGGCGACGGAGGACGAGGTCGCTCCGCTGCTCAACGAGCGCGTGAGCATCGCCGCGGTCAATGGTCCGCAGTCCGTGGTCATCGCGGGTGACGCCGAAGAGGCCGAGAGGATTGCGGGATCGTTCGGCGACCGCAAGTCGAAGCGGCTCACGGTCAGTCACGCGTTCCACTCGCCGCACATGGACGGCATGCTCGACGCCTTCCGCGAGGTCGCGGAGAGCATCACGTACGCGACCCCCCAGATAGCACTGGTCTCGAATGTGAGCGGTGCTCTCGCTTCGGAGGAGCTGACGCGGCCCGAGTTCTGGGTGCGCCATGTCCGCGAGGCCGTCCGTTTCGCCGACGGTGTTCGCGCTCTGGAGACCGCGGGCGTCACCACGTACCTCGAACTCGGCCCCGCCGGCGTCCTGTCCGCCATGGCCCAGGAGTGCGTCGAGAACGAGAACGCTGTCTTCATTCCCGTCCTCCGCGCAGGTCGTGAGGAGGCGGACACCCTCACCACCGCCCTCGCCCGCGCCCATGCCCACGGCCTGGTCGTCGACTGGAGCGGGTACTTCGCCGGCACCGGCGCCCAGCGCGTGGACCTGCCGACGTACGCCTTCCAGCGGCACCGCTACTGGCCCGCCGTGACGGCGTATCACCTGGGCGACGTCGAGGCGATCGGCCTGGAGGACACCGGGCACCCGCTGCTGAGCGCCGGAGTGGCCCTGCCCGAGTCCGACGGCATGGTCTTCGCCGGACGCCTCTCGCTCGATTCGCACCCCTGGATCGGCGATCACGTGATCCACGGCAGTGCGTTGCTGCCGGGGACCGCGTTCGTGGATCTGGCGGTGCGGGCGGGTGATCAGGTGGGGTGTGGCTCGGTCGAGGAGTTGATGCTGGAGGCTCCGCTGGTGCTGCCCGAGCGTGGTGGTGTGCAGCTCCAGCTTGTCGTGGAGGCCTTCGACGGTGCGGGTCGGCGTCCGTTCAGTGTGCACTCGCGTCGGCAGGATGCCCTCGTGGAGGAGCCGTGGACCCGGCATGCCTCCGGTGCGCTGGTCGTCGGCGTCGGCACTGAGACCCCGGATTTCGCCGAGTTCGCCGTCTGGCCCCCGGCCGGTGCCGTTCCGGTTGACGTGCGTGACCTGTATGCGGAGTTGGTTGGTGAGGGGCTTGCGTACGGTCCGTTGTTCCAGGGTCTGACGGCCGCGTGGCGGCGTGGCGGGGAGCTGTTCACGGAGGTGGTGCTGGCTGAGGCCGGGAGGCGTGAGGCGGCTCGGTTCGGGGTGCATCCCGCGCTGCTGGACGCCGGTCTGCACGCCATCGGGTACGGCGATGCCGCGCAGGCCGCGCTGCTGCCGTTCGCGTGGTCGGGCGTCACGTTGCACGCGGCGGGCGCCACCGGGCTGCGCATGCGACTCACCCCGCTTTCGCCGGACGATCCGTACACCCTCGCTCTGCACGTCGCGGACGAGACGGGGCGTCCCGTCGCGACCGTCGACGCGCTCACCCTGCGTGCGGCCTCGGCCGAGCAGGTCCGGGTGGCTGATGGCGGTCATCTGGAATCGTTGTTCCGGGTGGAGTGGATGCCGGTCGCTGCGGGTTCGGCGGGTGTCGACGGGCAGCGTTGGGCCGTTCTGGGTCGTGATGTGCAGGGGCTGGCGGCTGGCGGGGCTCGGGTGACCGAGTACCCGGACGTCGCCGCGCTCTCCGCCGCGGTCAGCGCGGGCGAACCGCTGCCGGACGTGGTCTTCGCCTCCTCGCCTGTCCTGGAGGGACACGACGTGCCGGTTGCCGTGCATGCGGCGGTGACGGACGCGCTGGCCATTCTCCAGGCGTGGTTCGCCGACGAACTCCTCACCGGGGTACGGCTGGTGTGGCTCACGGCTGGTGCCGTGGCGAACGGGTCGGGTACGAGGGCCGTTGACCCTGTCGGTGGTGCGGTGCGTGGTTTGTTGCGTTCGGCGCAGTCCGAGAATCCGGGTCAGTTGGTGATGGTCGATCTGGATGATCGGGTCGAGTCGCTGTCCGTACTTCCTGCTGCCCTGACCGCCGGTGAGCC
>NZ_JBIAIQ010000089.1:0-7702 GCF_042871525.1 Streptomyces sp. NPDC005784
CCGATCCCCGTGCCGACGCCGGCCACCTCCCTGAGGCCGACTCGGCGCCTCCGGCACCACCCGCTGGAACAACTCCCACAACTCATCCGGCACCAACCGCTCAACAATCCCCACACCGGAAGCCTACCGAACACCCCAAATGAGATGACCTCTAAGTCACTCTCCTTCGTCACCCCGTACGAATGGTTCCTGACCTGGGTCAATGGCCCAGAGGGCCGTCGCCTTGGGCTGGCGCCGATCCCCGAGGTGCCGGTCAGTCTGCGGATGCTACGGAGAACCCTCGCGGTGGAAATGGCGCACCGGCCCGGTGGTCTGCTGGCCGCCAAGATCCATCTCAAGCACATTTCCGTGGTCACCACGGAGGGCTATGCGGACCGCCCCGGTGGGGCCCAGTCGGTGCTGATGGCCGAGTTCGGCCAAGAGGAGCGGGAGCACAAGATGCGCGTCGCCCTCGACGCTTTCCACGACTACCAGAACGGTATCCGGCCTGCGGGGCCTGGCGCCAGCGACCTCCTGGACTTCTTCGCGTTCGTCGACGAACAGCTGGATTCCTCCGGGGCGCCGAACATCAAGCGCAGCGACCGGGAAGTGACGAACCTGCTCGCCAAGCGGGCGAAGTCCCTACACCTGGGGCCGGCGAACTACTGCTGGTTCCTCGATCCGTCCAAGGCGCTGTGCCTCAAGCTCGCAGGGGCTCACGCCCGCGGGGCGACGGAGCCCTTGATCGGCATGTGCGATTCGGCGCGGTGCCCGCAGGCCACCCACCATGCCGGGCACCGCCCGGTGTGGGCGGCCAGCGCCGAGAGCAAGAAGGTGTTCATCGCCACCATCGGACGCGCTCAGCGGACGGAGAAGGCCCGGCTGGGTACGGAACTCGCCCGCGATGAACGGGTGCTGGCCGAGATTGACGCCCTCTGCGGAACGGGGGCATGACGTGGCCCGTATCAGCGACGAGACCCGGCGGGACAACGAGGCGGCCATTCGGCACGTCATGGAACGGCTCCTTGCCGGTGACGTTCCCCCGGGCGGCAAAATGCGACATCAAGGCCCTCGCGGCCCAGGCCGGGGTCGCCCGCACTGGTTTCTATCCCAAGAAGAACCGAGACGGCTCACCGCGGCCTGGCCCCTACCAGCACCTGGCGGAGGAGTTCGAGCGCCGGTTGGCTGAGCTCCGGGAAACGGGCGTGATTCCGGACCCGCGGGCTGCACAGATCGAGCGCCTCAAGGAACAGGTCGCCGGGCTGAAGGGACGCCTCGCCGCGTGTGACGCGCAGATCGGTGGGCTCACTGACTTCAGGGAGCGGGCCCTGTCGCAGATCGCCGCCCAGAGGATGGAGATCGAGCGGCTTCGCGATGTCTTGGCCGCGCCGTCGAATGTCCGTGCTTTGCCGAACAGTTCGGGAGCGAGTGCGCCGTACGGATCGTGTAGTTGACCGCCCGCTCCGGCACCGGTTTCGGCCGGCACCCGCACAGGGTGCGGTACTGCGGCGCCTACGAGAGCGTTCATGTACAGGGGCGGGGCATCCGGTCGACCCGAACTCGCCTGCAGCATCGTCGGCCTGAGGTGTCTCCGCATTCTGAAAGATCAGTCAGAGAGATAGGACCCTTTCGTATACGCACTGTTCGTCCTGATAGCCGCACACCCATCCGTCCATGGGGACGGCGTGGTCGTCACCATCGCCGCGCCGACGCTGGTAATCCACGGCGACCACGACCACCCAGAGATTGCGGCCCGGACGGCGACCACTACCTGCCACTGCCACTCCATACGCCCGAACGTCTCACCAAGCTACTGCTCTCACACCTGCCCTGACACGCGGATTATCACCGATCTGCAACTATTGGCGATTACTCCCCGCTTCGCCGCCGTTGTGGCGCCTTTTTCCACCGCCAACCGCGCCCCAGTACCCACCACTGCGGCCAATCAGGTGAAACACCTTTGGCGCATAGCTGGCGTGGCACTCAAGTACTAGATTGTGAATGAAACAAGCTCTTTGATGTGACGTCAAGACGTTCCATGGGTCGAACTAAGGTGTGGGCCGACAATGCGACTGGCTCTGGTGACGTGCTTCAACGCCGACTGGGTCTTCGGCAAGGTTCCCTCGCCCTACGTGCCCTTGAACCTGCTGGGTCTGGCCGCCGTCGCGCGGCGCAGCGGCCACGATCCGGTGGTGGTGGACCCCACGCTCGCCCTGACAGACGGTCTGGTGACCGATGGGCCTGACTTCCACCGGCAGGTGGCGGAGATCATCTGCTCGTCCCGGCCAGACGTCGTCGGCCTCACCACGATGTGCAACTCCTATCCGCAGACGCTGACGCTGGCCCGCTGGTGCCGCGAACTGGACCCCACCGTCCGCATCCTGCTCGGCGGCCCGCAGGCCTCGGTGGTGGACGTGGCGACGATGCGCGAGTTTGGCTGGATCGACGCGATCGCGCGCAACGAGGCGGACCGGTCCCTGGTTCAGGTGCTCGACCGATGGGCGGCAGGGGACGACCTGACCGGTGTCGCCGGAGCCACGTGGCGGGGTGCGGACGGCAACGTGGTCCGCGAGCCCGCCGCGCCGCTACTGCACGACCTGGACGATCTGCCTTTCCCGGCCTACGACCTGTACCCCTTCGAACGCGCCACCGTAGCCCTCGCCCCGGTGGAGGCGGGGCGCGGCTGCCCGTACGGGTGCACGTTCTGCTCGACGAACGTGTTCTTCAACCGGGACTACCGGATCAAGTCGCCGGCCCGGCTGATCGCCGAGATGCGGCACCTGCGGGACACCTATGGGTTCACCCGTTTCGACCTGGTTCACGACATGCTGACCGTCGACCAGCGGTGGGTCAGGGCGTTCTGCGCCGCCCTGCTCGACGGCGGAGATGGGTTCGAGTGGGCGTGCAGCGCGCGTACCGACCGGGTGGACGATGCCCTGCTCACCACCATGGCCGCGGCAGGCTGCCGGGGGATGTTCTTCGGCGTCGAGACCGGATCGCAGCGGATGCAGCCGCTCGTGCGCAAGAGGCTCCGGATCGACCACGTGCTGCCGGTCATCCGGTCCGGCACCGAACGGGGGATCTCCTGCACCGGATCCATGATCGTCGGCTTTCCCGAGGAGACCCTCGACGACGCCATCGACTCCCTCGACCTGGCGCTGGACATCCTGCAGCTGTCGCCGGACACCCAGGCGCAGATGCACCTCCTCGCACCACTGGTCGGCAGCCCGCTTTACGAGTCGCACCGCGACGAGTTGCTCTTCGACGGGCACAGCTCCGACATCTCGCTCTTCCTGCTGGACGAGGAGGAGATCGCGACGGTCACCCGTCACCCCGACATCTTCCCGAGCTTCTACCACATCCCGACTCCCCACCTCGACCGCGATCTGGCCAAGGCGATCTCCGCGATCACGTACACCTGCCCGACGCTGTTCCTCGCGCTGCGCCGGGCAGGCGCCGACCTACGTCAGGTGCTGATGGGCTGGACGCGGTGGCTGCACCGGCACGTCGGCCCGGAGCGGCTTCGGCCGGACTACTACATGTACGCCTTCGTCCCGGACCTGTGCCGGTACCTGGAGGCCGAGGTACTGGAGTCCCTCGGGCCGACCACCCCGGTGCTGCGCGACCTCATGGCGTACATCGAGGTGCGGTACACCCTCCAGCGCCGGCTGAGCGGGGCCCAGACGGAGTTCCATACCTTCGACTGCGACGTCCGGGCACTGACCGGGTCGCTTCGCACCGGCGGCGACCTCGACGTCGAACGCGTAGCGTCCGACCTGCTGTTCGTGAACCTGACGGCGTCCCGGGAGCGCGGCTTCGCCTTCCTGGAGGTGTCCGTACCCCGCGGCGGCGACGCGCTGGTCCGGCCCGGTGACCGGCTGGAGATCCGCGACCCGGTGCGACAACTGCTCTCGCGGCCCGAGCTGATCATCCGCAACACCTCACAGCGCCGCGCGTTCGCCGCGAAACACCATCTGACCGAGCGGCACCTGACGGCGCTGGGACTCCGGCGAGAGCCGGCCGCCGCCGTTGCCGGGTAACCGGGCCGCCGGGATCACGCAACAGCACGGTGCTGTCGCGTCGTGCACACCGAGAGACGAAGGAGCAACCACCATGGCCGGAGACGTGGCATCGGAGCGGACCGGACCCGCTGGCGACCTGCCGTTCGAGGCGCTGCCGTTCGACGACCTGCCGTTCGAGGACCTTCCGGTCGGCGAGCTGGGACTCGTGGAGCTGGAGTCGCGTATGGAGGCGGAGGCCGAGGCGGGAGGCAACGTCACGGTGGTTCAGACGATCGTCTCGGGCGAGTGGTAGCCGACCGGGTGAACGGGGACGCCCGGATCGAGCGGCACGTCGGCTGGCGGGGCGACAGCGCCCTGGTGGAGGAGGACCGGCGGCCGCTGCGCCGTCGGGTCGCCCGCCTGCTGCAGGTGGACGGCCTGCCGGCAACGGCCGGCCTGCCGTCGGAGCGGCGCATCGCCGTCGGTGTGGACCCCCGGATCTTCTACACCTATCCACTGCTGTTCTACACGTCCTTCCCGGACGTCTCGCTGGCGCAGCTGCGGGCGCTGTCCACCAGCGGTTCCTACCTCTTCGACTACGTGCTGACGCTGGACGAGGTGCTGGACCGCCCCTCCTCATGCACCGGTGGCAGCCTGCTGCTGGGCGCCGCGCTCCACCGCGAGGCGCTGCACGGGCTGCACACGCTGCTGCCGCCCGGCAGCCCCTTCTGGGGGCACTTCGACCGCTATTTCGAGCACTTCTGCCAGGCGGTGCTGCGCGAGGAGGCACGGCATCGCGGCCTGCTCCAGCCGTACCCGCGGGAGGAGCTGGAACTGGTCTACTCGGGCAAGTCCGCGATCGCGAAGGCCTGCCTCGCGGCGCTGGCCGTACTCGGCGGCGACGAGCGGCCGCTGGCCTGGCTGGAGGCGTCGCACGACTCCTACTACGTGGCGTTCCAGCTGGCCGACGACCTCACCGACTGGCGGATCGACTACGAGCGCGGGCACTACTCGTACCCCCTCACCCTGGCGTTCCTGCGGGCCGGCTGGCAGCGACGGGTGGAGTCCGGCGATCGGCCGCCCGTACCCGAGGTCGCGGAACTGCTCGCCCGACAGGGCGTGGTCGAGGAAATCCGCACCCTGGCCCTCGAATATCTGGACCGGGCCTCGGGGACCGTCGAGAGCATGACCGACGGCAGCTGGCCAGCAGCCATTCGGACCACCCGGGAGCGGATCAGCAGCCCCGCGTTCAGCCTCGGTCCGCCGCCTGGGCAGCCGGGCACGGCGGCGGCTCCCCGCGGTGCCGAGGCGGGGCCCGTCGGATGGCGGGGCGATCCGCAGACGCCGGCGACTCCGGTTGCTCCGTCCTGGTGGCCCTGGCTCGATTCCCGACGGGCGCCGTCCGTCCCCCGGCCGGCGCTCCTGGCGGAACAGCTCCGGACGCTGGACACCGCAGGTCCGGCGCACACCACGGGCGAGGCCCTCTGCCAGGTGGGCCTGGCGATCGCTGCCTCCCGCCGGGCCTTCCCGCAGCACGGTTTGGCCGAGCACATCGGGGTCTCGGCGGCCGAGCTGGACTGGCTCGACCAGCACGGACCGTGGCTCGACGGCCTCCTCGCACTCGGCCTCGACGAACCACCCGAGCCGTGGCACCCCGACCGCCTCAGCACGCCTGGCACAGCGCCAGGTTGGGTCCCACCGGCGGTCGGCCGGTATCTCGGCCACCGGCTGGTTGCTCAGTGCGCGCAGGAGCGCCTGCCAGGCCCCGCTCCCACCGTCGACGCGCTGCTCCGCAGCTACCGATCCCACTCCGTGACGTGAGGCGACGACGGCCATGACCCTGTTGCTGATGGAGACCCGCTACACGGATCAGACGTTCGCGGAGCAGTGGTTGGCGCGGCGCTGCCGCGAGGGCCCGACGCGGCAACCTCCGCGACCGGTCGCCGGGGCGTTGTTCGACCACTTCCCGTTCCTGCTGTACGAGTACTTCGCCACCGTGCCGATGAGCGCGGCCCGACGGGTGGCCCTGGCCGCACGCGCGGGCGGAATGACCCAGTTCCTGCGGTACCAGCAGCGCCGGGGACTGTACGCACCCGCCCAGGCCGAACGTGACTGCGCCTGGCTGCAGCAGTTCGCCACCCGGGAACTCCGAGGCGTCCTGCCTGCCGCGGAGCGGTTCTGGCAATCACTGTCCACCGGGTACGACCAGCTCTCGCATACACCCACGGCCGGGGTGCTGCTCGCGCACACGACCACCGAGGCCTTCGCCGCCCGGGCCGGGAGGCCGGAGCTCACCGGACCGGTGACGGAGTCGCAGACCCGGCTGTATGCCGGGCTCACGCTCTATCAGGACTGCGTGGGCTGGAAGGAAGACTTCCTGCACGGCCACCCCTCGCAGCTTGTCCCCCGGCTGCTCGCGGAGCTGGGCCACCCCTCGGCGGCGCCTGACACCGAACGTGCCGCGCTGGTCGCCGACGCGGCCCGCCGCTTCTATTACGGCGGCCTCGCCGAGCACACGCTCGACGTGGCCGCCGAGCACCTGTGCCGTGCGCTGGCCGCGGTGACCGACCTGCCACGCGGGGGCTGGGTGCAGCAGCTCGTCGGCCTGCTAGCAGATGTGCGGGGCCTGCGTGCGGACCTCGACCGCCTCCGCCGTGCCGGGCTGGCCGGTGCGCGCGACGCACCAGGCCGGGGCCGGCAGGCAGCCCGGGAGCGCGTGGCCCCGGACGCTTTGGGTATCGCCTCGGCGGCCGCGGCCCGCTACCTCGGCAAGGAGCAGGACGTGGCCGGCCGCTGGGGCGACTTCCTGCTGCTGGGGCAGCAGAGCACCTCTTGGGTTACCAGCTACGTCGGCTGGAACCTGTCTTTTGTCGACGCGTCGGCGGCCGCCCTGGACCCTGCGGCGGACTGGCTCCTCGCACACCGGGAGCCCGACGGGGGATGGGGATACAACGGTCAGTGGCCCATGGACGTCGACTCCACGGCGAACGCCCTGTTGTTCCTGACCCAGCACGGCGTGCTCGAGCCGGACCAGTGGCGGCCGGCGCTGGAGTGGCTCCTGTCGACGCAGCGACCCGATGGCGGGTTCGCCACCATCGTGGATCCAGAACCCTGGCTCGTACGTTTCCACTCGGACGCCAGCGACCTGCGCGGCTGGACCTCCTCACACGCCTGTGTGACGGCCGTGGTCACCCTGCTGCTCGCCGGCCTGGACGGAGCCCGGGAGAGGGGCCACGCGCTGCGCAGCGTGCGCTGGCTCCAAGAGCACCAGCACCCGGAAGGCTACTGGGAGGCCTACTGGTGGATGGGCCGGCTGTACACCACCTGCCGCGCGGTCCAGGCGATCGGGGAGTTGAGCCGTCGTGTCGAGCTGCCCGACGCGGTGCCGTCCCGGGCGCGGGCCGCCGAGTGGCTGCTTGGCAGTCAGCACCCCGATGGGGGCTGGGCCGGCGCACCCAACCGGTCCGCCGGAGCCTTCGACACCGCGCTGGCCGTGCAGGCGCTATGCGACCTGCGCATGACGCCTCCCGGAGGTGACGGCGCGGCCCTCGGCACCGCCCTCGCCAGCGGCACCCGGTGGCTGCTGAACCATCAGCTCCCCGACGGCAGCTGGCCTGTCCTCCCGATCTGTCAACGGCCACTGAGATGCCCAGGTGGGTGGCCGTTGGATGACCAGGCTGGTGGCCATCAGAAACCCAGGTGTGTGGCCAGTGGTGTTCCTG
>NZ_JBIAIQ010000090.1:0-7185 GCF_042871525.1 Streptomyces sp. NPDC005784
GGAAGCCTCAAGAACTCCCATCATCGCAGGTCACAAGGCTCTTCCTCGTTCCCGGAGAAGTTGTCCACAAACGTCAGCCGGTGGATCCGGGCTGAGGCTAGCCCGCCTTCAATTCTTCCACGATACTCATCAATTTCCCATAGGTGGGATTTCTACCAAAGGAGGGATAGCGCCGGACAATAAAGTCCACAACCTCTTCCGAGAATCCGATGGACACCTCGACGAGTTGGGCGGTATCGCAATATCCAGGGACAGCATCCCAGGAGCGAGTGACCATCACTCTTCCATTTGCTGGAGTGAAGTTAATTAGCGTATCATCTTCGGTGAAACTAACACTCCCCACCACTCCATCCCGAACTTTCCTAACCGCATAAAGCAAACAGAAGACGAAATCAAGGGCCGGAGTCCCATGGAGCGACTCAGTTCCAAATCCATCGGTCACTATAGATACAGTTGTACCAAAATAGCCATATCGAAGGTTCGTCTCACTGGCGGCTTCCAGTCTATCCAGCTTGCTCGCCGTAGGCGCTTTCATAGACTCCGGCACAAAGTTGATATCAAACATTTCACTCCAAATCGTACGATTAAAACCTGATTTACCTGAAGTCGGTCCGGACTTCCCGCGCGAATTTTGGATGCGCGCGGGAAGTCCACCCGAAGGTGAAAAATTTACGGAATCGGATAAGCCGTTCGCAAACTGCCATCTCGATTCAGGACCACCGTTACGCCGTACCCCCTATTGGAGCCCAGCCCCCTAACTTGCTTTTCACTCAAAATCCCTACACCGTCCGGGCCTGCATTCACTCTACCTGAGTACTCGTAACCATCACGCCCCTCTTCAGTCTGCCTTCTCGCCGGATTATTCTTCACTACCTGCTGAATCCATTTCTGCACCTTCGCACCCTTGCCTATGAAAGCACCCTTCGTTTCGGGGTTATACAGTTCTGCGCCTACGCGGTGGGTCTCTTGTACGTGCCCCCAGCCATCCCAGTCATCGGTCTTCCAAGTGATATCTGGATTTTTCGCACCAGCATCAACTGAACTGGCGCCGGAGGATTCACTGCTCGCCTCGTTGAGAGCCTTACCCAGCCCCTTGCCGAGGTTGCCAGCGCCGTCCACAGCAACGTAGGCGCCGCGTACGATCCCCGTCGCGCCCACGGCTGCGACGGGCGCGCCGATGCCGCAGAGGACACCGGTGGCGCACATGCCTACGCCAGCCTCAGCGAGGAGCGAACCGCCGAACATCATGGCGAGACCGCCAGCAGTCTCTCGTCGGAGTCTCTGCGGAACTCGACCAGACCTCAGGCTCGTTAAAGATTGCACTGCCGTAGTTGACGATCGTGTCGGCGGGGCCTTCGAGGAAGTCTGGGATCCAGTCGCTGCCCCCGCTGTTCGTCGTGCCCGTGCTGCCGGTATGCGCGGTTCCGCAGGGGCAGACGCTTCCGCCGCCAGGGGTACCGTCGGCGTTCCTGTTGCTGCCTCCGTTGCCGGTGCTGGGGCCGTGTGGCTGGCCGTCGGCGCTACAGAACGGTGGGCACTGCTTGTCGTCGGCGCCGCTCCCGCCCGGGTCTGGGACCGTGACTTGCCCGGTGGGGTCGCTGTTGGTGATGGGGCTGTTGTTGGCATAGCTGTAGCCGTTGAGTGACTGGTGCTGGTCGAGGCTGAGGAGGGGGTCGACGCTGATGAACTGGCCGATGGCCGGGTCGTATTCGCGTGCTCCGACGTGGGTGAGACTTGTTGAGTCGTCTGCTGGTTTGCCGAGGAAGGCCTTGTCGTCGGGCCAGGTGGTGGCCTTGGTGCCTCGTGGTGCGCCGAACGGTGTCGTGTAGCGCTTGGTAATGGCGTACGTGGTGGCGTCGAACGCGAGGCTTGCTGTCCCATGGGGGTCGGAGGCGAGGAAGCTGAGTTTTGTGCCGGAGACACCGGACTTTGCGGTCCGGACTGCGATCGTCTGACCGTTGGCGGTGTAGTAGCGCGTCCCGGTGACCGTCTTGGTTGTGCCCTTGACTGTCAGTCGGACCTCTGAGCCGCCGAGGTAGAGGACGGTGTCGCCGTCTCCCTTGGCGCGGCGGATGAGGAGTTCGCCGCTGGCGTCGTAGAGGTAGCTGGTTTCCTTGGTGTTCTCGGTGGTCTTGGCCAGCTTGCCTTCGGTGTTCCAGACCAGGGACTGCTGCGCGCTGGGGCCGGGGCGTGCCGTGGTGTTTCCGGCCGCGTCGTAGGTGTAGCTGCCGGTTGTGGCTCCGGTGGTGTTGTCCAGGGTGTGGGGCTTGGTGTCGGTGGTGGCGTCGTACTGGTATGCGGTGGTGCTGTCGCCTGAGGTGGTGTGTTTGGTCTCGGTCTTGCGCTGGCCGGCGCTGGTGTAGGAGTAGGAGGTCCAGTAGGGTGCTGCGCCGTCGATGTTGGATGTGGTGCGGCCAGCGGCGGCACAGTCGGCGGTTTTGGGGGTCCAGGCTTCGGTGACGCGGCTGTTGCCGTCGTAGGTGAAGCACTGGTTGTCGGTTTTGGTGGTGCCGCCCTGGGTGGAGGCGTCGAAGATGGAGGTGACGTTGCCTGCGTCGTCCTGGGTGTAGGTGGTGTCCTGCGGTATGTAGCCGTGGACGTCGTCGGTGACGAAGGAGCGGGTCAGGCGGCGAGTGCCGGGTTGGTATTCCCAGTTGAGGTAGGCCTTCTTGGCCGAGTCTGCTCCATCCATGCCCAGTTGAAGCTGGGTCAGGTCGCCCTGGGGCGAGAATCCGGCGCCCTGAAGATACCCGGTTGTACCAACTGAGGATGTCTGCTGACCTGTGGCGTTGTATTCGTAGGAAACGACTTCGGAGGGAAGGCCGCCGACGGCCGGCTGGGAGGTCTGGCTGGTGGTGCCGTCCGCCTTGTAGCCGGTGGAGAACGCGAGCGTCGCGGGGACGCCAGCGCTGACCAGGGGGTCGGTGCTGGGAAGAATCAGCTGGCTTCCGGTGGCCCGGTAGAGACTGTCGTAGGCGGTGACCTTCTGGGTGTAGGCCTTGCCGGCTGCTCCGTCTTCGTAGCGGGTCGCGGTGTCGGGCTGTCCCTTGGCTACGGCGTCGAAGCCCCAGGCTGCGAGTTTGTTGGCGTCCGTCTTGTCGATCTGCCACATGTCCGTCTTGCGGCCGAGATTGTCGTACTGGTAGAGCAGCTTCTTGCTGGCGTCCTTGTTGGGTGTGGTGCTGATGACCTGGTCGAGGCTGTTGTACTCGGTGGCGCTGGTGCCCTTGTCCGGGTCGGTTGCAGTGACTTGGCGGCCGAAGAGGTCGTAGGTGTACGACCAGGTCGTCTTGTCCGGACCGGTGATCTTTTCCTGCTGGCCCGCGCGCGTGTAGGTGTATCCGGTGGTGGTGTAATCGGTGCCGGTCGGCTTGGCGTCGGCGTATTCGCGGCGTTCGGTGGTCTGGCCAAGACCGTTGGTGACGACGCCCGTGGCGTGGCCTCCGTCGGGTGCGCTGACCGAGACGGTGTCGCCGGTGTAGCTGGTGTCGATGGTCCAGCGGGGGAGGTTGAAGTTCTTCGTCACCATCTTGACGGCGCGCCCTGCGCTGTCGTAGGTGGTGTCGGTCTGGGCTGGTGCAGCGCCGCCCGCGGTCTGTACCGGCTGGCTGGACGGTGCGGAGGTGTTGTCCCAGATGTCGCCCTGCGCGCTGATGGCCAGACCGCGGTCATCGTAAAGGGTCAGGGACACGAGCCGGCCGCCGGAAGGGCTGGGGGTCTGGACCTGGCGGGTACGCAGGAGTGAGTCGTAGAACTCGTAGGTGGTGTTGTAGGCGGATGCCTCACCGTTGAGGGAGCCGGTGGACATCCAGGACATGGCCGAATTGGTGACGTGGTAGTCGTAGACGTAGTTCGGCGTCTTCTTCAGCGTGTGGGAGCGGTTGGGCAGCCACGCCTTGGTCACGCGTCCGAGACTGTCGAACTCGCTTTCGGTGATCTTGCTGTTGGGGTCGGTGACCTTGAGGACGGAGCCGGTGGCGAAGTCGATCGCGGACTTGGTCTTGTACGTTGCGGCGTCAGCGACCTCGCTCGCGGTCAGCGGACCGGCAGCGGTAGGTGTGTAGAGCGTCGAGGAGACGGTCAGGTCGTTGGCGTCTTTGACCACCTTGGGGCGGCCCAGGGTGTCGTAGTCGATGGTGCCGATCTTCTGCCAGCTCGGCGTGCCGTCGGCGGTGTAGCTCTTCGCCCGTCCTGTCCACTGCGCTTCGCCCTTGGTCGGGGTCTGCGTTGCTGTGTAGGTCTTGGAGTCGAACGTGGTGGCGGTGTCCGAGATGACGTCACCGGCGCGGGTGGCGTCGGTGGGCAGGTCAAGATCGGCGTTGAGGGTAGTGCAGGGTTTGGCGACCACCTGGATGCGGGAGACGAGGGTGTTGATGCCGGCGGCGTCGTTGCGGGCGTAGGTGTTGCGGGTGCACGTTTCGTCGCCGTTGACGGCGTCGTCGCCGCGGTCTTCGACCGTGGAGGTCATGCCGTAGTCGTCGTACGTCGTGATGGTGGTGCGGACACGGTCGTGGGGAGTGATGCCGCTGGTTACGTTGGTGCGTGCGTGGCTTGCTGCGGTGCGGACGTAGTAGGCCTCGGTGTCCGCGTACGACTTGTGCTGGGTGGCCGTCTTCTGTGACCAGGGGTCGTTGACCGTGCCGGAGACTTCTACCGCGCCGTTGTAGGTGACGCTTTCCCGGCTGAAGCCCGCGTACTGCTCGGAGTCGGTGATCTTCGCGGCCTTGATGCCGGTGACCTCGGCGGTCTTTCGGGCATCGGCGTCGGGGGTCGTTCCGTCCGTTCCGAGGACGCGGTCACCGTTCATGCCTCGCATGTAGACCGTGACGGTCTTCATCTGGTTGTTGTCGCTGTCACCGGTGAGGTGGGTGACCTTGCTGAAGCCGCGCCAGATGGACCAGGTTCGTTCCTTGGCCGGAGTCATCGGGTCGTCGTTGTAGTGCCAGGCGCCGCCGCCGGTGTACTGGTAGGTGTTCTGGACGGATTCTGAGCCGCCGAAGGGGTCGGAAGTACTGACGGAGGTGACCGGGTACTTCTGGAACCAGTCAAGGATCGGTGTCTTGCCTCCGTTGGGTGACCAGTACACCGGGTAGCAGCGCTTGGTGTTCTCATCGACCTTGGGCATGGTCTGCCCGGCCACACAGTCCGCCTCGGCGTAGGTGACGGCCGTCTGCGCTCCGGCCTCGGAGGTCACCGTCTGCAGGCGTGGCTTGTCGAGCGAGAGGATGTCGTCCGCCGCGCCGTCGACCCGGTTGGGCAGGAAGACGTGGGTGAACTTCACCGGGTCGAGGGAGAGTTCAGTTCCGTGTTTGCCCGTGTGCTTGATTTCATCGAGCCACAGCGACTGGTCGGTGGAGTCGCCGGTGTCGCCGGGGTCGAGGTAGCGCTGCTTGAGCGCCCAGGTGTCCACGGCCTCGAATGCGGGAGTGGCCGCTGCGGCGTTCCAGGCGTAGGTGGTGATGCCGGTCAGGCGCTTGCGGGTGAAGAAGGTGGGGGCGACGTTGCCGGTGCATTTGTCGCCGTCCTTGCAGATGGCGTCGAACGGCACGTCGGGCCAGCTGTCGCGGGTGTCTTCGGTGAGCGTGTCGCAGGTGCTGATGGAGGGATCGCAGCGTTCGTCGTAGCTGAAGACAACCTTGTCTGATGCGGCAGGTGAGCCGGAGAAGAGCGCGCCGGCACGCTGGCCGTAGCGGATCTCCTTGAGGTAGCCGCCGCGGGTGTAGTCGGTGCCGGTGGTGTCGTCGCCGAGCTTGTCGTAGTTGTTGTGCTCGTCGGTGTACCAGTAGGTCATGGCGTTGGCGTGGGTGTCCTCGACATAGTCGAGGTTCCAGCGCCAGGCCTGGGATTTGGCCCGGCCGGAGAACGATGTCCCGCTGCTGTATCCGGGCTCACCGGAGTCGTCGCCGAAGACGGGGACGGTCCATACGGAGTTGGTGCGGTCGCTGGCGGCCGCGCCGGTGAGTTTATTCTGGCCGAAGACGTACTTGGTGCCGTCGCCGGTGGTGACGGTCCAGAACTCGCCCTTGCCGTCGCCCTTCCCGTCGGCGATGTCGTCGCCGTCGTCGCCGTTGTCGGCGCCCGTGGAATGGGTGACCGTGGAGGCGTCGTCGTCCTTCAGGCGCCACTTGCCGGTGGTGTCGTCCTTCACCAGTTCGGTCGCTTTGCCGTTGAGGACCAGGGAGGCGTTCTCGTATTTCCAACACAGGTCGAACTTGTCGCTCTGGCCGTCGTCGTCACATGAGCCGTACTTGCGCTCGATGTACGACGAGGTGAGGTCGAAGCCTTCGCCGATCTGGCTGCCCTGGTTGTTGGTCGAGGCGGTCCGCCCGTCCACGCTGCCGGAGTCGTAGGAGATGTCCAGCTTCGGGGAGGGGCCCGCGGCCGCTGGCGGTGTGCGCAGCGGGTACGACCAGGTGAAGGTGCCGGAGGAGCCGCCGGCCGACCAGGTGGAGGCGGCAGCCAGAGGGGTGGCCTTGTAGTCGCCGCCGCCGGACTGGGTGCCGGCGGCGACGGTCAGCACCATCGTCTGGGGTGCACTGGAGGCAGGGGTGAAGGCGAGGGTGGACGAAAGACTCTCGTGCGCACGGTCGTTGTCCGAGGCGAGCAAGTCGGAGGTGCGGCACTTCTGCTTGTCCGGCGCCGTCAGCAGGCACGCGGGGAAGCTGCGTATCTGGAGGCGGCCGGCCCAGTCACCGCCGTAGGCGGTGGCGAAGGCTCCGTAGTCGATGCCCAGGCGTGCTGTGCCGCCTGCCGTGGGACCGGTGACGGCCAGGACCACGCCCTTGACGCCGAACCGTTTCGCGGCTGCCTGGTCCAGGACCTTCACGCTGACGGTCTTGGCGACCGGGACGCTCGTACTCTTGCTCGCCTGCGGTTCGGTGAGCGTCACCGGGAGCGCTCCCGGATCGGCCTTCGCCGTGCCTGCCTTGGTCAGCTTCAAGGTGGCGGTGCCAGCGCCGGGCCAGGTGACGGTGCGGCGCTGGTCGGCGTGGGCACGCCGGGATGCTGCGCGGTCGGCGGCGGCCGACTTCGCCACGATGGCGGCGTTCCTTTTGTCGGGCTTCGCCTTGAACGGGGAGACCTTCGTGGGCGTGGCTCGGTTCCGGTGCCGAGCGCCTGGCAGACGTCCTTGGCGCGGAGCCCTTCCCCGGCATGCTCAATGGCGGCGAGGATCTCGTGGTAGCC
>NZ_JBIAIQ010000091.1:0-6582 GCF_042871525.1 Streptomyces sp. NPDC005784
GGAGATAACTGGCCGCCGTTGGGGAGATCTCGCAGGCCGCCAGTGGGGCGAAACCCTGGCCGCCTACGGGGAGCACTTCAAGGCCATTGACACTCGTCCTTGGCGTTCAGCCGGGGGCTGGCGATCTCGATGGCGGTGCCGTCCGGACCGAGCGTGGTGCGCTTCTTGGTGGCGATGTCCGTCTTCCAGGCCCGGGCCAGTGCCGGTGGCAGCCGCAGGGAGTCGATGCCCGGGGAGAGCGCTTCGATCCGGGTCCAGAACAGCCCGGCCAGCGTCCGCGACACCGCGTCCAGGCTGGTGTAGTCCAACGACGGTTGTCGTTCGCGCAGGTAGTCCACAATCAGGTCGCGGACCGGGCGGCACTGGATCGGATAGCGATCCACGAGTTCTTCGATGCTCAGCTGGCCGGCGGCAAGCCCGAACGCCCGGATCGTGGCCGGGGCGTCTTCAGGGAAGACACCCAAGGCCCGCAGCCGAAGGTAGAAGTCGACTTTGCGCTGACCCCCGCGGACATGGACCCGACGCAGGGTGTCGACCAGCTCCACGCAGTCGCCGACGGTGATGTCAGCGATCGACCCGCCCTTGCAGGCCAGGAGCATCGCGATCCGAGTCGCCGCGATGGTGGCCTCCCCTCGGGCGCTGACCGGCCCGGACTCGGCCAGCTGTACCAGCCGTGCGAACCCTTCGGGGTCGCGGACCTCGGCCATGACCGGAGCCAGGTGCTTGTGGGTGCGGGTGAGCATCCAGGCCAGGTCGGGACGGATGACATCGCCGCAGGCCAGCATCAGCAGTCCGGAGGTCAGGTCAACGCGCTCATACGACGGTGACGGCCCACTCTGGCGCAAGAATCGCAGCGGGAGATCCGTCCAGTCCGCGCCGGGGATGTCCTCGGCGCAGCTGGCCTTCCACCGCTGCTGCCAGGTATCCCCGGGGAGGCTGGACAGCCAGCGCAGAAGTTTGGTGACCCCGCGTCGTCGCCCGGCCCGGGTGGCGTTGGCCGCTGGCAAGAACGGTGGCGCCGTCAGCCGCCGCAGCACCTCGTCCGCCGACTGCGCTGTCGTCGGCCACCATGCCTCTGCGGAGCGGGGCGGGAACCGTTCCCGCAGTACGTTGTTACGTGCTCGGGCCTGTTCGACTGTTGCATTCGCGGTCTGCAGTTGTCGGCGGGTCGAGTGCTTCGTGCTGGTGGTCATGAAGACCGCCCGAACAGCACGTCCAAGGCTTCCGGGTTGTAGCCGGGTGCGGGAGGCGGCGGCACCGGCTCTGTGTGCCGGTCTGCCTGCCGGGCGTGGTGGGCCAGCACCTGGGCCACGACCTCGTCCTGGCGCGGCGCGAGGTAGATCTCGGTCGTGGTCAGATGCGCGTGCCCAAGGACCCACTGCACGTCGGTCAGCGTCAGCGCCGAGTCGCGCACCATGCGGGCGGCGGCGCTGTGGCGAAGGTCGTGAAGGGTCCAGTCCGCGCCGAAGGTTGTGTTTACCCTCTCGAACATGCGGTGGGCGCCGTGGTAGGTCAGCGGCTGAAACGGACGTCGTAGCGTCCACCACACGGGCTGCGTCCGGCCCCTCGGCACCAGCCCGTGCAACTCCTGCTGGTAGAGCCGCAGCCATACGAACGCATCTACCGACGCCGGCACCTGCTGCCGTGCTCGGGAGCCCTTCCGCACAACGCTGATCAGCTGCTGCCCAGGGTCGACGTCGCACTGCCGGACGCCGATTAGCTCCGAGGCCCGGACTCCGCTGGAGATCCAAAACGCGATCATTGCCCGGTCCCGGTTCGACCGCAGCGCCGCGAACAGCGAGTTGAACCACTCGTCCGGGATCGAGCGCGGAATCCGGCGCGGAACCGTGGGCCGGTAGCGGCCGGTCCGCTCTGGCGCCCAGGTGTCCATCGGGTTGTGGTGTGCGTGCGCGCGGCCGGAACGACGAGCCAAGTCCAGCGGGAACGGGTTGAGCAACGGCCCGGATCCGGCATCGCGGTGCAGGTCGTAGAACTTGCGCAGCACCGTCTCACTGTGGGCGACGGTCGACGGGGCATAGCCGAGTCCAGGGCTCGTCTTCCCGGTCACGGGGTTCGGGGCGCCGACGGTGCGGGCCGGCCGCCGCTTGGCCGCGGTTGCTCGCGGCTTGACCGTCAGCTGGATCCAGCAGCTGAAATCCCGAGCGTCCACGCGTGTCGCTCGATCCCACGGCACTTCGACCGCGTGCAGGAACCGCCACCAGCGCAGCAGGTCCATGCCGTAGGAGCGGACGGTCGCCGCCGCCTTCCCGGCTGCGAGCAGTTCCTGGAAGAACACCGCGACTGGCGCCACGACCGCGCCGTCGGCGTCGACGAGCCGGTAGGGCTCGTACCGGTCGCCGGTCTCCACCAGCCGACCCCACCGAGGAACGGCCAACCTCGACAGATCCCGCTCGGGCACACGATCGTTCATCACGACCGCAGACCGTACTGGGCGGCAACCTCACCTGTGCCCTGAACTGCACAATCAACCTGGTTCGTTCAGTCAACGGGGCGTCAGATGTCCGCTACTTCTCGTGGACCCGGCCCAGAGGCCACGTCTCCAGGAGATCCACGCCAACCTCGTCGACCGCCTCCAGGAGGCCCGGGACCAGGGCTGGCTCGGCGAGGTCGCCGCCATCGAGACCACCATGGCCGCCGCAGCGCAGAAGCCGGAGGCCATGCGCGAGCGTGCGGCCCAGCCGTCCACCGTCCACCTGGGCATGCCCGACTTCCGCCGGAACGCCGGACGAAGCAGCGCCGAGCCCGAAACCCCACCAACCGCGGCAGGCCCGTTGTGAGTCGACCGCGTATTCGGGACGGTTGCCGCCGCGAGATCAAGCCTTGGGCAGGAAATCCCGCCAGAACGAGACGGTCGCCTGCGGGCGCCAGTCGTCGGGGGTGTGGGCGTCGAAATCGTCGAACTCGTGGTTGACGTAGTCGACCAGGTCAGTGCCGTAACAGATGATGTCGGTGCCCCACACTGAGAGAACCGGGTGACCATGGGAGCCGTGGCCGGCAGGCAGGAACCGATGCCCGTAGACGGGAACGAGCTTGGGGACCCGAGCAAGCAGCGCCTGGGCTTGCTGAAGGGCCTCGTCGGCATCTTCCGGCCGTTGCTCCCAGGTCGGATGCCAGTAGCCGCGTCGGACTGACAGGGCGATGCCCTCCACGGGCCACTCAAGTCGCTCTCGGAGCTTTTTGGGGTCGCCGTTGCGCCAGTCCGGCCACGGGTTTTCCCACGTGTCCCCCTCTTCGGGCGGCTGGCTGACCGGCAGGCCCCACGCCAGGAAAGCCCGGTGGTCGTCGGCAAACTCAAAGCCGTACTCCTGCTCAATACGCTGCAGCTCGACCTCACTCAGCCCCGGCGCTATCTCGCAGCAGTCCGCAACGGCGAGAAGGCGCGCTGCTTCGATCCCCAACTTCATCCCATCCGGCTTCATCACGCTGGAACGGTACTGGTCCCACCAACTGAACTCAGACAGTTTTCAAGGATCACCTGGCTGCGGGGGCCTGCCGGACGAGCGGAGCAAAAACCGCTGTCCATGCGCGGCAGCGTGCGAGATGCTGCCGGGCATGATCGACCGCGAGTTCGCCGTTCGGGCGGCCCAGGAAGACCTGGACCGCCGATACTCAGGAAAGCTGGTGGTGTCCGGGACCGAAGAACACGAACTCGTCTGGATCGTCTACTACCAGAGCGCGGAGTACCTGCGCACTGGGGACTTGAGCCACGTGCTGGGCGGCAACGGACCCTACTTGGTCGACCGCGTCGACGGCGGTCTGCACCAAATCGGATCACTCTCCGCCGTTACCGGCGCCTGGGAGGCCAACTACCGCACCCATATCCGAAAGATGCCTACCCGGACCGCCGTGGACGACCTGCACGACGAGATCCGCCAGACCGCGGCGACCCAGGGGCGGATCATCGCCATGCACGTGCTGCGACAGCGCGTTCCAGAACTGGCACACGGCGAAGTCATCGAATACGTGACCGCCCTGCAGACCGGCCCCGCACCACGTCATCTTGTGGACGCTGTCACCAGGGCCCTCGTCCCGGCTCTTGATCCTGTTCTCGCCGTGCGCACTATCCACTCCGGGCAGAGCACTGAACGCTGAAACCCGGGCAACCAACCCGTGGCCCGGATAGGCCGTGCCCGTCCGCGCACCTGGACCACACGATGAGCTCAGGCGCGCGGCGGCAGGACTTCGATCACGGTGGCCGTTCCGGCAACAGGTCGCGCTTCGTACATGGTGATCACATCGCCGCACTTCAGGTGCCTCCACTGCTCGGGGCTCAGAGGAGCCAGCCGAACATCGGCGGTCTCTCCCGGGCCGAGCTCCTGCACATATTCCACCCACAACCGGGCGATGTTCAGTTCTCGCTCCCCGCCGGCGGTGCGGTTGCCGATGTCCCACATCGGCCGGAGCCGCCCGTCTGCAGCAAAGGCAGTCCGGCGTCGGCCCTCCTCCGCACCCACCAGGCTCAGGGTCGCCCGGACGGTGCCGTGTCGGACTTCCCAGCCCCGCCACTCGCACCAATGCCGGCTGCGGTCGAGCATCATCTGCTGAGCGGCCTCGGCGAGGAGTTCCCAGAAGTCAACGGACACGGGGTGGACATCCCCGATCTCGATGAGAACGCCGAGGACCATCTCCCACTCCTGGCGCGCGATGTCCTCGCGCACATCCCCGCCCCTCTGTCCGTTCTCTGCCGCTGCGTCCTCCGGCAGCAGATCGACGGCCTGCCGAAGGAGTGTGAACGCGTCATCCATGTGCTGCATTCTCCCCGTCTCCGGACGCCCGTTGAAGGGCGACAAGGCCGGCCGGAGTTGGCGGCGCGACACGCCCAATGCTTGCTGGCGCCGAGATTGTTGGGTCGTGTCCCGCTTCGTGGTGTAAGCGACCTTGCTCGACGCGTTCCGGTAAGCCGCGCGTCGGCCACCCCATGGGACACGGCTCCCGGGTCGCGAAGCGGCTGACCTGCCGTCAGCGCCATGCGCGGTCCCGAGCCGCGCCGATGCGGCGATGACCTGCGGATTCCGGTGTCTTGATCCGCTACACCACCTGGCGGGACGCCACCGATTGTTGCCCACTACTTTGAGCAACTCGACTGCGATCCGACCCCGCCAGGCCGTCTGGACTAGTTCGGATAAGCTTGTGTCAGATGCTCGCTCCTCCGGCCAGATCCGTCCCAACGGGCACGGCTTGCCGAGATCCGCGACAACTTGATCGCCCGAATCGCCGAAGCCGAGACGGAAGGCTGGCTCGGCGAGGTCGAGGGTCTCCAGGTCAGCCTGGCTGGCGCCGAGGAGAAGCTCAGCCAGCTCGATCGGGTCCACGGGCAGCATACGGCCGTGGCCCTTGGCATCCCCACCATGCGTGGTGATCGATGAACCCACGAAGGTGGGCTGCCGCATGATCCTCAATCAAGATCGAGAACAGGTTTGAAGAAGCGTGCGTCAAACGCCCTTCAGAACACGATCAAGTGCCGCCCGGCCTGCAGGCCCCCAGCGCGGCTTGCCGCCGGGAAGGCCCCGATCTCCGTTCTGCCCCATGAGCATCAGGAACAGGCTCTTCATAGCAGCCAGCCCGCGGGCGCGTCGGATCGCCGCCTCGTCTGCATGCGCGTACATGTCGAAGAACCGTGAGGCCGTGCCCGCGGGCAGCAACACCCATGCGGCGGCGAGGTCCAACGCTGGATCGCCGGCGAACATGTCGCCGAAGTCGACGATGCCCGAGAGCGTTCCGTGCGAGACAACGACGTTCGCGGGATGGAGGTCGCCGTGCACCCACACCCGCGGGCCCTCCCATGCGTGGGCCGCAACGGCGTCGTCCCAGACGGCCCGGACGTCGGCAGCGATGTCGTCGGGGGCAACGGCCTGGAAGAAGTTCTCGAAGCCGTCCGTGCAGTCCCTGGGATGGGCACCGCGGTCCGTAGAGATCGGCGCCTCGGCGGGCGCCTCCACGTGGAGTGCCCGGAGGAAGCCCGCCAGCGTGCCGGCCGCGTGGTCGCCGCGGCTGATCGAGCCGTGGTCCAGCGGCTCGCCGGGAACCCAGGTCATCACGGTCCAGTGCTTGGGGAAGCGCTCGGACGGTTCGCCGAACCGCACCGGGTTCGGCACCGGGAGCGGCAAGCGCGGGGCCAGCGCAGGTAGCCACCGCCGCTCCTTGAGCTGGAGCTCCGGGGTGGGGTCCATGCGCTGCATGCGCACGGCCAACTCGTCCCCGAGGCGCCACATTTGGTTGCCCCAGCCGCCCGCCACCTCGCGGATGGCCAGCCCTGCAAGGTCTGGATGTTGCTCCTGCAGCAGGTCGCGGACCAGGTCTGCGGTGATCTCGATCTCAGTGTCGGTCATGCGAAGTCACAGTACTGAGGCGGCAAACGGAACGGGCTCTCGCTCTCCGGAACATCTCGCTGTGATCCCTCGGGCATCACCAATCCGATTTCAGAGAGCTACGGACCCGAGGCTTGGGACAGACCAGCCCCAAGTTCAGCCCGGATCCACCGGCTGACGTTTGTGGACAACTTCTCCGGGAACGAGGAAGAGCCTTGTGACCTGCGATGATGGGAGTTCTTGAGGCTTCCAG
>NZ_JBIAIQ010000092.1:0-5920 GCF_042871525.1 Streptomyces sp. NPDC005784
CCGCTACGAACGCAAAGCCGAACACTTCCTCGCCTTCGCCGCCATCGCCTGCACCCTCATCTGCTACCGCCGACTCACCAAATGAGATGACTTCTTAATAGGCATCCCGGTAGAGAGCATCCCGCCTTGGCCGCCCAACTCCGCTCGGACAACCGCCCGACAGGGATCAGGCCGTCGAGAACGTCGACGACGAACTGGGACGCGGGGCATGGCTTCGAACTCGTCTCGTGAGTCGTCGTTCAGCACCGTGTGCGTATCAGGTGACGGATGCTCAGCGATGGCTGGGCCCGCCGTTCAGTCGATGCCTTCGATGATGCGGAAGTCGCGCTCGAAGCCGTCGGGGAGGGCCACCAGTGCCTTCTGGTATGCCTCGCTCTCGTATGCCGCGACGGCCTGTTCAAAGCTGTCGAACTCGATCAGAACGACGCGTTGCGTGATTCCGGCCTCGTGGGCGACGACTTGACCGCCACGGGACAGGAGGCGCCCGCCCCCAGCCTGGACAGCCGGACGGGCCAGCTTGTCGTAGGCAGTCAGCCTCTCAGGGTCGGAAATGGCGGGGTAGACACTGACCCAGTAGCCCTTAGCCATGGAAACCTCCTATGTTCGGCCGGACACGTCCGACTTCGAATTGACACTCGGATCGATCGATCCCGGCGACGGGTGCTGCGGTCAGCTGAATCGTCATATGCGCAGGTTAGGGCTTGATGTGCGGTCGAGGGAAAGACCGGTACGGGATAGCCTCAGAATGGATCGTTATCAATCGGCAGGGAGGGCACGTGGCGCCGGATACGGTGAGCCTGCGGTACTTCCTGGTGCTGGCGCAGGAGTTGAACTTCACCCGCGCGGCCGCACGGATCGGTATCGCACAGCCCGCACTCAGCGCCCGGATGCGCCGATTGGAGGCGGAACTCGGTACGGCCCTGCTGGTCCGCAACACGCGTAGCGTCGTATTGACGACAGCCGGTGCGGCTTTGGCGGAGTCCGCGCCGCCCGCGCTGGCGGCGCTGGACCGGGCATGGGACACCGCCCGGAGCGCGGCGGCCGGTGAACTGGGCACGCTGCGCATCGGATACAGCCTCAGCGCCGGGGCCGAGACGGCACCGGCCCTGGTGGACAGGCTGATTCGCGGCAACAGCGGACTCGAGGTCGGCGCGGTCCCGATGGCGACACCGGAGATCTCCCCCGCGGTCGCCGACGGCCGCATCGATGCCGGGATCACCCGCGGTGAACAGCCGGGCCGTGACGTGCGCCGGTTCCTGCTGCGGCGTGAGCGCGTCGGGGTCCAGCTGGCGCAGCACCATCCGCTGGCCGAACACCCGGAGATCGAGATCGCCGACGCGGCCGCGTATCCGCTGCGACTCCCGGACCGTGCGGCCAACCCCGTGGTCCACGATCAGCTGTCCGCACTGTTCCGAGACACCCGACCACAACCCCGATTCCACACGCCCGCAGTCGCTTTCGACATGTCTCAGCGCGACCTGCGCGACGGGGTCACCCTCGCCCCGGCCGGAGAAGCCGCGGTCACGGCACAACCGGCCGGTCTCACCTGGCGACCGCTGCGGGGCGCGCCCGGCCTGACGATCCACCTGGTCCTCCCACGCCAGCAGTCGCCGCTACACCGCCGCATCCGTGCCGTCGCCAAAACCCTGGCTCACGAGCTGCGCTGGCTGCCGGACTGACGCGCAAGAGGTCAAGCGAGACGGACGCCCGCGGTGGCGAGGCCGAAGACCTTGCGCCCGGCGGGCTTCGCGGTGATGACGACGGCGGTCTTGCTGAATGTCCGACACGACCTCGCTACGCCGGCGGATCAGCATCCGATGATGGCCCCGGGTCCGGTCCGAGTCGTACACCGCGGCGACGTCCTCGCCCAGCCCGAGATCTCGGCGGATACCGCGCCTTCGCCGACGCCGAACCGGACAAGCACGGGTAACCGGCGGGAACGCCCGCCGTCAACGGCGTCCATGACGTCGGTCAATGCTTAACGCCAACCACTGTTCCACTGCTCCCCGAGGCCGAGTTCCCGGCCGGCACGTCGTGCTCCGTGACCACCCCGGCAGGGGTGATCCTCCCGATCTGGCCGTCCTGGGGCTGGGTGAACCAGACGTTGCCGTCCGGGCCCGTGACGATGCCCTGAGCCCGGCCGGGAACGCTGTGCTCGGTGATGGTCACCACCGCGGATGCCGGGATCGCGCCCACCCCGCGCCTGTTGCGGAGCGCTCAGTTCCTCCTCGGCTGGCCCGGGTAGGACCCGGCGGGGCAGAGCCGGGTGCCGGTTCTCAGCAGTGCGAGACGGACGGCGGCCGTACTGGTCTGTTCCCGGTTGGCGATGGTCTGCAGGGACAGGTGGTCTTGCTCGTACCAGGTGCGCCACTGGTGCACGCGGGTGGCGGTGTGCTGGGTTTGCTGGAAGCGGGGCGGGCTCCATTCGGCGGGGTGCTGGGACAGAAGGTAGATGACGTGTGCGGTGGTGGTCTTCAGGGTGCGGGCGAGAGAGTCTCGACGTGCTGCACCAGGTGATCCTCGCGTCGGCGACACAGGGCGCCGTCCCGCAGCACCGGCCGGTCGTGGTCGTCGTCGCCGGGCAGCCCGGCGCCGGGAAGACCGAGACCGCCGACCTCCTACAGGCGGTCCTGGACCGCCACCCCGACCCCGCCCGTCACGCCGCCCCCGACGAGTCTGCCCACCCCCACGCCGACGCCCACCCAGACGGTGGACCACCTGACGAACGCGGGTACCGGGGGTTTCGCAACGTCCGCGCGACAGCCACCCGCCCGGCAGCCGCACCGAAACCGTCCCGCCCGGGCCTCGGACGGCCTGCCGGCTCGAAGAACAAGCACCGCGCCAAATGCCACGACGTCGGCAAGACAGTCAAGCGCGCCGAGTCGATCAAGGAGCATCAAGCCCGCCGAGGATGAAGGCCGGGCTTAGACTCTGACGATGATCGAGATCCTCGACAACCTGGACATACTGTCCCGGCCACACCTCGACCTCACGACTGTCGAGATGGGCGGCATAGCCCTGGGAACACCAGCCACCAGCGTTCCACGCCGGAGCATCATCCAGGCCCAGTCCTCCGTAGTCGCCCGGTACGGCGGCGGGACCAACATCGACAGCGAGTACTACGACGCCGAAGGGCGGCGGCTGACCCTCGACGAGGTCATCGGCCACGCTGCCCAGTCAGACGGATTCTTGTACTGCGCCGACAAGCTCACCTACAAGGTTCGAGCCGGGACGGTCGTCGGCTTCGCGATCTATGGCCCGCATCTTTCCCACTTCGCTCACCTGACCTCGTACGAGGAACTCCTGGCTGCGTTCGGCAGACCCGAGCGGGCGCACGAAGACAAGGCATATGGCGACCTCATGGGCTACGACAACTACTACTGGGGCGCGCAGAAGCATGTGAAGTGGGATGCCTGGGACCACCGAGTGAGCCTGATCAACATGGGCTCCTTCGAGGGAAACACAGGCCCGTGACCAGATGTGCCAGAACCAGGCTACGCGAGCGTTCCGGCGTGATCCGGCCTGCCTGTAATGGAACCACCGTACTGAGGTTAAACGTCAAGGTCAGAGCCGACATCCCAATTGAAATCCCCGTGGTCTTCGGGCAGAGCAGCCACGGCATCGGACACGAATTCGCGGCCGGTCGATCGTCAGGTCCTGGGCGCGGGCGATCCCGAGGTGAAGCGCCATCTCCTCGCCCGTGCAGCGGGTTCGACCTCACCGTCGGAGCTGGCCGCACGCTCGGCCCTGTCGGGGTACTGACTCATGTGCCCAGGTGAGTACGAGGTCACGTGCTCACTTGGTGTCCTCGTCCGGGGCCATGTCGTACTCGTCGACGTCGAGCTCGGCGCCGATGGTGGTGAGGAAGTCCAGGACTTTGCGGTCCAGGTGCCGGCCGAAGAGGTTGGGGATGTCCGACGTGTCTGGCTGGTCCTGGTCGATGTCGTTGAGGTAGCGAACGACGTGCAGGACCGCTCCGCCGCCGTCGGTGGCCAGACGGGTGGCGAGTTCGCTTATGCGAGGCACAGGCATGGCGGGCCGCTGACGCCGGCCACACAAGCGCCCTGCTGCAACTGGCACGAATACGGAAGGATGTCGGTGACTGGGAGGGCGCCGAAGCGCTCTACCGCCAAGCCGCCGACGCCGGCAACAGCTCCCGGTTGGAAGAGGTGTGGCCGTACGGGCTGGAGCCGAACGGATCCCCTACGCCTCCGTGGCCGTAGCCATGGGGCCTGGTGACCTGCTCATTGGGCTTCCCAACCGATCAGCGTTGGGCGGCTACAGCGACAGCGAGTTCACCGCCGCAGGGTGGTGAGGTTGGCTCGCAGTTACCGGACATGCCGCCACCCTCCGGGGCACTGGCGGCCATGGGATCGGACACGAACGCCGCGCCACCGTCGGCCACCGGCCACGGCGCTTGGCCCTCGTCGGCCAGCGGCCATCGGATCGCCTGAGGACGAAACCAATGCGGGCCCGGGTACGTCGTGACACCAAGGTCGATGGGTGCTGTGTCTCTGGAGGGGAGGGTGACGCGGGAGAACGCAGATCGGGCTGTGGGGAGAGCTGCTCGTCTCTACCGTGATGACGGAGGAGGGGAGGCTGACGGGCTCGTTGTTCGAGGAGTTGGAGGCCCGGGAGTCGGCGGCGCGGGAGCGGGCGGACGGACTGCGGGCGGAGTTGCTCCTTCCCGAGCGTCGACGTCACGCCCGCGCCCGCGCCCAAGGGCCGTTACGCCGCGCTGAAGGTCCGTGGTATCGCCGAGACCGGTGCGCAGGTCGACCGAAGGTCGCGGCCCTGGCCTCCGCTGAACCGGGCCGCGTTTCCCTGCTTGCCATAGGCGATCACGCCGCCGTACATTCCCTGCACCCGGCTTGTCCGGCCGCTTCGTCTATCCCCTTTGAGCACATGAGGAGCGCCCGATATGACGGGTGTACTGGCGGTCGCAGGCGGCACCGCATCCGGCAAGTCCACCCTTGCCGAAGCCCTGTCGCTGCAGTGTCCCGAGAGCGTGGCGCTGGTCCATCTGGACGACTACTACGTGCCCGCGCACGACCCCCTGCGGGGTGTGTGGACGGTCAGTGCCGACGGGCACGCCGTCCTCGACTGGAACCATCCGGGGTCGATCGACGAGACAGCGGTGGCACACGCCATCGACGCGGCGCTGCTGCGCCCCGGCGTGCTGCTGGTGGTGGTCGAGGGCCTGTTCGCGCTGTCACTGCCGTCCGTGGTCCGGCGGGCGGCGTGGCGGGTGTACGTCGACACCCCCGACGACATACGCCTGGCCCGCAAGATCCTCCGGAAGATCGAGGTGCAGCGGCAGGACCCTCGACTGTCCCTGCGCAACTATCTGCAGACCGGCAGGGACCGCCACGCAGCCCATGTCGCGCCCTCCGGGGCAGCGGCCGATCTGGTCGTGGACGGGACCGCGAGCGAGGCGGAGATGCTGGCGGCCGTCATGCCGCTGATCGGGCCGGCCCTCGCGCCGCCGCCCGCGGCGCCCTCGCGGGCACGGGGGGTGTGCGGTGTGACCCGTACCCCCGGGGTCCCGGTGTTCGCGCTGTGATGTGCCCTGGGGGCACCGGCCCCGGCGAGAGACGCCGCGTGATCACGCTTCCGGCAACACAGCCCAACCCCCGGCGGGCTCTCAGGCGAATCACGACCGATCCAGTTCACCTGCGGCCAGGCGAACTGCAGGGGCGACCTAGCCCCCGGCGGAGGGCGAGTCGGTACCGGACGCGCCCCGGTCACGGGACTCCCGATGGGCCGCGAACTTCGCCGCCGCCCGCCAGTTCCACGCCCGCGAGGGCCGTCTAAAGGCAATGCCGTGACTCTGTTGGTGATCTTCAGTGGATGCTGACAGTTGCTTCGGTCAGTGCTTCAGTGGAGACAGCGGGGCGGTGCCGAGGCCGAGGCGGGCCTG
>NZ_JBIAIQ010000093.1:0-5797 GCF_042871525.1 Streptomyces sp. NPDC005784
TGGACTGGGAGGCGGGCGCCGTACGTCTGTTGACCGAGTCCGCCGCCTGGCCCGAGACCGGCCGGCCCCGCCGCGCGGCCGTCTCCTCCTTCGGCTTCAGCGGCACGAACGCGCACACCATCATCGAGCAGGCCCCCGTGCCGACCACACCGGAGGAGCCCCGGGAGCCCGGGCGCGAGCCGGACGGCCTGCCCTGGCTGCTCTCGGCGAAGACCCCGGACGCGCTGAGCGCCCAGGCCCAACGCCTACGCGCCCATGTGATCGCGCACCCCGAACTGTCCCTCACCGACATCGGGTTCGCCCTGACGACGAGCCGCACGCTGCTCGACCGCCGGGCCGTCGTGGTCGCCGGGGATCGCGACGGGTTCCTCTCCGGACTCGCCGCGCTCGCCGAGGGCGGGACCGCCGCCAACCTGACGATCGGCTCGCCGGACGCCGGCAAGCTCGCCTTCCTGTTCACCGGGCAGGGGAGTCAGCGGCTGGGTATGGGGCGTGAGTTGTACGCCGCCTATCCGGTGTTCGCGGCGGCGTTGGACGCGGTGGCGAGCCGGATGGAGCTCGAACTGCCTCTGATGGAGGTGCTGTTCGGTGCGGACGCGGAGCTGTTGAACCGTACGGAGTTCGCGCAGCCTGCGTTGTTCGCGGTCGAGGTGGCGTTGTTCCGGTTGTTCGAGTCGTGGGGTGTGCGGCCGGACTTTGTTGGCGGGCACTCGATCGGTGAGATCTCTGCCGCGCATGTGGCGGGGGTGCTGTCTCTGGACGACGCCTGCCGGCTGGTGTCGGCGCGTGGTCGGTTGATGCAGGCCCTTCCCGAGGGTGGGGTGATGATCGCGCTGGAGGCGACCGAGGCCGAGGTCACGCCGCTCCTGGGCGAGCGCGTGAGCATCGCGGCGATCAACGGCCCGCAGTCGGTCGTGATCTCGGGTGACGTGGACGAGGCGGAGCGGATCGCCGGATCGTTCAAGGACCGCAGGTCCAAGCACCTCGCGGTCAGTCACGCGTTCCACTCGCCGCACATGGACGGGATGCTCGCCGACTTCCGCAAGGTGGCGGAGGGGCTGACCTACGAGTCCCCGCGTATCGCGGTCGTGTCGAACCTGACCGGCACGGTGGTGGTCACCGACGACATGAACGACCCCGACTTCTGGGTTCGCCATGTCCGTGAGGCGGTCCGCTTCAGCGACGGTGTCCGCACCCTCGAAGCCGCCGGGGTGACCACGTACCTCGAACTCGGCCCCGACGGGATCCTCTCCGCCATGGCCCAGGACTGCCTCGACCACCCCGACACCACCGTCCTCACCCCCACCCTCCGCGCCGGACGCGCCGAGGCGGAGACGATCGCCTCCGCGCTGGCCGGGGCGCACGTCCGGGGCGCGGCCGTGGACTGGCCCGCGTACTTCGCCGGTACCGGCGCCGGGCGCGTGGACCTGCCCACGTACGCCTTCCAGCGCAAGCGCTATTGGCTGGAGGCGCCCCCGCACGCCCTCGCGGGCGACGTGGTCGCGGCGGGGCTCGGTTCCGCCGGGCATCCGCTGCTGGGCGCGGCGGTGGAGCTGCCGGACTCGGACGGGTTCCTGCTGACCGGGCTGCTCTCGCTGCGGACCCACCCCTGGCTGGCCGACCACCGGGTGGCCGGCACGGTCGTGGTGCCGGGCGCGGTACTGGTGGAGCTCGCGGTGCGGGCCGGTGACCATGCGGGCCTGGACCTGCTGGAAGGCCTGACACTGGAGGCGCCGCTGGTGCTGCCGGAGACCGGCGGGGTGCAGCTGCGCCTGGCCGTGTCGGGTGACGACGACGCGGGCCGACGGGAGTTCCACGTCTACTCGCGGCCGGAGGACGCCGCCTTCGACGAGGCGTGGACCCGGCACGCGGGCGGAGTACTGGCGGTCGCCGACGCGGTGGCCGACCCCGCACCGCACGGCGAGTGGCCGCCGGCCGGTGCCGAGGAGTGCGAGGTGACGGACCTCTACCCGTCGTTCGAGGCCATCGGGCTCGGCTACGGCCCGGCCTTCCGCAACCTGCGGGCGGCGTGGCGGCGCGGCGACGAGGTGTTCGCCGAGGTCTCGCTCGCCGAGGAGCGCCGGGCGGAGGCGGCCGCGTACGGGCTGCACCCGGCGCTGCTGGACGCGGCGCTGCACGCGGTGGGCCTGGGCGACTTCTTCCCCGACGGGCCCGAGGGCGCGCGCCTGCCGTTCGCGTGGGACGGCGTGCGGCTGCACGCGGTCGGTGCGGCGGCGCTGCGGGTGACCATGGCCCCTGCGGGGCGCGACGCGGTCGCGCTGGACGTCACCGACGAGGCCGGGCAGCCGTTGCTCACGGTGCCGTCGCTCGTGCTGCGCCCGCTGGCCGCCGACGCCTTCGACGGCAGCGGCACGGGCCCGGTGCGCGACGCGCTGTTCCAGGTCGACTGGACCGCTCTGACACTGCCCGGGGCGGAGGCGCCGGCTGAGGGGGCGTGGGCGGTGCTGGGCAGCGACCCGCTCGGGCTGGCGGCCGCGCTGCCCGGGCCGGCGGTCGGCACCGAGCCGTTCGACGACCTGGCGGAGCTGGCCGAAGAGGCCGAGGTGGTGGGATCGCCGGCGACGGTGTTCGTGTCGCTCGACCCGGTCCCCGGCTCCCGTACGGGCGCGGGGCTCGCGCGGGCCGCGCACGACGCCGCGGGCGACGCTCTGACGCTGGTGCGCCGGTGGGTGGCGGACGAGCGGTTCGCCCAGGCAAGGCTGGTGTTCGTTACACGCGGGGCCGTCGCGCCGGGCGCCGACGAGGGCGTGACGGACCTGGCGCACGCGCCGGTGTGGGGCCTGGTGCGCTCCGCGCAGGCCGAGCACCCGGGCAGACTGGTCCTGGTGGACGTGGACGGCACGGACGTTTCCTGGCGCGTGCTGCCTGACGCACTGGCCTCGGACGAGCCGCAGTTCGCGCTGCGCGACGGGGTCGTGCTTGCCCCGCGGCTGGCCCGTACGACCGTCCCCGCGGGCGACGGCACCCGTACCGAACCGGGCGACGGCACCCGTACCGACCCGCAGGGCACGGTCCTCGTCACGGGCGCCGCCGGCACCCTCGGCGGTCTGCTCGCCCGGCACCTGGTCACCGAACACGGCGTACGTCACCTGCTGCTGGTGGGCCGGCGCGGCGAGCGGGCCGAGGGGGCGAGCGAACTCGCGGCCCAGCTCGGAGAGTTGGGTGCCTCGGCGACGTGGGCGGCCTGCGACGTGGCCGATCGGGACTCGGTGGCCGCGCTGATCGGGAGCATCCCCGCCGAGCACCCCCTGACGGCGGTCGTGCACACCGCCGGTGTGCTGGACGACGGAACCGTCGAGGCGCTCACCGCCGAGCGGCTGGACCGGGTGCTGCGACCCAAGGTCGACGCGGCCTGGAACCTGCACGAACTGACGCGCGAGATGGACCTGTCGGCGTTCGTGCTGTTCTCCTCGGCGGCCGGTGTGTTCGGCAACGCCGGACAGGCCAACTACGCGGCCGGCAACACCTTCCTGGACGCCCTCGCCCAGCAACGGCGCGCGGCGGGGCTGCCCGCCGTCTCGCTGGCCTGGGGCCTGTGGGACGACGAAGCGGGCATGGCCGCCACGCTCGACGAGCGCGACCGCGAACGGCTGAGCCGGGGCAGCATGAACGCCCTGTCGGCCGCCGACGGGCTGGCGCTCTTCGACGCGGCGCTGGTGCATGCGGCCGGGCCCGCCGTGCTGGTACCCGCCCGACTGGACCTGTCGGCCCTCCAGGCCCAAATCGGCGACACCGTACCGCCGTTGCTGCGCGGCCTGCTCCGCACCCCGGTGCGGCGCCGGGCCGGCGGGGCGACGGCGGACGCCCCCGAGTCGCTGGCGCGGCGCCTGGCGCTGCTCCCGGCCGCAGAACGGGACCGGCTTCTGCTGGACCTGGTACGCACCCAGGTGGCCCAGGTGCTGGGCCACGCCGGGGCAGCAGCCGTCGAACCGCACAGCGCCTTCAAGGAGTTGGGCTTCGACTCGTTGACGGCGGTCGAGCTGCGCAACCGGCTCGGGGTGGCCAGCGGGCTACGCCTGCCGGCCACGCTGATCTTCGACCATCCGACGCCTCAGGCACTGAGCGACTACCTGCGCTCGGCGCTGCCCCTCGATACCGACGGCCCGACCGTCTTCGGTGAACTCGATCGGCTGGAGGCCGCGTTGGCGGCCGCGGCCGCGGACAGCGTCACACGTTCGCGGATCACCATGCGCCTCCAGGCCCTGATGACCAAGTGGACCGGCGCCCAGGACCCGACGGGCGACACCGGAGGAGGCGTCGACGGCGACGACCTCGACTCGGTGACCGACGACGAGCTCTTCGACCTGCTGGACGACGAGCTCGGCGCTTCCTGACGCCCCACCACCGCGCCGAGCGGCGAGCGTGACGCACTTCGCGAGGCGGCCCCTCCCGGTCTGGACGACTACGTACGTCCAGACCGGGGGGACCCCTCCGGGGGGACCCCTCCGGGGGGACCCCTCCGGGGGGACCCCTCCGGGGGGACCCCTCCGGGGGGACCCCTCCGGGGGGACCCCTCCGGGCGCGATGCACCCGTCGCCCGGCGCGCCCTCGACCGATCCGACAGCCGTCGGTGTCCGACCGGCCCCGTGACCCGGGCCCGCCGGCCGGGCCCGAGCGACCCGACCCGTCCGGGACGGCCGCGAGACCCGCGACGCGGGACGACCGGCCGCCCGGCACCGACCCGTCACTCCGGGATCCGGGCCCGGCCCCGCTACGCGCGGAATCCGGTCGGCCCCGACCACCCCGGGACCCGGCCCGCCCCGCCGTGCGGAGCACCCGGCCGGTCCGACCCGTACAACCGCCTCTCTGGCATGGAGCCCACGCACATGGTGAACGAGGACAAGCTTCGCGACTACCTCAAGCGGGCGACCGCCGATCTGCGCCAGGCCCGCAGGCGGCTCCGCGAGGTCGAGGAGAAGAACCAGGAGCCCATCGCGATCATCGCGATGAGCTGCCGCTACCCCGGCGGGGTCCGTACTCCCGACGACCTGTGGCGGCTCGTCGAGAACGGTGACGACGCCGTCTCCGCCTTCCCCGTCGACCGGGGCTGGGACGTGGAGTCGCTCTACGACGCCGACCCGGACAGCGCCGGGGCCAGCTACGTCAGCGAGGGCGGCTTCCTTTACGACGCCGCCCGCTTCGACGCCGCCCCCTTCGGCATCTCGCCGCGCGAGGCCCTCGCCATGGACCCGCAGCAGCGGCTGCTGCTGGAGAGCTCCTGGGAGGCGTTCGAGCGGGCCGGCATCGACCCGTCCTCGGTGCGGGGCAGCCGCACCGCCGTGTTCGCGGGCGTGATGTACCACGACTACACCGCCCGCCTGGACACCGTGCCCGAGGGCGTCGAGGGCTTCCTCGGCACCGGGAGCTCCGGCAGCATCGCCTCCGGCCGCGTCGCCTACACCTTCGGCCTGGAGGGCCCGGCGGTCACCGTCGACACGGCCTGCTCCTCGTCTCTCGTCGCGCTGCACCTCGCCGTGCAGGCGCTGCGCAACGGCGAGTGCACCCTCGCCCTCGCCGGTGGCGTCACGGTCATGGCGACCCCAGCCACCTTCACCGAGTTCAGCCGGCAGCGCGGCCTCGCCCCCGACGGGCGCTGCAAGCCCTTCGCCGCCGAGGCCGACGGCACCGGCTGGGGCGAGGGTGTCGGCATGCTGCTCGTGGAGCGGCTGGTCGACGCGCAGCGCAACGGCCACCCCGTGCTTGCGGTCGTGCGTGGTTCCGCCGTCAACCAGGACGGTGCCTCGAACGGTCTCACTGCGCCCAATGGTCCGTCGCA
>NZ_JBIAIQ010000094.1:0-5755 GCF_042871525.1 Streptomyces sp. NPDC005784
GCTGGAACAACTCCCACAACTCATCCGGCACCAGCCGCTCAACAATCCCCACACCGGAAGCCTACCGAACACCCCAAATGAGATGACCTCTTAGGCGCCTTTAGGCGTCGTTTCTTTGGGTGCTGGTGAAAGCATGGGGGTGTCCTCCAGCCCGGTGGTGTCGGCGGTGTCAATCATGGCGGCGCCGCTTGGGGCCCCGCATGATCACAACGTGAGACGTGTACCGAAGTGGGCCAGACTGCTGTGCGCGGTCCTGGTCGCGGCGTTCTTGGCGTGGTATGTCGCGCGCGGCCACGGGGTCGACCCTCTGATCGCGTTCCTGACCGTGTTCACCGGCTTGCTGGCGCTGCCCGACAACGTGATCGACGCGCTACGAATGGGCAAGAGTGAACCGGCAGACGCCCGACTGGAGGACGTAGCAGACAAGCTCGCCCAGAGCATGCGACAACAGTGGGAGGCCGAGGCTCAGGTCCGCCGCCTCAACGACCCTTTCCCCCTCGCGGTCGAATGGGTCGCAGCCGAGGCGGATCTGGTCGAGCCGTGGCCCTACTTGATGGAGCTGGTCAGGGACTGGCCCGGCCGGTCCCCCCGCACCAATCCCGCATGGGCTGCTGGCCCAATAGAACTGACCGGCAGTGGGGGTGGCATCGCCCAGACTTTCGAACGCGTTCCTACCCGCCGTCTAGTCGTCCTCGGTGAGCCCGGTGCCGGCAAGACCATGCTGCTCATCCGCCTCCTCTTCGCCCAACTCGATAGCCGACAGCCCGGCGGCCCTGTCCCAGCCTTGTTCTCCCTGGCTTCGTGGGATCCAGCCCAGCAAGACCTATCCGTATGGATGGCCGACGAGCTCATCCAAGACCACCCCGCTCTGGGCGTACTCGTCCCTTCCCAATCCTCACTAGCCAGCACCGGTACCCAAGCAAGTGCCCTAATCAACCAGCGTCTGATCCTGCCCATCCTTGATGGCCTAGACGAACTGCCCCAAGCCGTGCGCGCCCGGGCCCTGCACACCATCAATCAGGTACTGCCAGCCAGTCAGCCGCTAGTGCTCTCCAGTCGCACCGCCGAATACCGGAGCGCATTGACCACATCGACCGGAACCTCGCTGCTCCTGAACGGAGCCGCCGGCATCAGCCTGCTCCCTCTGGCAGCCGCAAAAGCGACCGCCTACCTGGAGCGGGACGCGGGAGGCCCCCACACCGAGGCCGCAGCCCGCTGGAGACGAGTCACCGCTGCACTGAGCACCGACACGCCCGTCTCACAAGCGCTGAGCACCCCGCTCGGACTGTTCCTGGCCCGAACCATCTACAACCCCCGCCCCGACGAGCACCTCACCGACCTATCCGACCCCAGTGAACTCCTCGATCAGGCACGCTTTCCGACCCGCCAGGACATCGACGCGCACCTGTTCGCTGCCTTCATTCCCGCCGCCTACCGCCCCCACCCTCACCATCCCTCTCGCTGGACCGTCGAACAGGCCCAGCGCACCCTCACCTTTCTCGCCCGTCACCTCGAAGACGACCTTGGCGGCGTGCCCAACCTCGCCTGGTGGCAACTCCGCGCAGCGCCCCGCGGAAACAGTGGGGGGCTCACGGTTCTCACCGCCGGGCTCGTATGCTGGCTCGCAGTCACGCTCGTCCTCTCGCCCAGGAACGGGATTGCAGCCGCCGCCGGGTTTGGGGCCACGATGGTGATCCTGTACATAGTGTTCGCAGGTTTCATGACCTCGTCCGTAAAAGACAGGCCCAGTTCCGGTATTCGCTGGAGTTGGAGAGGGAAATCCTGGCTCGCACTCGGGGTCCCCTTCGGGCTCACTGGCGGACTCCTGTTTGCGCTCATGTTCACATTGGCTTACGGGATCCAATCCGGACTCACGTTCGGGCTCATCGGCGGATTGACGTTTGGGCTCATGGGTGGAATCCGGTCGGTGCATCCCGACCTGGAGAAGGCGGTGGGGCCGAACACGGTCCTGGCGCGGGACCGGCGCACCTTCTGGGTGTTGACCCTCGCCGGTGTGATCGCGGGCGCGCTTGCGGTCGCGCTGGCGATCGCGATTGACCTGTCCCTCGGGCTCGAGACCGTCAGTATCGAGTTCACACTCACGTTCGCATTTGTATTCGGATACCCATTCGGTCTAATGCTCGGACTCGCTCGGTCAGTTTGGATGGAATACCTGGTAGCGCGGATTGCGCTGGCAATATCGGGGCGTGTGCCCTGGTGCTTCATGAGTTTCCTCGCCGATGCTCACGAGAAGCGGGGTGTATTGCGACAGGCGGGAGCGGTTTATCAGTACCGCCATATAGACCTCCAGCGTCACCTCGCGGGGCGGCCATCTTGATCAGCCGACGCCCGCCGCTGGCATAGAAGCCCTGATGTCGGGGTGAAGCGTGACGTGAATGGCCACGATCCGTCCATGTGCGGATCTGCGTGCTCCGGAATCCCCTGGAGACACCACTTGCCGTGGTGTTTCTAGTCTTGAACGGTCCATGGCGGATCTGTTTGGGCGGCTGGTGCCGGCCGAGTTTTGGGAGTTGTGCCGACGGTGGTGCTGCCAACAGAGGTCGTACGCCCGCAGGGCGGCGGCCCTCACCGAGCGGGTGACGCTGGCGATGATCATCTTCGTTGCTGCCTCGGGCTGCACGTGGAGGGTGCCCCACACGTGCAGAGCGCGTGAGTGTCTCGGAGATAGTGCGCGAACAGTGAGAGAGAACGAGAAAGAGCGGGAGTCCGTGAGACTGACTCCCGCTCTCTCTTCTAGGCATCCGCCCGGCTCAGCGGGTGATTCTTGCTGGCTGTGTGGCGAGTGCCCCCGGCAGGATTCGAACCTGCGCACACGGCTCCGGAGGGCCCTTCGGTCCTGGGCGTGTGCGCAGCTCACAGGCGTCTGATTGATCAGTAACACGTGACTCGTCCACGGATGGTCCACGGACCGCCTCTTCGTCCCAAAGCACTTGAGTGGACGCTCCACCCAGGACGGTGGGTTGCTTGCCTGCCGCGGCTGTCCGCAGGCGTGTGCCGTCATACGTCGGCGTTGTCACGCAGTCAGACCATCAGGCGCCGTTCGTTGATCGCTTGTCGGCGGTCAGGTGGTCCTGGTCTCGTCCACCCGCTCGCCCTCGGCCTGGGACGGCTCGGTCCTGGGGACGTCGGGGTGCTGATCTATGGCCGCGCGCTCGGCCGGTTCGTCACGCTCGCCCTCGGCCTGGGAGGGGGTGTGAGAGTACAGCCAGCGGTCGTAGTCCGAGGCTCCGGTCTTCATGGTGGGCCTCCCTTGCTCACTCAACTCCTATGGTCCTCCCTCGACCGCAGCCAGGGCGAGAGTGCGGTGCAAAGGGGGCGCGAGGGTGTTCCATCATCGATGGATGGCCAGGCTGAACAGGCCGGCTGACGCCGAGCTGTGGTCGGGTGGCCCGATCACAGCATCACAGGCGAGGTCCTACTCCTCGATGGACTCATAAATCGAACAGGTGGCCGAGTCGTCCGGTTGGCTGGCTTGGTCGCCCACTGATCGACGTATAAGGGCAACAGTCTTGTCGCCGCTGACCAGGCGGTCGAGGGCCGTTCTCTTGTGCGCTGTCCGTCAACCACCGTGGCTCCCTGTCAGTTCCCGGTGGATCGAGTACGGCAGGGCGCGGGCACCTTCTGATCCGTAGCTCTATGTGGATCGGTCGGTGGTGGGCATACGGGTCGTGGCACGGCTCTTTGGGGGCACCACCGGGCGGGCTGGGGCGCTGTGGTTGCTGTACTTCCCTGCTGTACGGCGCTGGCTCGATCGCCGGGTCCGGTTCGTTGTCCGCGGCCTGTGTTTCACTGTCCGGCCATGGACAAACAGGAACTGCTCGCGGCCGTTGACTCCTTGGTCCGGCCGGACGGGCAGGAGCTGGTGTGCGACCAGGCCAGGCACTCGGCGGGGCATGTGTGCCTGACCGCTTCCGAAGAGATCAGCCTGCCCGTACTCATCAAGGAGCTCAGCGAGCGGTACGGGCAGCTACGCAACCTTGTCGCGGGCGGATATGTCGATCCCACGGTGACCGAGCAGACCGGGCTGTCGCTCCTGGCACCCTTTGGGGAACAACTGATCGAAATGCGCGCCTGGACGTGCGGCAGCTGGTGGATCGGCTGCGGGACGGTCCGTGCCGGTGATGGCGTTCGGCCGGTGTTGCTCGTTGCCGAGCGGGCCGCACCGTCGCCGGACAAGATGCCGGACGGACTGCCGAAGGGTGTCTCCTGGGTGGACCGGGTCGTCGCCGTCACGGATTGGCCGGCAGACCGGGTAAGGGTGGTGAACTGGGCGGCGGCCGAGGCCCGGCTGGGGACTGTGCTGCCAGGTGACTACAAGCGCCTTGTCGAGCGGTTCGGGTACGGCGCCTTCGACGACTACCTCGGTCTCTTCCTGCCCGGCGGCCCACTGGGCAGCATCGACATCATCGAGTTCAACGAGTGGTGGGCCCAGTGGACCGAGGCGCACGACGGCAACTCGTTGGAGCCGTACCAGCTGTACCCGGCCCCGGGCGGGCTACTGCAGTGGGCGGGGACAGAGCAACGGGACGACTTCTACTGGCTCACCGAGGGACCTGATCCGGACAGATGGCCCATCCTCGCGACGATGGAGGACCGCGGCAGCTGGTACCGGTTCGACGGCTCGACCGCAGAGTATGTCTACCGGCTGCTCACCGACCCGCGGCAGCCCTTCTCGACCGCCCATGACTTCGATACCCATTGGTTCGAGAGCTATGAGGGCTTGGAAGCGGAAAGCGATTGACGGGTCCGGTGGCTTACGCACGGTCGGTGGAGCCTCAGCACCCAGAGGGCGGTAAGACATCCCCAATGGCGCTCAGGGGTTTCTGGTGCTGCAACCTGGGGAGTCGAGCCAGGACAAGCGCCTAGCCTCGCGCTTTCATGAAGCCTGATGTCCGACGGGTGGTCAGATAAACGAAAAGTGCCTCTGACCAGCAAGAATGAGGATTGTCGAGGTCCTTGTTCCTGCCACCGTCGGAGGCACTTCCCAGGTGAAGAAGCGTATCGGGTCCTACCCGCGTGTCCGCGTCGAGGGTGGTGGCCGGGCGGTGGTCTCGCAGGCGGGAGGCGTCCTGCTCGTGGAGACGGCCCGCAAGACCGGGCTGGACCAGGCGATATCTGCGGCGCTGACACCGTGGCGCAAGCCGCGGGCGGTGCACGATCCGGGGAAGATGCTGCTGGATGTGGCCCTGGCGGTCGCGCTCGGCGGGGACTGCCTGGCCGATGTGGGAATGCTGCGGGCCGAGCCGGCGGTGTTCGGGCCGGTGGCTTCCGACCCGACCGTCTCGCGGCTCATCGACACCCTCGCCACGGCCGGGCCGAAGGCCCTTCACGCGATCCGAGCCGCGCGGGCCGAAGTACGCGCGCGGGTATGGAAGTTGGCCGGAACGTCGGCGCCGGATGCCGCAGGCGAGGTGATCGTAGACCTGGACGGGGTGCTGGTACTGGCGCACTCCGAGAAGCAGGACGCGGCAGCGACCTGGAAGAAGTCCTTCGGCCACCATCCGCTGATGGGCTTCGTCGATCACGGAAGCGGCGGCACCGGAGAGCCTGTCGCGGCCCTGCTCCGGCCGGGGAACGCGGGCAGCAACACCGCGGCCGACCACATCACCACCACCCGACTCGCCCTGGCCCAGCTCCCCAAACGGCATCGGCGAGGCCGCTCCACACTGATTCGCACCGACTCCGCAGGCGGTACTCACGAGTTCCTGGCCTGGCTCTCGCAGCGTGGGAGGTG
>NZ_JBIAIQ010000095.1:0-5149 GCF_042871525.1 Streptomyces sp. NPDC005784
ACCGTGCGGGAGGCCCGGCGGAGCCGTTTCAGGGCGCTGTTCAGGTGCCGCGGGTTGGGCACGGTGCGGATCTCGCCCGCACTGTCGGCCATGACCGCGAGGGTCTTGATACCGAGGTCGATGCCGACCGCGACGTCGGGGCGTGCGACGCGGCGGATGTCCCGCGCGGTCTCGACCTGGAAGGCGACGAGCCAGCGTCCGCGTTCGTGGCGGACGGTCGCGGACAAGATCCGCGCCCTGCCGGCCTGGACGCGGTGCAGGAGCTTTGCGGTGGGCTCGTGGACGCGGATGGTTCCGAGCCTCGGCAGCGTGACGTGACGGCCGCCGGCGTCGAGGCGGATGGTGCCGGTGGTGAACCGGCAGGACAGGCGTGCTTTCCGCTTCGGCTTGAACCGGGGCGCACCGATCCGGGCGCCCTTGCGCTTGCCGTTCTTCGACTTGGCGTAGTTGTCGAACGCCGCCGACGCGTTGGCGAGGCCGGTGTTGTACGCCTCCTTGGAGTTCTCCTCCCACCAGGCAGCGAAGCGCGGGTCAGTCTTCTTGGCCTGGTTGAACTCCTTGCGCAGCGCGGGCAGCGACCACGGCCGCCACTCGGTCAGCTCCGCCCCGGCGACGCCGTACGTCTCCTCGGCCCGGCGTTGCCACCAGGATGCGGTCACCCAGCCGACAGCCCAGTTGTATGCCGCGCGGGCCGCACCGCAGTGCGAGCGCAACGCGTGCTCCTGGGCGGCGTTCGGGTCCAGCGCGAACCGGTACGCCTGCACCACGAACCCGGGCTGCGGCCGGAACTTCTTCACTCGCCGTCCTCGCCGGTCGCCACGGCCACCGCGCGGGCGGCCCGGGTCTTCGCCGCCCGCTGCCCGTACAGGCGGGCGCACATCGAGGTCAGCACCTCGGTGACGTCCCGCACCAGGTCGTCCGCGGTCTCGGCAGGGTCGAGGACGACCAGGCGCCTGCCGGACGCCGACAGCGCGGCCTCCAGGTGCTCGACACCGAACCGGGCGAGGCGGTCACGGTGCTCGACCACGATCACAGCCGTGTCCGGGTCGGCGAGGAGCCGATGCAGCTTGCGGCGGCGCCCGTTCAACCCCGACCCGACCTCGGTCACGACCTCCGCGACAGCCAGGCCCAGCCCATTCGCGCCGGACACCACCCGCGCGACCTGCCGATCCAGGTCGGCCCTCTGGTCGGCTGACGACACACGGCAGTACGCCACCACGCGTTCGGACGACGGGGCGGCAACCTCGTCGACCAACCACGTCCCGGACGGCGCCTGGCGGACCGGAACGGGCATCTTCCCGTCCCTCACCCACCGCCAGGCGGTCTGGTAGCTCACGCCCTGCTGACGCGCCCACTCCGAAAGCCTCACAAAACCAAGCTACGTGAGATGCCTGACCAGAGACGACTATGAATGATTAGGAAATCCATGGCAGTTGTCGCCCCCCTCGCCGGAGACCGGCGCGCCGTGTGCACCCTGCCCGGGGACGCCCTCCTCGGCACCCCGGCCGGCGCCGCGCCCGAGCGGGCCACCGCTCCCGCCGAGGTGCAGGCCCGTGCGCTTCCGCCACCGAGACGGCATCAGCGCCCATCTCTCGTACTCGACCGGCGTGCACCCGGCCGAGACCCCTGACGGGCTCCTCGCCCACCTGCGTGGCTCGTCGACGGCATGGCCGCCGAACTCGCGTCCGCCCGCGACCTGCTGACGGAGCACGGCCTGAAGGAGCTGCCGTGACCACCGTCTCCACCGCCCCGGCGGCGGCCCCGCCGCACACCGCGCACCGGCAGTTGCCTCGCGCGGGTGAGGAACGGACCTCAAGGATCGCCTGAGCGATCCTGCGGTCCCGCTGCACCGCCCCTCGACCCCCCTGGTCTTTTCTGAGGATCAACCGTCTGTATGGAGGAATCGAAATGGCAAAGAGCGCGATCATCGTGGGCGCTGGGCCGGTCGGTCTGATGCTCGCGGGTGAGCTGCGGCTCGGCGGCGCGGACGTCGTCGTCTACGACAAGCTGCCCGCCCCCAGCGGCGAGTCGCGCGGCCTCGGGTTCACCAGCCGTACCGCGGAGGTCTTCGACCAGCGCGGGCTGCTCGGCAGGCTCGGCGACATCCGCTGGGGCAAGCAGGGCCACTACGGCGGTGTCCGCATCGACTTCTCCCTCCTGGACGAGAGCCACTTCGGCATCATGGGCCTGGCCCAGTCCGTCACCGAGGACATGCTCGGCCGCTGGGTCGACGAGCTCGGCGTCGAGGTGCGCCGCGGCTACGACCTGACCACCCTGACCGAGACCGAGGACGGCGTGGTCCTCGGCTTCCAGGGCCCCGACGGGTACACCGAGGCCACCGGCACGTACGTCATCGGCTGCGACGGCGGCAAGTCCACCGTGCGCATCCTGGCCGACATCGACTTCCCCGGCGACGAGGCCACCCGCGGCATGTACCTGGCCGACGTCGTCGGCGCGGACGTGCGCATGAGGCCCATCGGCGAGCGCATCGAGGGCGGCGGCATGGTCCTGTCCGTCACCCTGGAGCCGGGTGTGGACCGCATCGTCATCCACGAGCCCGGCGTCCGCCCGCACCACGGCGAGGGCGAGCTGGAGTTCTCGGAGCTCGCCGACGCCTGGCAGCGCATGACCGGCGAGGACATCCACGGCGCCTCCGCCTCCTGGATGTGCGCCCTGACCAACGCCACCGGCCTGGCCGCCCAGTACCGCAAGGGCCGCGTCTTTCTCGCCGGCGACTCCGCCCACGACCACGCCCCGCTCGGCGCCCAAGGCGTCAGCGTCGGTCTCCAGGACGCCGTCAACCTCGGGTGGAAGCTCGCCGCCGTGCTCGGGGACCGGGCGCCCGAGTCCCTGCTCGACACCTACCACGCCGAGCGCCACCCGATCGGTGAGCAGCTGATGCGGGACGTGCACTCCATGTCGATGCTGTACCTCGCCGGCGAGGAGATGGAGCCGCTGCGCGCCGTCGTGCGCGAACTCGTCACCCTGCCCGAGGCCGCCCGGCGGCTCGCGGGCCGCGTCTCCGGCCTGCACATCAAGTACGACGTGGGCGCCGAGGGACACCCCTTCCTGGGGCTGCGTCTGGCCCCGCACCGAGCCGTCGAGCGCGCCGACGGCAGCCGTACGAAGGTCGCCGAGCTCCTGCACGCAGGCCGCGGCGTGCTCATCGTCTCGGACGGGGACGGCGGCCCGGCCGAACTCGCCGCCCGCTGGGCCGACCGCGTGGACGTCATCACCGGCGCCTGGGCCGACCAGGAGGCCGACCACCCGGGCGCCCCACAGGCCGTGCTGGTCCGCCCCGACGGCTACATCGCCTGGGTGGCGCCGGCAGGCGGCGACCTCGAAGCCGCCCTCACCCGTTGGTTCGGGGCGCCCGCGACCGTCTGACGGCCCGCCGCATGACACCCCCCGGCCGCCCGCGCCCCCGAGGAGGGGCCGGAGCTGATCGGCCGGTACCTGCTGGTCTTCTTCGCCTGACCACCGCCGACCTGGCGCTGCCCCATCCGCGGCAGCTCTGATGTTTGAGGAGTAGGACATGGCAAAGGGCGCGATCATCGTCGGCGCCGGGCCGGTCGGGCTGACGCTCGCCGGCGAACTGAAATTGGGCGGCGTGGACGTCGTCGTCCTCGAGAAGCTCCCCGCGCCCAGCGGCGAGTCCCGCGGCGTGGGCTTCACCCGCCGCGCGGCCGAGGTCTTCGACCAGCGCGGCCTGCTGGAGCGCTTCGGCGACGTCGAATGGGCCCAGGGCCACTTCGGCGGGGTCCACATCGACTTCTCCAAGCTGGACGACAACCACTTCAGCGTCCGCGGCATCCCGCAGTTCCGCACCGAGGAGATCCTCGAAGGCTGGCTGAAGGAGCTGGGCGTCGAGATCCGCCGCGAACACGAGGTGCTCGGCTTCCGCGAGACCGAGGACGGCGTCGTTGTCGAGTACGAGGGCCCCGCCGGCCGCGGCGAGGAGAGCGCCGGCTACCTGGTCGGCTGCGACGGGGCGCGCAGCATCGTCCGCCGGCTCGCCGGCATCGACTTCCCCGGCTGGGAGCCCACCCGCGGGATGTACATGGCCGACATCGTCGGGGCGGACGTACGCCAGCGCCCCATCGGCGAGCGCGTGCCCGGCGGCATGGTCATGGCCTTCAACCTGGAGGACGGCGTCCACCGGATCGTCATCCACAACGAGTCGCTGCGGCCGCCGGAGGACAAGAGCGGCCTCACGTTCGAGACCATCGCCGACGCCTGGCAGGACATGACCGGCGAGCGCCTGCACGACGCCGAGGTCCGCTGGATCAGCTCCTTCACCGACACCACCCGCCAGGCCGCCCAGTACCGCAAGGGCCGGATCTTCCTGGCCGGCGACGCCACCCACATCCACATGCCGGCCGGCGCGCAGGGCATGAGCGTGGGCGTGCAGGACGCGGTCAACCTCGGCTGGAAGCTGGCGGCCACCATCAACGGTTGGGCGCCCGAGGGCCTGCTCGACACCTTCCAGTCCGAGCGGCACCCGGTCGGGGAGCTGCTCATGCGCAACACCCGCGCCCAGACCAAGCTCTACCTCTCCGGCGAGGAGATGGAGCCGCTGCGCGCGGTCATGCAGGAACTCGTCCAGGACGTCGCGGTGGCCCGCCACCTGGCCGGCCAGGTCTCCGGCCTCGACGTGCGCTACGACGTCGGCTCAGGCAGCCATCCGCAGCTCGGCCTGCGGCTGCGCCCCGACACCCCGCTCAAGCTCACCGACGGTAGCCCCGCCACCGTGCGGGACCTGCTCAAGCCGGCCCGCGGCGTGCTGTTCGTGACCCCCGCGGCGGCCGACTCCGACGCACTGCGCGCCACCGCGGCGCGCTGGGGTGACCGGGTGGACACGGTCACCGGCGACTGGGCCGAGGGCGAGGGGGCCGTGTCGGACGCCCCGCACGCGCTGCTGGTCCGCCCCGATGGCTACATCGCCTGGGCCGCCCCGGACGAGGCCGGCCCGCATGAGGCGTTGGAGCGCTGGTTCGGAGCCGTCTGAGCGAGTTCTCCAGCGCTGATCTGCTGTTTGACATCCTCCCCTCTTGAAAGAGGGGGATTCCAGCCCGTGCGGGTTGGGGTTCACGGGTGTTCGAACGGCCGGTGGCCGTTGTCACCCCTCCGGCACCGGCTGTTCGCCGGG
>NZ_JBIAIQ010000096.1:0-5100 GCF_042871525.1 Streptomyces sp. NPDC005784
TCAGGCCCGCCTCGGCCTCGGCACCGCCCCGCTGTCTCCACTGAAGCACTGACCGAAGCAACTGTCAGCATCCACTGAAGATCACCAACAGAGTCATCCCGTTGCGTTACGGGTCTGGGTCGGGTGGGTCCGCTGGTTGCTGGGTCTTCGCAGGGCTGGCGGAGCAGGAATCGCGTGGTCACGCGCTCATGGGGTAACGGATCTATCAGGAGCTCCCGGAAGGGCCGTCGACTGGAAGGACTGTCACGTGGAACGCGCCGACTGGCTGCTCACCTCCGCTCAGCGGGGGAATCCGGCGTCGCGGGTGGACCGCCGTCATGCCGACGGTGCGGCGTGGTCCACGGGCAACGACGTCCGCCCCCTGGTGCACGGGGCGGTGTACTTCGCCGAGCTGCTCGCGGCCGTGCGGGCGCAGCGGGCCGGCGACATGTTGATGTTCACGGACTGGCGGGGTGACCCTGACGAGCTGCTGGACGGTCCGGAGAGCGCTATCGGCGATGTGTTGTGCGACGCCGCACGCCGCGGTGTCGTCGTCAAGGGGCTGGTGTGGCGCTCGCACCTGGATCGGTTCCAGTTCAGCGAACAGGAGAACTACCACCTGGGGGAGGAGATCGAGGAGGCGGGAGGCGAGTGCCTGCTCGACATGCGGGTGCGGCCGGGCGGCTCGCACCATCAAAAGTTCGTGGTGCTGCGCCACCCGGGTCGGCCCGAGCGAGACGTCGCCTTCGTCGGCGGGATCGATCTGTGCCACAGCCGTCGGGACGACGCCACTCATCAGGGTGACCCGCTGGCGCAACCCATCGCCGACGCCTACGGTTCCCGTCCGCCCTGGCACGACATCCAGCTGGCGGTGCGCGGGCCCGCCGTCGGCGATGTCGAGGCCACGTTCCGTGAGCGGTGGACGGACCCGGCTCCGCTCAGTCGCAGCCCGCGCAGCCGGCTGCGGGCGGCACTCCGGGACGAGGACACGCGGGCGGATCCGCTCCCGGTACAGCAACCCGACCCGGGCCCCCACGGTTCCCACACGGTCCAGATCCTGCGCACCTACCCGAACCGCCTCAAGGGCTATCCGTTCGCTCCCGACGGTGAACGCAGCATCGCCCGCGCCTACACGAAGTCCCTGCGGCGGGCACGCCGGCTGATCTACCTAGAGGACCAGTACTTGTGGTCGGAGAGTGCCCTCCAGCCATTCGCCCAGGCTCTCGCGGATCATCCGGGCCTGCGGATGATCGCCGTCCTGCCGCCACTGCCGGACCAGGAAGGGCGGATCAGCACACCGATGAACCTGCTGGGCCGGATCCACGCCCTGGAAGTCCTGCGACGGGCCGGCGGCGACCGGGTGGCCGTCTACAGCCTGGAGAATCACGCCGGGACACCCGTGTACGTCCATGCCAAGGTCTGTGTCATCGACGATGTCTGGGCCTCGGTCGGTTCCGACAACGTCAACCGGCGCTCCTGGACGCACGATTCGGAACTCAGCTGCGCTGTCATCGACGAGACCCGTGACTCCCGTGAACCGATGGACCCCGGCGGCCTGGGTGACGGCGCCCGCGTCTTCGCGCGCGAGCTGCGGTTGTCGTTGAATCTCGAACACCTTGACCGCGACGGGGACGGGGAAGCGGCTGCACTCTGCGACCCGGGCCGCGCCTTTGCGGCCTACGCCGACTCGGCCGCCGCTCTGGACGCGTGGCACGACGACGGCCGCCACGGTCCGCGACCGTCGGGACGGCTGCGCACCTACCACCCGCCGCGCGTGTCCCGCATCACGCGCGCCCTGACCGACCCGCTCTACCGGGTCATCGCCGATCCCGACGGCCGACCGCGCTCCCTGCGTCGGCACGGTGCCTACTGACGGTGTCCCGGACGGGTGAGGTGACCCCAATGCCGCGAGGGCAAGTCCACGTTCTTGCTGGTACTGCCGTTCGAACTCGGCAGGTGAAAGGTAGTTGAGAGGGCGTTTTCATCCTGTTGTTTCTCTCCGTATTGCCTGGTTGGGGTTGGTTCGGGTGCGGCGTCCGCCCGGGGTGGATTCCGCGGTCAGGCGTCGTGTCATGAGGTTGATCATCGCGAGGTGGACCATGGCTTCGGAGCGATGCGGCTTGGCCTCGTAGTCGCGTGCCAGTCGGCGGTGGTTCATCAACCAGCCCAGGGTGCGTTCGACCGTCCAGCGGCCGGGTAGGGCGGTGAAACCCCTGGTGGCGGGGTCGCGGCGGACGATGTGCATGTCGATGCCGAGGGTGGCGGCGTGTTCGACGAGGTGCTGGCGGTAGCCGCCGTCGACCCAGGTCTTGCGGATGGTGGGATGCTCGGCGGCGACCTTTTCGATGAGGGCCGGGCCGGCGATGGAGTCCTGCACGCTCGCGGCTGTGACCAGGACTCCTAGGAGGAGTCCGACGGTGTCGATGACGATGCTCCGCTTCCTCCCGGCGATCTTCTTGCCCGCCTCGATGCCCTGCCCGTGGGCGGGGACATTGGTGGAGGTCTTGATGCTCTGCGAGTCGATGACGCAGGCGGTTTCTTCCTCGCGGCCTTCCTGCCTGCGGACTTGGCGGCGCAGAAGACTTGTTGAGCTGGTCGAGGACGCCTTCACGTTCCGGGAGCCCTGTTTCAGGCACTGACTCCATGCGGCTCTCGGACTCGGACGTCTCGAACCTCTCAGACGTCCGGTTGCCCGCCGACTGGACGGTCGTGGCAGAGGGGCCCGTGGCCAGGGGGCCGTCGACACGCGGCACAGCCGTGCCCGCGCCCCCGCTACAACCTGCTCGCCCCGGCGCACCCGGTGCGGGTGCCCCGCTCCGTCGGGAAGAAGAGATCACACAGGCAATGGATCACGCCGTCCCGCTCTCCGGGTACCGTCAGGGTATGAGTCATCCGCACCCCGAGCTGAAAGCCGCCCCGCCCCTTCCCGAAGGAGGGCTGCGGGTCATCGCCCTGGGCGGCCTGGGTGAGATCGGCCGCAACATGACCGTCTTCGAGCACGCGGGCAAACTGCTCATCGTCGACTGCGGCGTGCTGTTCCCCGAAGAGACCCAGCCCGGCGTGGACGTCATCCTTCCGGACTTCACCTCGATCCGGGACCGGCTGGACGACATCGTGGCCGTGGTCCTCACCCACGGCCACGAGGACCACATCGGCGGCGTGCCGTACCTGCTGCGCGAGCGGTCCGACATTCCCATCGTCGCCTCCAAGCTGACGCTGGCGTTCCTGGAGGCCAAGCTCAAGGAGCACGGCATCCGGCCGCGCACGGTGCGCGTGCGGGAGGGCGACCGGCGCAGCTTCGGGCCCTTCGACTGCGAGTTCGTGGCGGTCAACCACTCCATCCCGGACGGCCTTGCGGTCGCGATCCGCACCGGCGCCGGGATGGTGCTGCACACCGGCGACTTCAAGATGGACCAGTTCCCTCTCGACGACCGCATCACCGATCTGCGTGCCTTCGCCCGCCTCGGCGAGGAGGGCGTGGACCTGTTCCTCACCGACTCCACCAACGCCGAAGTACCCGGCTTCACCACCTCCGAGCGTGAGCTGAACCCGGCGATCGAGCAGGTGCTGCGCACCGCGCCGCGCCGGGTCATCGTCTCCAGCTTCGCCAGCCATGTGCACCGCATCCAACAGGTCCTGGACGCCGCCCACCAGCACGGCCGCAAGGTCGCCTTCGTCGGCCGGTCGATGGTCCGCAACATGGGAATCGCCCGTGACCTGGGCTATCTGAAGGTCCCGTCCGGTCTGGTCGTGAGCACGAAGGAGCTGGAGAAGCTCCCGGACCACAAGATCACTCTGGTGTGCACCGGCTCCCAGGGAGAACCGATGGCCGCGCTGTCACGGATGGCCAACCGCGACCACCAGATCCGTATCGGCAAGGGCGACACCGTCCTGCTCGCCAGCTCCCTCATCCCCGGCAACGAGAGCGCCATCTACCGCGTCATCAACGGGCTTACCCGGTGGGGCGCCCACGTGGTCCACAAGGGCAACGCCAAGGTCCACGTCTCCGGGCACGCCAGCGCCGGCGAACTCGTCTACTGCTACAACATCGTCAAACCCCGCAATGTCATGCCCGTGCACGGCGAATGGCGCCACCTGCGGGCCAACGGCGACCTCGCCATCCGTACCGGTGTCGACCCGGACCGGGTCGTCATCGCCGAGGACGGCGTCGTCGTCGACCTCGTCGACGGCCGCGCGTCCATCACCGGGAAGGTCCCCGCGGGCTACGTCTACGTGGACGGGATGGAGGTCGGCGGCGTCACCGAAGCCTCCCTCAAGGACCGCCGCACGCTTGGGGAAGAGGGTGTAGTCACGGTGGTGGCGATCGTCGACGCCGACACCGGCGCCCTCGCCGAAGCCCCCGACTTCCTGGCCCGCGGCTTCGTCCACGACGACACCACCTTCGAGCCGGTCATCCCCGTCATCGAGAAGACCCTGGCCACCGCCGCCGACGAAGGCATCGGGGACGCGCACCAACTCGAACAGCTCATCGCCCGCGCCGTGGCGAACTGGGCGTTCCGCACCCACCGCCGCAGGCCCCTCATCATCCCCGTCATCATCGACGCTTGAGCCCCGGCAGCACGGCCCCCGGTTCCGGTCCCGGGGGGATCGAGGTCGGGCACGGGAGTCAGCAGCCGCCTCGGGGGGGGGCCGGGGTGGCAACACACTCCATGTGGTGAGTCATCGGAAACATGTCCGAATTCCCCAGTTGGAGAAAACCGCAGGCGAGAGGGCCTTTCCCTGGCACCGGAACGGCCTACCTCGGGCCGGAGCGTCATATGAGCGTCACGGCCGCGCCCCTCTGACGCCGTCATTCGCCCCCATCCCGGCCACTTCAGCTGCCCTCCGCGATCGACGTCCTCCCGAGCTGACCGCCGAGGCGGATGGTCTGCCTACTGAACGCAACGCCGGCCCCATTTGATCACTTACGGAGAGAGCCCTCACAGGGGTCGGCTCCTCTTCCACGGCCCGGATCCGCGTTCACTCCCCCGTCGAATGCACCTTGTCTCGGCGACGTCTGAATTCTGGTTCTGGATCACTTTCAGTGCCGGAGCCACGGAGGGTCACCACGACCGCGATCATGAACGGCCTCGCGCGGTGAGCAGGACTCGCTTGCGGAGC
>NZ_JBIAIQ010000097.1:0-4674 GCF_042871525.1 Streptomyces sp. NPDC005784
CTGAGTAGACACAGAACGTGCAGTAGGACTTGGGCCACAGGAAGTCGAATTCGGTGAACAGTCGTGCTTCCACGATGTCGCGATCCCAGCCCTGTGCAATGAGCGGGTACTCCACGGTGCAGATGGTCCGGCGAGCCTTGCGGTTGTCCTCGTGCTGGCATCCGTCGTACGTGCGGGCGCGCTTGTGTTCGCGGGCGTGGTAGCCGACGATCTTCCGGAACGGCCGGTCGGGGAACTCGGCCAGCCCCCACTGGTCCAGCGGCCAGCCCTTGTACTTCAGCGAGCACGAGTTCCCGCCGGCGGCCTGGACGACCGTGCCGTTCAGGGAGAGTTCGTTCATGAGGGTCCAGCGGCCTCGCGGGATGAAGTGCTGCGGATCGCAGGAGTCCGCGAGGACTTCCCAGCCGTCCGCTTCGTACGGGCCGCACCGCGCGACCTGGATGTACCTGACCCGGTGGCGCCGGAGGAGGGGGAAAATGTGGTCCTCGACGAGCCTGACCGTGTCCTCCCATTCCGAACCGACCGTTGCCGTGATCACGATCAGGTCGGAGAGGTCCGGCTCCAGGCCGTAGCTGGCCGGGTCGCGCAGCATTTCGATCAAGACGAGTGTGGAATCCGCCCCCAGGCCGTACGAGAGCACGGTCACCGGCTTCACGCCGACTGCTGAAGGGGGATGCTCTTGCCAAAGGTCGAGTTGTAGTTGCGGGCTGTGGGCACCCATGTGTAGACCTCTTGCCGATGGTGGGTTCCAGGGGGCCTTGCCCTGCCCCCTTCTGCGACGTAGGTGAATCTGCGCTCTGCTGGGCGCGACGTCGGTGAGGTCGGCGCGCATCTCTGCGGGATTGGGCCGAACTGCCGCCCTGGGAAGGAGCGTTGCGCCCGGTCGAATGCCGCCCGCGCGGGAGGCGGGCGGCATCCGGGAGAACTCGGTGAGCGTCAGAACGGGGCCGCTGAGATGTTCCGGGCCGACCGATGGCCGGTTGCGAATGCGGAGCTCAGGCCGCCGACGGGTGATCCGTGAGCCGTACGCTGCGGATCGTGGTGCCAGTCCAAGCGTCGGCGTTTTCGTGGGAGTTGAGGTCGGCCAGGAACCGCTCCGTGGCGAGGGCACGGGCCGACGCGTCGGTCGGGGCCTCCTCCGCGGGGATCGCGTATTCCCACACGCCGTCGTCCCCGCCGTCCTCGGGATGTTGGAACTGGACCACCCACGTGCCGATGGAGGCGAACACCACTCCGCCGTCGAGCGTGATCCGCATGGGTACGGCGTCCTCGCCCCAGATCCGGGTCCCGATTTCGGTGAGCCCGTCCAGGTGGACGGAGACGCGCAGGACGCCGGCTTCGTCGATGTAGAAGAAGCAGGCGGCTCCCGCGACGGTGGAGCTGGGGTGGCAGGACATCTCCGGGTCGCTGTAGTCCGCGCCGGAGAAGTGCACCCCCCGGTTCAGCTCCTGGTACAGCGTGGCGTCCTGCTTGCCTTCCTTGTTGGCCAGGTACAGGCGGATAACCTCGGCGACGTCGCGGGCTGTCGTCTCGGCGTCGTCGGCGGTTGTCGGCTCGGGGAATCGGCCGATCTCGCCGGAGCCGTCGAAGACGGTTTCCAGGCACAGATGACCGTGGTCGTCGACGTGGAGGGTGAAGGTGTCGGTCTCGGGGGTGGCCAAGCGGCCGTTGACCCCCCAGGTGCCGCCCTCGGCGGCCCAGGTGCCGCCGAGGATCCGGGCGGCGATCTGCGCGATGGCTGCGGGAGTACGCAAGGGCTGTCTGATCCCTTCGCTTCCGGTGGGAGTTCGGGCTGAGGAGGCGCCGTCAGGTTCGCGCGGCGTGCGATGGGGAGTGCCGTGCGACGGGCGGGCTCCGCGGCCGGGGGCCGGGCATGATGACAGCCCTGGCCCCCGGAAGGGGTGGTGGGTCAGAAGAGGGGGAGGAAGCTGGAGGGGTCGTCGATGGCGAGCTGAAGCATCGCGGCGTCCGGGCCTCCCTTCGCCATGATCAGCATCCCGCCGAAGCGGCCCAACTGCTGTTCCGTCAGCGGGTTCTCGCCCTGCTCGGTGAGGAAGTCGTCGACCGCGTCCAGGACGTCGTCAGGGTGGGTGAACTGGCCGACCAGCCCGAGCAGTCCAGCCGGGTCGCCGTCCTTCCACAGCTGCGCGGAGAAGCACCGCAAGGCTGGGTCGAAGACCGCCTTGAGCTCTGTGGTGTCGTTGAGCTGGAGCGGCTGCTTCAAGTCGTTCAGGTCCATGGGATCTCCTGATCGCGAGTGGGTTCCCGGGGCTTTGCCCTGCCCCGTGTTGACATAGGTAAATCTATCTTTCTTGAGGGTTGTGGTCAATGCGAAACAGGGGCTCTGGGCTGGGCGAATGCGGCTGTTGGTGTAGTTGTCTGAGGCGGGTGCGCCCCGAGTGCTGCGGCCGGGTGACGGGCGTGACCCTGGGAGATGCGTTGCCGTGGAGATCGGCCCCGGCCCCTCCCGGCGAAGAGAGATTCGGGAGGCCGCCGAGCGGAGTGCAGGGGAGGACGGCCGGTTTTTCTCCGTGACGCAGGAGCGGAGAAGACCGGGCGGCCGACCTTGCGCGGAGTTCGCTGCGGCCTCCCATACTCGATAGCCGGGAGGGACACCGCCCGCACCCGGCCGAGCACATCAACCCCGGCGCCCCGCTCGGCCTGCGCGAAGTGGCACCGCGGCCGATATAGCTCTCCTGCTGCTTACCGGAGACGGCCGCAGAAAGGATCACGGCATGGCGGCGTCGGCCCAGGGGCTGGACGAGTTGGCAACTCGTGTGCGGAGGAACGGCGGCAGCGCCCTCACGGTGGAAGATGAGTGCGGGCCGTGGCGGGCGGGGCTGGACGGGCAGACCCTGACCGGCCACTGCTTCTCCGGCGCCCGAGCGTCGACCGCTGCGACTTGCGGCTCCAGCTTCAGCCGATGGTGGTCTCTGCGGTTGATGCTGTGCCTGGGCCGATGACCTTGCTGAGAATCAGGTCACGGACGGGCGTGGGCGCAAACCCCGGGATCTTGAGGAGGTGCCACTGGCAGCCGGGGAGCAGGCTGTCGAGCATCGCGAGTGCCTGGCACTGGAACAGCCACATCAGTGCTGAGAATGCACTCCGCGAGGGTGTCCAGCGCGGCTCGCGCAGGGTCGCGATGACGGAGAGCCCTGACATCAGCTGCCTGCCGTGCAGCCACTCCTCGACAGCTGTGCCGAGCTGCCCAGCCTCCAACTCGCCCTCGACGCGCTGGCACAGATCCAGTGCCCACTCCCGCACCTGGACGGCCGTACGCCAGCCGGCGGCGAGGTCTTCCAGCGGAGCCGTGTCGGCCAACACGCGCAGGACATCACGGGGGTCGCCGTCGGGGAGGAAGGCCAGGGAGCCGTCCTCCGCGAGGATGCTGGAAGCGGCCTCTGGGACGTCGGCCTGGGTGGTCTCGACGTGCGAGGCCATCGGATTTGCTGCCATGGCGGGGCTCATGGCGCGCAGCATGGCGCCGATGTCCTGGAGGGGGACGGAACCGCCGATGGTCGCGGTCACGGCGGTCAGCGTGGCGTCCTTGGGGGTGAGCGGCTGCGGCTCGGGGTTCTGGTCCAGCTCCAGAAGTTCGGGCGGGAGTTGACCGAGGGCGCGGGTGATGCGCTCGTCGATACGGCGGGCGCGGGCCGGGACGAGCGTGAGGACCTGGCCACGATCTGCGAGCCGTTGGGAGATCTGATCCAGCCGCTCGTCCGGGTCAAGGCCGTCGGCTGAGGCGTCGTCCTCGCCGGGAAGCGCGTCGGCGTCTACGGCGGCACGGAAGGCGGCACGGACCGTCGCCTCGGGTACCAGGAGGCCCTCGGCGAACAGGAGCAGCGCCAGGTCCGCCGGCCGCTTGCCCCGCCCGCCGAGGCGGGCGAGAGCGGCGACCAGGTCGAAGCTCGCGGGCGGCGGTGTGGACATGCTGCCCCGGCCCCGGCCGAGGCCTCCGCCGGGGATGTTCCCCGGCAGGAGTCCGGCCCGCCGCCAGTTGGCGAGCTGTTTGACGGTGACGGTGAAGCCGTGACGTGCTGCGTGGTCGATGAGGCGCTGGTCGGCGGCGCTGGGCACCTTGCTGAAAGCCACGGAGGGACGCTACCGGAACGCGCGGGGAGAGCGGACGGCTTTTAGAGACCCCCCACCTTCGTCCGGTCGTCTCGGTGGCCGACCTGCAAAGTGGCCACGAAATGGCGCTGGTTTGGCGTATCACTGCCGTCGCGCAGCAGCCACCGTGGATGCCATTCACCAGTTGCATCGGCGGCGACGTCCACGTAAGGACGTCGCCGCCGATGCCCGATGTGCAAAGGACGTACCGCTCATGACCACGGACACGGACGCGCCCCGCCGACAGGACGGCGATCACCGAGAGCTGCGCTTGGCGGTCCTGCTCCTCACTCTGGTGCTGGGGCTGCTGATCACCGGGGCCGCCATCTACCTCGCCCGCGAGCACCCGGCGCTCGCACAGCCGCTCGGGGTGGGGGCCGCCGTCATGAGCGCGCTCGCCGCCGTGGTCGCCGTGGTGGCCCGCGCTCTGCGGCGGTGACAGGGGGGTGCTGTGCTGTCGGCTACCGCTGCTCTTCGAGCGGCGCCTGGCTGCCGACCGTGTGCTCGGTCAGATGGCTCTCCAGCTCGTCCAGGAGGACGACGGCGTCTTCGACGGTTACGTAC
>NZ_JBIAIQ010000098.1:0-4180 GCF_042871525.1 Streptomyces sp. NPDC005784
GGCAGCACAGCGATCACCGCCATCGAGATCACCGTGCACCCACCAGCCCTGCCCAGCACACAGGACCCGAGCCGGGCCCTCTCCGGCCGTTGGGGCCAGGTCTGCCAGCTCTTGGCCGCGAACTCCAACCAGGCCATGCACACACGGGATATCGCACGGCATCTCGGGCTCCCCACCTCAGGGCGCCCGCTCAGCAGTCTTACCGCGCAACTCTGCTACTGGGCCCGCAACGACCGACTCATCCGCACCGCGCCAAGCACCTACAAGATCACTCTCCCTGATGCCTTGACACCGCCAACGGGGCCTTAACTTCGTGGCATTGGATGCTCGACGCCGTGCGCTACCTCTTCGACAACGGCATCAAGCGGCGGGCGATGCCGGCCGACTTCCCGCCCTGGCCACGGGTCTACGCAGCCGCACGTCACCCGGCCACGATGCGCATACCGCCGCCAGTTCGCATCCAATGCAATCGGCGGCGCTTGTAGTTGGCGTACAGAAATCCCGGTGACATTGGTCTTGGTCGGCTAGCACACATACTCCGGAGATACCGCCGGACTTCGCAGAAAGGCCGCTGGGGGGGTGGTTGCTGGCTACAGTCCGGTCGACCGGTGGAGTATCTGACTGATGAGCAGGCGTACGAGACATTCACCGACGTGCCGCTACGAAGATCAAATGCACGGTCTGCTGTCCGCCCAGCGGCATTCCTGATTGACGGCGGACACCATGTTCTCCACGTGCGCGGGGGGCCCACAGGCCGTCGGTGGCACGTCCGGCGCGGAGCGTCCGAAGTATGCGACAGCGACGGACGACGGCGTCATCATCGAAGCCTCAACGACCGCAGGGGCTCGACGACAAGGGGGAGAGCCTATGGGGGAACGTGAGGACATGCTCGCCGAGGTCAGGGAGCGGGTAGACCGCGTCAGCGCCACGGGGGACGGGTCCGCGGTGATGGACCCGGTCGCGTCGGTGCTGTCGCGGAACCTCGCGGCCATGTGCGACGTGGGCAGTGGTACGGATCCGGAGGCGGAGTACACATTGGGGTGGCTGCACTTCTACCGTGCGCAGTCCCTTCCCCCGGCACAGGCCGCGACCGCCCGTGAACTGGCCGTCCGGCTGTTCGCCTGGTGCTTCATCAAGGGGACCCGGGACACGGGCGAGTTACCGCAGCCCCTGCTCGCCACTCTCGCCGGGGCGGTGCTCCCGTTCGCGGCGGGAACGCTGGAGCGCGCACGGGCCAACATGGACCCAGCCGGGCAGCAATTTGCGGAAACCCTGTACCGGCGTATTCTCGCTTGCCTCCCCGAGGCGGATCCTGAACGCGCGCTGTGCCTCTCCCACCTCAGCGTTGCGCTGCTGCTGCGGTATGGCCGCACGCTCGCGACGGCGGACGCGGACGAGGCGGTGGAGATGGCGCGTACGGCCGTGCGGGCCGCCGCGCCGCATCCGCCCCTGCTGGCCCCCTCCCTGAACAACCTCGGCCTCGTCCTCCGGGCGCGCTTCGAGCACACAGGGGTGTTGGCGGACCTGGACGCGGCGGTGGACTTCCTGCGGGACGCCGTCAGAACCGCCGCTGCCGACGCGACCGGCCGGGCGGGCAGCCTGCTCCAGTTGAGCCGCGCCTTGGAGGTGCGGTACGAGAACACCAACGCGCTCACGGATCTGGACGAGGCCATCGAGACCGCCCGCACCGCCGTCCTTACCGCCCCCGACCACCCCGACCGAACTTCCCACCTGGCCACGCTCGGCGGCGCGTTGGCGATGCGGTACCAACGCACCGGGGTCCTGGCAGACCTGGACGAGGCGGTGGAGACCGGTCGTGCCGCCCTCCGGAACGTCCCCGAGAGGTGGCCCCACGCAGCCACACACCTCTCAAGCCTGGCGGCCACCCTTCTGACGCGCTTCGAGCACACGGCCGTACGCGCCGACCTCGACGAAGCCGTCGAACTGGGCCGCGCAGCCGTGCGAAGCCTCCCCGCCTACTACCCTGCCGTCGATCACGCTCTGTACCTGTTCGCTCTCGCCCGTACCCTCCTGGTGCGGGCTGAGCACCCCCCGGCAGTGGCCGGTGACCTCGACGAAGCGGTGGCGGCCCTCGACGCCGCCCTGGAAGGCACGCGCGACGACCACCTCCACCGGACGGCGTACCGGACCCACCTCGGCGCCGCCCTGCTCCAGCGGGCGAAGGTCACCGGCAACGGGCAGGACCGGGAAAGGGCGCTGGCCGAGCTGCGGCAGATGGCCGAACACGTAACGACGCCCCCGCGGATCCGTGTCGCCACGGCCCGCACGGTGGCGCAGCTGACCGCCGCCTCTGAACCGGCCCGCGCCGCCAAGCTGTTGGAACAGGCCGTCATGACGCTCCCCGAGGTGGCGCCGCGCCGCCTCGGCCGGGGCGACCGGCAGCACGCGCTCGGTACCCTCGCCGCCGGTCTAGCTGCCGACGCGGCTGCCCTCGCCCTGGCCGACACGAGCGTCCCCGAACCGGAGGACCGGGCCGCGCGGGCGCTGAGCATGGTCGAGGCCGGGCGGGCGGTGCTCCTGTCACAGGCATTGGACACCCGGAGCGATCTGACGGCCCTGCGGCAACAGCACTCGGCCCTGGCCGCCCGCTTCGTGGAGCTGCGCGAGGCGCTGGACCGGGACGCCGAGCCAGCACCGTTGACCGGCGGTGGCCCCGCGGGGGGGCAGCGGTGAACGACACCGACTGGCGGAGGGGTTGTCGGAATTGCTGAAGCGCATCCGGGCCTGCAAGGGGTTCGCCAGGTTTGGGCTGCCGCCCTCCCCCGATGAGCTCCTGGCCGAGGCGGCCCACGGCCCCGTGGTGACGTTCACGGTCAGTCGTCACCGCAGCGACGCACTGCTCCTCACCCCGGACGGCGTCTCCTCGTGCCCGTTGCCCCAGCTCACTGCGGAGGCCGTCCTGCAACAGGCCGAGAGATTCTACCAGGCACTGGAGGACGCCACGGCACCGGACCGCAACCGCGTCGCTGCGCAGAAGACGCTCCGCAAAGTACTGGAATGGCTGTGGGAGGCGGCGGCCGAACCGGTCCTCACCGCCCTCGAAGCCAAGGGACACGTCCTCGCGCCCGCACACGACGGGGACGCGCTGCCGCGGGTGTGGTGGGCACCGGGCGGGCTCCTGAGCCTCCTGCCCCTGCACGCCGCGGGCTTCCACACGGCCGCCGACACCGATCCGGGCGCGCGCCCTCGCACCGTCATGGACCGGGTGGTCTCCTCCTACACTCCCACCGTCCGCATGCTGCACCACGCCCGGCGGCCCCGGCCGCCGGCCACCGACGGCGTCCGGTCCCTGGTCGTCGCAGTGCCCGACGCCCCGGACCTCCCCCTGCTGCCGCACGTGGCGGAGGAGGCCCGCTGCGTACGGGCCCTGCTGCCGCACCCGATCGACCTCACCGGCCCCGAGCCCCACGACGAGGAGCCCGGCCCGGCACCTGGCGGTGACGCCCCCACCACGGCCGCCGTCCTGGCCCGCCTCCCGGAGTGCGCCATCGTCCATTTCGCGTGCCACGGCGCCACCGACCACACAGATCCCTCGCGGAGCCGACTGCTTCTCCACGACCACGACACCGCGCCGCTGACGGTGTCCGCCCTCGCCTCAGTCAGCCTCGACCACGCGCGGCTGGCCTACCTCTCCGCCTGCAGCACGGCAACTCCCGGCGGCCCCGACCTGCTGGAGGAGGCCATCCATCTCACCAGCGCGCTGCAGGGCGCCGGTTTCCCGCACGTGGTGGGGACGCTGTGGCAGGTCGACGACCGGATAGCCGCCGAGATCGCCGAGTCCTTCTACCGGCACCTGCTCACCTGCGCCCCCACGGGCTCCGCCGGCCCCGATCCGGACTTGGACCGCGCCGCTGTTGCCCTGCACGACGCCGTACGGGCGGTACGGGACCGCTATCCGGCGACGCCCTCTCTGTGGGCGGCCCACCTCCACTCCGGCAGGTAGCCGTACCGAACGGGAGGCGAGGTGCGCGACAGCTGGGCGTTGCCCCGGGCGCGGGCACTTCGGTGCCCGCGCGTCATCCGCCCGGGACGGCCTCGCTCCTCGGTGCTGTCAACGGGATCAGGCAGAGCTTGGTCATGGTCCTCGACCGTGGTCGAGGAGGTCGTACGGATCTCTGTGGCAGGCCGGACAGCGCCATAGCACCGCGATCAAGGATGT
>NZ_JBIAIQ010000099.1:0-4088 GCF_042871525.1 Streptomyces sp. NPDC005784
AACTTCCTACGCTTCTGTGCCACGTGCTCTCTCCACCGTTCTGGACTTCAATCCTATGGGGACCGCTGTCCGAGAACCTCGGGGCGCCTCAGACTGAGATCGTGCCTCCGTGAGCGAATTGGTGGAGCATGTAGATGAGCAGGACCGCGTGTTGGGAGTCGTCGAACGAGGCGAGGCGGTGCGTCAGCATTGGCCGCATCGCATTGCGACGACGATCTGCCGTGATCGGGCAGGGCGGCTCTTGGTGCTGCGACGGTCCGAGACGCATTCCCTGTTCCCTGGCTACTACGACGTGATGGTCGGTGGCGCCGTGGACGTGGGTGAGTCGTATGAGGAAGCCGCGGCCCGGGAACTGTCCGAAGAGCTGGGCGTTCGTGTGCCCGTGCGCTTCATGTTCAAATTCTTTTGCCGGGAGGGGATCAGCCCCGTGTGGTTTGGGGTGCATGAGGCTGTCGTGACTGGACCCCTGATCCCGGACCCGGGCGAGATCGCCTGGCAGGGCTGGCTGACAGAGGCCGAATTGTGCGAGGTCGTCGATCAACGGCTCTTCGTTCCGGGAGGACGGAAAGCTCTGCGCCGATACCTGCAGTCCGCGTCCGGGCCGGCAGCTGAAGCGGCGTCTCCCCGGCGATCCGCCGATGTCAGTGTCGACTGCGATGCTGTCGGCATGATCCCTTGGAACCTGCTGGTCATCGACAAGGCTCTGCGGGCCAGTTGGGCCGCCGACACCTGTTCTCCGGACGACCTCGCCCGTGCCGGCTGGCAGCCCGACAACCCGGCGTGGGGTCACTGTGACATCACCGCTTTGATAGTGAACGACATCTTCGGTGGCGACCTCATGGTCGGGGAGGTCCACTGCGGCGGGGAACAGCACGGATTTCACTGGTGGAATCGGTTGCCCAGCGGTGTGGACCTCGACCTGACGCACGAGCAGTTCCGGGATGGCCAGACCGTGACCGCAGCCCGAGTCGTCAAACGTCCACCTGGGCCCATTCCTCGGCGCTGGGAGAAGTATCTCCTTCTGCGCGAGCGCGTCATCGAGCACCTCGGTCACCTCCCCGAGCCTGCTGCCTGACCCGCGGAGATCGTGCTTCAACTGTATGTCCCGATCACGGTGGTTCGTGGTGCGGGAAGGCAGCTGACCTGGCTGGCCCCGGCGGCGCCATCGCGGAGCAGGACGATCTCCTCGTGCTGTGCAGCGAGCCGCATCGTCGATGGCAAGCACTGGGACGGCCTACCCAAGGACGACAACCGGCGTGTCACCACGGGTGATATCCCGCCCCAGCCCCGTCATCGGGACACCCCGGGCACCGAGACCGGGCCGCTGATGGCCCTGCTGAACCGGGCGGCTGTCCACCCGCGTCGAGGTTGGCCGCCGACCGTTGTCGGTCTACGACGAGCTGACCGGAACCCGTCCCTTCACCATCAAGCCGACACCGGAGGACCCCCGTTGAGTCAGCTGACCGGCAACCGCATCCGCACCACGGCCGTCAAGCTCGGCCTACCCCCCTGGCCGAAGCCCTGAGCCAGTATGTCCGGCGGGTGGATGAGGCCAAGATGGGCTACCTCGACCTCATCTACCTGGTCCTGGCCGATGAACTCGCCGTCCGCGAAGACCGCCGTTTCCGTCAGGGCCTGCGGACCTCGAAACTGCCGCACCACAAGCCACTCGACGACTACGACTTCTCCTTCCAGCCCGAAATCGACCCCGCAAGGTCAAGGATCTGGCCACCTTGTCCTTCATCGAGGCCAAGGCCAACGCGGCCCTGCTGGGGCCGCCCGGTGTCGGAAAGACACATATCGCTGTCGGGCTCGCGGTCGCTGCCTGCCGCGCCGGCTACTCGATCTACTTCACCAGCCTCGACGACATGGTCCGCAACCTCGAAGCCGCCGAGATCGCCGGACGCCTGACCAGCAAACTCGGCACCTCCTTGCGGCCAGGCGTCCTCGTCGTCGACGAAGTGGGCTACCAGCCCCTGGAACGAGCCGAGGCCAACCTGGTCTTCCAGGTGATCTCCAAGCGGTACGAAAAGGGGTCGACCATCCTGACCTCGAACAAGACCTTCAGCGAGTGGGGCCAAGCCTTCGGCGACGAAGTCCTCGCCACTGCCATCCTCGACCGCCTCCTCCACCACTGCGACGTGATCTCCATCAACGGCCCCAGCTACGGGCTCAAGAATCGGCTCGCCGCCATCGAACGGGACACCAACGCGGCCTGACTGCCTGCGCCTGCGCAGCCCATAGGTTGGCGGCTCTACTCGTCGAGGTACTGGTACTCCCCGTTTGCGCTTCCGATCGCTACACCCCCATCGCGGACCTGCCACTCACTCATGCCCTCGACTTCGTGGCTGACGAGGAAGAGGCCGATGACCAGGTCGTTGTCATCATCGGAGGCAGGAATCCGCGCTACGAGCCGCAGTTGTTCCAGAAACCAGTCAACGGACTGCTCGCGCATGTCAGCGCCGAAGAAAACCCAGTTGGTCCAGTTGTACTGCCGCGCCGGGAAGCCCCAGCCTCCGCTGTACGTCCGATCGGGGTCCTCGGCGCTGACGATCTCCTTGACCCGGGCAAGCTGGCGATCGTCGCACTCCAACCACCCCCTGATCCGGACGAATACACCCACGACGGTCACTCCTCGTGACTTGGGCACTGCCCTGTTGAGCGTCCACCGTGACGCCGAATCGAACGATAGGCAGAACGAGCCCAGCCTCGCAAAGGGCTTGATCAGTGCCGACAGGGCGTCAGTCGCAGCCTTTGACAACTGAGCACGTTCATCTGTACCCGACTGAGGTCTTCACCGAGTACGACGACAAGGCGCACCGCCCACGGCTCAGCTGTCACCTGCACGTGCCGAGGACCTCGTCCAGGTCCACGAAGCCGGTCTCGTCACGGCCGGAGTCCAGGTAGGCGTCGACGGCCGGGGCCGCGGTGACGCGCAGCTGCCAGGCGCGCACGACGTCGTGCAGGGGCGCGAGGCTGTAACTGTGCCGGGAGTCCTCCGTCCGGGAAGCGGTCGAGCACTTCCTCGATGCGGTCGAGTTTGGTGTCGCGCTCGGGGTCTGGTGACTCCTTCCAGGTCTTGGTGCGCTGGAAGGTGATGCCGCGGCGGGCGAGCAGGCAGCGTAATGTTTCGCAGCCGATGCGGATGATCCGGCCGTGGACTTTGCGCAGGTAGGCGGCGAGCTTGCGCAGTGACCAGCGGGTGAAGGGCCGGCCGAGCTCGGCAGGGCGGGTGGTGGCCCTCTGGGCGATGAAGTCCTCGTCGTCAGAGCCGAGTTGGCGGGGACGACCTCCCGCCCCACTGAGACATCTCACGATGCCAAGTCGTCAAGCTGCTGCGGACAGTTCGGAGGGAAAGGCGATGTGTTCGTCGAACAGTTCGCCTGCCTGAAGACAGTGATAGAGCTGGCCGATCATGCGGTTGAACAGGTGACGCTGGGCGGCCGCGTGCCAGTCGCCTTGCTCGCGTCGGCGCCGGTAATGGGCATCCGCTCCGGAAGAGGACCGCAGAGCGGAGAAGGCCCACAGGTAGCCGGCATGGTTAAGCCGGTCGTTCTTGACCATGCGGCGCCCGACGTGGTGTTTCTTGCCGGACGCGCGGGTGACGGGGGCAGAACCTGCATAGGCCTTCACGCCACGTGCGTCGGCGAACCGCTGGCGGTCATCACCGATCTCGGCCAGCACCCTGGCACCGAGCTGGACCCCGAGACCGGGGAAGCTCAAGATGACTCTGGCGTCTGGGTGTTGGACAAAAGACTCCTCGACCGCCTCGGCGAGCTCGTCAGCAGCAAGACAGGAAGCCTCCAACTGCCGCAGGAGGGCGAAAGCCTGCTTGCCGAGCGCGTCTTCGACCAGCTGCGGCTGGCTCGCATAGTCATCCCGGAAGACCTCGCGGAGCCGTTCGGCCTCGGCTTCGATGCCGCGGCTGCGCCCAGCGCGTTTGAGGGCGGACCGGAGCTGGGCGCGGGTGAGCCGGGCGGCCTGGCTCGGGGTGTGTCAATGGCCTTGAAGTGCTCCCCGTAGGCGGCCAGGGTTTCGCCCCACTGGCGGCCTGCGAGATCTCCCCAACGGCGGCCAGTTATCTCCCC
>NZ_JBIAIQ010000100.1:0-3250 GCF_042871525.1 Streptomyces sp. NPDC005784
AGAGCACCGCATCCCCGGCCTGCCGTGAAGCCCCGGAACCGGACAACCTGCCTTCAAGTACTACGAGTCAGCCGAGCACTCGCAGAACACCCTCTAAGAGAGGGGGAGGATGTCAAGGAGGAGTTCAGATGACCGCGGGAGCACGCCACCCCGCACGCCGTCCGCGTACCGCGTCCAGCCGCCGCCGGTCGAGCGGCGACGCGCGGCGGTCCAGCCGGGCCGCGAGCAGCCGCGCCGCCCGGTCGTACTCGCTTCCCGCGATCAGGGCGTGCAGCAGGGTCTCCTCCACCACCTCCTGCTGGGCCTTGCTGGCACCGGTGCGCGCCAGCAGGGGAAGCAGCGGCGGAAGCTGCCGTACCGCCTGCCGCCAGTCCTCCCGGACGACGGCCGACAGTGCGTCGCACAGCGGAGCGACCACCAGCGCGAACACCGCCTGGTGGTGGGCCAGCGCGTGGGCCCGTAACTGCCCGAGGGCGTCGAGGTCCCCGGCCGCGGCGAGGGCCAGCGCGCTGTGCAGGGCTGCGAAGCTCGTCGCCGGTGCGTCCAGCCAGTGCCGTGGAGCGGCGTGCAGCAGTTCGGCGACGGGCAGATCGCCACTCCAGCTGTCCGTCATGCGCGCCCGCCACAGCATCGAGGCGGAGTCGACCAGCAGTCGGCCCCCGCTCACCTGGCAGGCGATGAGTTCCCGGCGGTAGCGGCGCAGTAGTGCGGGCCGGTTGTCGAGGGACAGCTCGTGCAGGGCGGCGTGCCAGGAGACGTGGGAACGGTGACCCGCTCCGTCCCCGTGCCGGCGTAGCCACTCGTCCAGCCAGGCCAGGCCGGCACGGTGCTCGCCGGTCTCGTAGTACACGTGGGCCCGGGCGTGGACGGCGTGCCCTGCACGGGGCTGTGCGGCGAGCGCCCGGGAGGCCAGGGTCTCGGCCTCTTCCCAGCACTCCTGTTCCTGCCGGACGAAGGCCAGTTGCCCCAGATACCACCAGTCGTCCCCGTAGGTTCCCGACAGCCCCTCGACCAGTGCCCATGCCTCCTCGGCGTGGGTCACACCGTTGAAGGAGACGGTCGGTACGGCCGCACTGACCGCCAGCGCGTCCCGGGGATGGTCGGCGATGTGGCTCAACAGGGCTGCTTTGCCCCGCTCCTCGGTACCGGTCAGGCAGGCGTCCACCGCGGCGACCAGGCTGCGTTCGCGGTCGTTTGCCCGTACGGCTGCGGCCCGTCGGGCGGACGTGAGCGCCGGGGGCGTCTGCCCGACGCCTCCGGGCTCGTGGCTGAGCAGCGCCAGAGCCGCGTGGCCGACGGCGAAGTCCGGGTCGACGGCGACGGCTTCGGTCAGCAGTTCCTCGGCGCCGAGGCTGCCCGCCAGGATGCGTTTCAGGGCCCGGTCGTACAGCTCCGCCGCCTCGGGCGACGTGCTCAGGCGCTGCCCGTAGCGGTCGGTCGGTGCGGGGGTACGGCGGTCGGTGAGCACGTCCAGCAGGTTGCCGGCGACCTCGGCGGCCTGTGTGCGGATCTCCGGAACGGCGGTGGTCTCCAGCAGGTTCCCGCGCCGCGCGGCCCCGATCGTCCACAGCCGCAGGGCCGGGGCGCCGGCCGCGGGCACCAGCCGCCCGTCGCCGGCGGTGTCCAGCCCCAGACCGGCGGGGCCGGTGCGGCCGTATCCGCGTTCCAGCACGCAGCGCACCAGGGGATCCATCGTGGCGCGCGGGCCCGTCCGAGCCCCGGTGCAGTTGACCACCGCACCGACCCGCAGCCGTGTGCCGTCGCTGAGGGCGACCTCCACCGCGCCGTCGACCGGCACGGCACCGGCCACCTTCCCGGCGCCGGTTCGCAGCAGGCCCGACGTCAGCAGTCCGCGGAGCGTGGCCGCGGTCGCGGGTGCCATGCGGTGGCGGTGCACCTCCCAGGTCCGCAGGTCCTCGTCGAGGAAGCGGGCCCGGTCGGCCGCGGGCAGTTGCTGCCACAGCGCCGCCGTCAACGGGCGCAGCCCGTCCAGGGCGGGGCGCCAGTCCCCGCAGGCACGTCGGGTGGCGGACAGGTGCCGTCGCACGCTGCGGCGCAGCGCGTCGAGACCGCGTGTACCGTCCAGGTCCGGCGGCGCCTCGGCCGGCGGGGCCGCGGAGGGCAGGTGCTCCTGGGGGAGGAGCCCGTGGCGGGACACCGCGTACACCACGCGGTCCGGGCGGGCCAGCGTGGCGGCCAGGTCGACCATGGTCAGACCGGTGCCGACGAGCAGGACGTCCCCCTGCCCCGCGGGGCCCTCGAGAGCGCCCGGCGCCCAGGGGTCGGCGACGAAGCGCCCGGATCCCCTGAGCTCGGCGCCGGCCCAGTCCTGTGCCGGGGCGAGGCTGCCCAGCGCCAGTACGGCCGCGTCCACCCGCAGCTCACCGCCTCCGGCGAGCCGCAGAGCCGGCCCTGATCCCTGCTCGCGTACGGCGACGACTTCGTCCCGCACCCGGTGCAGGCGGGCGTGCCCGCAGGCGTCGGCGGTGCGCTCGACGATGTCGGTCAGGTACTGCCCGTACACCTGGCGGGGGACGAAGTCACCGGGCGCGGCGTGCGGGTTCCGGTCCGTCAGCCAGCGCAGGAAGTGCCCGGGGTCGTCGGGGAAGGCACTCATGCGGCCGGCGGGCACGTTGAGGAGATGGCGCGGATCGGACGTGCCGTAGGCGACACCCGGCCCGGTTCGCCCGGCTGGGTCGATCAGCCATATCCCGACCGTTTGGCCGAGCCTGTCGGCCTGCCGCATCAGCTGGACCGCCGTGAGCGACCCCGCCGCGCCGGCCCCGACGACTGCGACGCGGCGCATCAGAGCCGACTTCCCGAACCCGTGGCGTCGTCCGTGCGGACGCCGATGAAGCCCCCGCCCGCCGCGCCGCCGGCCGGGGCGGTCGCGGGGCCGTCCCCCGTCTTCTCGCAGGGGGTCGTGCTGCCGTCACGGGAAACGACCTTGCGCATATGCACTCCTCACGCCGAACGGAGGTCTCTCACCCCCACCCGGAGGCATCCTTGGGCACCTCGCTCGACCACGGGTCGAGGAACGGTCGCGAGGCAGGTGAACCCCGGTCATACGCAACTCCGTATCCGCAAGAGGGGGCTGACAACTGGTGCAGGTTTTCTAGTCATTCATGCTCATCTCCGGTCAGGCATCTCAGTACCTTGGTTTTGTGAGGCTTTCGGAGTGGGCGCGTCAGCAGGGCGTGAGCTACCAGACCGCCTGGCGGTGGGTGAGGGACGGGAAGATGCCCGTTCC
>NZ_JBIAIQ010000101.1:0-3221 GCF_042871525.1 Streptomyces sp. NPDC005784
GCTACGAACGCAAAGCCGAACACTTCCTCGCCTTCGCCGCCATCGCCTGCACCCTCATCTGCTACCGCCGACTCACCAAATGAGATGACTTCTTAGGCACCGCCGACGCGCGAGGGCGGAGGACCGCCTACGCAATGCGCGTGCCACCGGTCTACGCAACCTGCCTCTGCACGAGAGCGCGCAGAATCAGATCTGGCTGGAGATCGTCCAGCTCGCACTCGATCTGTTGGCCTGGCTGCCGATGCTTGCCCTGACCGGCAAGCCCCGGCTCTGGGAGCCCCGCCGACTGCGGCTGCGACTGTTCTCCGCCGCCGCTCAGCTGGTCAGCACCGCCCGTCGGCGGCACCTCCGGTTCGCCCGCCACTGGCCCTGGACCGACGTGATCACCGAAGCCATCAAGCGACTCGAGGCCCTTCCGAACCCGGGCTGACCAGCCACAACATCCCGTCCCTGCACCAGGAGCACTCCCACCGGAACCGGGGAAACCGGCGTCCACCCGGCACGACAGCCGGGCTGCCACCCTGCCCACAATCCGCGCGACAAGCCGAAACGGCCCACCGGAAGAACCGACGGACCGTCACGAAAGATCGAGGCTAACGCGGACTTACAAGAACGCGAATAAATCCGCGCCCCTTGGCAAGTGGCGTCAAGGCCTTGCCGATGACGGTGCCGAAGGCTCGATCGTGCTCGCTGACGCTCCGACTGTGTCCGACTGTCGACGAAGTTGTCAGCAGATCACCTGGGCGGATCGGAGCCGGATCGGCATCGGCAAGACACCACACCTTCCCCACGAGCGCCACGTTGACGCTGCCGACGTGACGGTCGAGGATGAGAGCCGGTTTCACACCGCCGGCGCCCGATACGATGCCCGCGACTGCGGTGTCGTATTCGCGGCTGCACCGTCGCACATTCCCTTCAGGTCCGACCACTACCACGCAGCCGGCAGCGATGTCGCCGTCGTCCGCCGTGAGTGCTTCTGCGTAGTCGGCGCCATCGAGGATCAGGTCGTGTCCGGAGGTGACCTCTATATCGCCCTGGACCTGAACTTTTCCGACGAACTGAGCCGCGAATGTGCCTCCGATTCCGACGACCCCTGTGCCTTGGGTGCTGGTTCCCCGTACGCCAGCTTCGTGTTCGCTCTGCCCGATGACGCCTGGGCCGGTCCCGCTGCTTATGCCGAATACGCCGGCTGCTTGCGGCCCGTCGCTGTCGTTACTGCCGACGACGGCGCCGTGATCGGGGGAATGCCCCACACCTCGCACTCCCTCGCCCTGTGCACTCTCCCCGAAAACGCCTTGCGCGGCGCTATCGTTGGTACCGACCACGGCGCCGTGATCCGGCGAGTGACCCATACCCCGGACTCCCTCGCCCTGCGCGCTCTCCCCGAAAACGCCTTGCCCGGCGCTGAGGTTGCCACCGACGACGGCGCCGTGATCGGGGGAATGCGCCATACCCCGGACTCCCTCGCCCTGTGTACTCTCCCCGAAAACGCCTTGCCCAGCGCTCTCGTTGGTACCGACGACGCCGCCGTGATCGGGGGAATGCGCCGTACCCCGGACTCCCTCGCCGTGTGCACTCTCCCCGAAAACTGCGGGATTTGAGTCTGAGGATGTCCCGACCAATGCAGTCATTTTCATTCCTTTCGAGTGATATAGGTGGACACACAGTCCAGGCGCTTTTGCTTCTAGGCCCTTCCGATAGTTCCACCGGCTGTGGGATCGCCTGATGGATCTGAAGGTCCGCCACCTTGAACCTTTGTGAATTGCACACAGTCCGGCTGATCGGGGTTTGTGCAGGGACCAGCCTGAACCTTTCCTGGAGCGGTGAGGAACGCAATGGTTCCTGCCGTTACGAGGAAGAGGCCGATGTCGCTGATCACGCTCTCGACGTCAGGTGTTGCCTGAAGCTTGACGTGCAGCGATGTTATTTGGTCGAAATGTGCTCGAATGTTCGGATCGATGCCGTTCTTCGATTGCTGAGTTGTTTCATCAGTGTGCAGTTCACCCGTAAAGCGAGTTCCAGCATTGTTCGGTATCCCGTTCAGTGTCAGATCCAACACGAATGAATCACCGGTGATCGTTCCGTTGTCGTGTACGCTAACGGACGCCGTCCAGCCGCCGGAACTGGCGAATGCAAAGGTGACGTCGGCATCGACGTCTCCTGCCGACGTCCTACTCTGAATAGTTTTCGTACGGATAGCGATGAGATCGCGAACGCTGACCGGAAATGATCTCTGCTCGAGTTTACTCAGCGCGACCAAGCTGATGGGCCCATTGCCCTGGAACTCCCGCGATGTTCTAACAGTTGGCATGACTGTTCCGATCTGCTTATTTTACCATTCGTTCCATCGACCGGCCATCGATTGACGGGAAATAATCGTCCCGATGCATGTCGCTGCCCTGCGGAGCTAAAGAGCGCCCCACCCGGGCATCACTGTGCGAATGCCGGCCCATCACGGCCCAGAATTGCCTCTTGAGTCATTGTCATCCAACCCTGGATGCTTCATGACTGGTCCTCGTGGTTCAGCGCCCTAGGCGACAAGGAGGTCGGACGCTCAGAAACGGAGATGGAGTACCGCGAACGCGCGATTACCTCCTAATCAGTGTCACTCTGCTTGTGCCGACCGGCAACCCGGCAAAGCGGGACGCGCCTGCGTCGCGCGGTGCTGGAGGCCGCCCGACCGTGACTGACACGTGTCTTTCCCCTGCGCCTCGAAGGAAAGTCCCACGCTGTGTTTCCGAATTGTAGGACGCAGTGATATCCCTGCCGCCCTTGCGGAGCCATCCTCCGGGGAGGCTTCACGGACCGGCACCTTCGCCCAAGGAAACCGTCTACCAATGGTGCGAGAAGCGCATCGGCCCGCCCGGCTTCCGCATCGACAAGTACGTCCGCTACGACCCCGCCGGCGTGCGTGCCCCAAAAAGACGGTTCGGTGGCCGGCACAGTCGGTGGAGTGCTCGCTGAGCTTTGCTGATCAGGTTGGTGCTGGGTGGATTTCGAGTCCGGTGTGGGCGAGGAATGCGGTCAGGAGGGCCGGTCGGTGCTGGATGCTGCGGAGTCCTGTTCGAACAGCGTGGGTGGGTTCGTCGAGGGTGAGGGCGGCGAGGTTGGCCAGCGCGGTGCGTTTTAGAAGTCATCTCATTTGGTGAGTCGGCGGTAGCAGATGAGGGTGCAGGCGATGGCGGCGAAGGCGAGGAAGTGTTCGGCTTTGCGTTCGTAGC
>NZ_JBIAIQ010000102.1:0-3210 GCF_042871525.1 Streptomyces sp. NPDC005784
ATCTGGCGACCTCGCGTAATCGGGAGTCGCGTATTCCTCAGATACTGAGGGTTCGTGGTCACTGCGAGTGGTCACCGGGGGCATAGTGACGCCAGGTTCCTCCGGCCTCTTCGGCGAGGCGGGCTGTGGTGTCGTCGTCATAGCCGAGCATCCGGGCGACCACCGGGGCCGGGGCCTGGAGGACGAGGTGGCGGATCGCCGCTGTGCGTCCTCGCTGAGTCGGGAAGCCCAGGTGGCGGAGCCGAAGTTCCAGGGTTTTCGGGGTCATGGGCTGTCCGGCCCGGCGGCCGGGGAAGAGCCATCGGGCATCGGGGTTGGTCGCTGTCATGGTGTTCGGCCGCTGCCCCAGGTAGTCCAGCAGCATCCCGGCGAAGGGGGCCGGGACGGGCGACGGCGGGTCTCCGAGCCGGACGAGGACTTCGCTGTCCCTGTGCTGGACGTCGTCGGTGCCGAGCCTGGCGATCCGTGTAAGCGGCTGTGCATAGAGAAGGACGAGCACGGCAGCCACGCGGTCCTGGAGCGGGACATCGTCGTGGTCCACGAGTTGTCGCAGCAGCGCGAGCCGCTGATGCTGGGCGATCGGCGCGGGGTTACTCGTTGAGCGGTGCGGAACGGCGACGGCGGGCATGTACTTGGACCGCATGGCCCAGCGGAGGAAGGCGTGGGTGAGACGCCGGGCGGTATAGCCGCCTGCGTACCAGGCATCGACATCGGCCTGGGTGCAGTCGGCGAGATCGTGACCGCGCTGGGCGAGGTGACCGAGGAAGGCGGTCGCGAGGCGGATCTCTTCGCGGGCCTGCTGGACCTGATTGCCGGTGAGCGGGCCGCGGCTGGCCAGTGTGCGAAGGCGGCGCTCGACATGCCAGGCGGCGAAGAGTTCCAGAAGCCTGCGGTGCTCGGCGTCGCCGACGGCGGGCAGTTTCTCAGCCAGCGACCGCTGAAAGAACAGCAACTGCCGATCGGCCGGGGGCAGGACCCTGCTCTGCATCAGCAGATCGCGCAGGTAGGCGACTGACCGCCAGGGCGTGAGTTGGCTCAACCCTTCGTGGGTGATGGGCACTTGGCCGCAGGCCAGGGCTCGCAGGTTTCGCTGGACGTGGGGATGGCTGGTCCATGTCAGCCCGCCCCAGGGACGTTTCATCTGCCGGAGCATGTCGAACAGCGGGAAGAGTTCGGGCCGGATGCTGCCGGTGCCGTCGTCGAGGAGTTCGTGGAGGCGTTCGGCCAGGACGCATCGGCCGCAGACCCCGCGTCGGTAGCGCCGTGCTTCCTGGCCGCACTGTTCGCAGGTGAAGTCGCCGAGGCCGCCGGCGCAGTCGGTGCACAGCTTGCCCCCGTCCGGTGCGAGGCCGGGGGTGAGCCGATCGACACCGCAGCTCACGCATGTTCCGTAGGACTCCAAAGCCCTGGTCATGCAGCTTTGACAGATGTAGCCCTCGGGCCAGTGGTTCGTCTCGGGCCGCACTGCCCGGCTGCAGCGGGCGCAGAACCGCGCGCTCGTCGGCACCCGGGTGCGGCTCATCCTTCGGGCCGGATGCGGGCGCGCTTGGGCCGCACCGCCGACAGGTCGACGACCGCGTCTCCGGTGGCGACCTTGCGGATGACGGCGTTCTCGGCCTTGGTGGCGATCAGGTCGGTGGGGGTGCACTCGAAGATGTCGCAGAGCGCGGCCAGCACCGGCAGCGACAGTCGCTCGGGGGTGCCGGTGACCAGGCGGTGGACCTGGGAGAGGGAGAGGTTGATACCCCGCTCGGCGAGCGGCGGGGCGAGCTCGCTGGTGGTGAACATCCCGGCCGCGGCCATTCGCTCGCGAAGCCGCCACTGGTAGCTGACCTGGCGTTTCATCAGGCCCCCCTCGCGGGCTTGAGCGCGGCCTCGATCGTGGCGTCCAGGGCCCGCCGCAGGGTGCGGGTACGGAAGTCGGAGGACACGCAGGTATAGATGGAAGTGGTGCTCGCATGGTCGTGGCCGGCTTGCTGCTGGACAAATAGGGCGTCCCAGCCGTCCTCGATGAGATGAGTGACGTACGACCTTCGCAGCGAGTGGAAGTCCAGGACCGGGTCCAGCCCGAGGTCGTCACGGTAGGCGGCGAAGCGGGAATCCAGCCGCTGCAGGCCGACCCGCCGACCGCGTTCGGACGGCCACAAGGCGGGCCCGTCCGCGTGCCGCATGGCGGGCCTGACCTCACGGACCCACTGGTCGAGGATCTCGGCCGACCAGTCGAAGACGGTCAGCACGCTGCGGCGTTTTGGGGGCGAGCCCTTCTTGGCCTTGCCGTGGCGGACGTAGCAGACGCCGTACTCGCCGAACTCCGGGCCTTCGGGGTTGCGGCCGAAGTCGGCTGTGTCCAGCATCCGCGTCTCGTTGCGCCGCAGCCCGTAGGCGTACGCGGTCTTGAAGAGCATCGCGTCGCGGAAGGCGGGCAGCCAGCCCTTGCGGCCGCGACCGCGGACCCGGCCCACCTCGTCGTCGGCGTGGTCGAAGAACGCCTGCAACTCCTTCCGGGTGAAGGCCCGTTTCGGGGACTCGGCCTCGCACTCCTGCATGTGCACGGCGGTGTTCCACTCGTGACACACCTGGATCGGATGGGTGCCGAACCGCCGCTCGCACTCGGCCGCCCAGTCGTAGGCCGAGTCGGTGGTGTAGTCGCAGAACAGCCGAACTGCCTCCTGGTAGCCGCGCAGCGTCGAGCGGACACAGCCGCGGACCGCCCGCAGGTCGCCGAACCACTCGTCCGCCAGCGGCGAGGACCAGTTCCACGGGAAGGCGTCCGCGTGCGCGGCGAACGCCCGTACCTTCCGCTCACGACCGTTGATGGTCGACAGCGCGAGGTTCCGCGCCAGTTGCTGGTTGCGCCAGCCGTCCAGCATCGCCTCGAAGACCTGCTCCTCCGGCCGCAGCAGCGGCACCCCGTCGGCCAGGTGCAGCCGCGCGGCCCCCGGCGTGGTCCTGTCATTGCCCAGCATTTCGTCACGCTCCGTAGATCGCATCCGCCGCGAGAATCTCGCATCAGATGCGAAGTTCGGGATGGAACGGCAGGTCAGCCATCCGATCGAGTGAAGCCGAACGACACGGGCCCGGCCCGTCAGCTACCGTCCTAACAGGCACGCCGGAGCCGCCTACCTGCTGATCAGCAGCTTCCCGAGGCCCGAATGGCCAACACAGCGCAGAGCGAAGCCAGTTCGCATCTGATGCGATTCGCGGCGGTTC
>NZ_JBIAIQ010000103.1:0-3151 GCF_042871525.1 Streptomyces sp. NPDC005784
GGGGTGTACCGGTCCGCCGACGGCCGGAGATCGGCGCCGGACCGGGGCGATCCGCGCCGCCATGCGGAGCCCTCGCGACGGATCTACCGTTGAGGGGAAGCCCGGCGCTTATGGACGCTCGATGCCGGACGCCACCAGGCACAGGCGATCGGCACGGCCCACCAGGTGGGGCACGGCAGCGCTCCGACGCCGTGGTTCCCGGGGGCGGCAGAGCCAGGTAGGAGAGCCGATCATGCCCAAGCACGCGACCACGGCCATGCGTACGTCGCCCCACGCGACCCCCGCGGAGCGCGTGGCACTCGGCAAGGAGGCGCGGCGCCGCTGTCCGCGGTCGGGGCACGCCGTGTACAGGCCCGGTTCGAAGAGAACGGACCCGCTGGCGATCCTGGAGGAGCAGTCCGCGGCCCGGGTGCGGGAGTTGGTGCCGATCCGGTACAGCCGGATGACCGAGTCCCCGTTCCGGTTCTACCGGGGCGCTGCGGCGATCATGGCGTCCGACCTGGCCGGCAGTCCCGTCTCGGGAATCGACGCCCAGTTGTGCGGAGACGCCCATCTGCTCAACTTTCGGCTGCTGGCCTCGCCGGAGCGGAAGTTGATGTTCGACATCAACGATTTCGACGAGACGCTGCCGGGTCCGTGGGAGTGGGACGTGAAGCGGCTGTCGGCGAGCTTCGTCATCGCCGCCCGGGCGAACGGCTTCGACGACGCCGAGCGTGCCCGGATCGTGAGCGGCACCGTGCGCTCGTACCGCGACGCCATGCGCCGTTTCGCCGGGATGAGCAACCTCGACGTCTGGTACGCGAAGATCGACGCCGAGCGCCTCACGGACCTCACGACGGGCCAACTCCACAGGAGCGGCCAGAAGAAGCTGGACCGCGCCCTGTCGAAGGCCCGCTCGCGCGACACCGTGCAGGTCTTCGAAAAACTCACGCGCGAGGTCGACGGCCGGCCGATGATCGCGTCGGACCCCCCGCTGCTGGTTTCCCTCGCCGACCTGCTGCCGGACGCCGAACGCACCACGCTGGAGCGCCAGTTCCGCGGACTCATTGAGCGGTACGGGATCACGCTGCCGTCCGACCGGCGGTTCCTCCTGGACGACTACCAACTCGCGGACGTCGCCCGCAAGGTGGTCGGGGTCGGCAGCGTCGGCACCCGGTGCTGGATCATCCTGTTCCTCGGCCGGGACGGCCGCGACCCGCTGTTCCTGCAGGCCAAGGAGGCCGACACCTCTGTCCTCGCCGACCACGTCGGGGCCAGCCAGTACCGCAACCAGGGCGAACGGGTGGTCGCGGGACAGCGGTTGATGCAGGCGGCGAGCGACATGTTCCTCGGCTGGGAACGGGTGGACGGTATCGACGGCAAGCGCCGCGACTTCTACGTACGGCAACTGCGCGACTGGAAGGGCATCGCGATGCCGGAGACGATGACGCCCCTCCAGCTGGAGACCTTCGGCGGCGTCTGCGGCCTCACCCTCGCCCGGGCGCACGCGCGGTCCGGCGACCGGATCGCGATCGCCTCCTACCTGGGAAAGAAGGACTCCTTCGACCGGGCCCTCGTCACCTTCGCGGAGGCGTACGCCGACCAGAACGAGCGCGACCACCAGGCACTCGTCGACGCCGTGAAGGCGGGACGACTGCCCGCGCAGGACGTTCCCGCCGGCTGACCGACCCCTCGGACGCCCGGCGCGACCGGCCGGCTATTCCGCCCCGCTCTGCGCTCGCCGGCCCTGTTCAACCGCGTTTACCAGGACCTGGGCGGCCACGCCGAGCAGCAGAAGGTTGGCCGTGATCTGTCCCGTGACAAGGAGCCGGGCGGTCTCGCTGCGCGGGCTGATGTCGCCGAACCCGACCGTGCTGAACACAGTCATCGTGAAGTTCAGGGCGTCGGTCCTCGACATCGCTTCACTGAAACTGCCGGGGGCGCTGCGGTCCAGCAGGTAGTCGGTCGTGGCGAAGAGCAGCAGAAACAACGGAAGTACCGTCGCCAGCGCCGCCATGGCACGCAGCCGGGGACGCTCGGAACTCACGATCCCGCGCACCTGCCACCCCATGAGCAGCGCCACCGCCAACAGCCCCACCACCAGAGCGAGGGCGGACGTCACCGTGAAGGCCGAGTCCAGCGGCAGCAGGTAATAGGCGGCGACCAGGGCGGTCGCGACCAGGACGCACCGCACCGTCGTGAGCACGACCGTCCGACGTCCACTGCGCCGCTTCCCGTCCACGATCCCCTCTCGGACCCACCCGATGCCGTGCGCCCCTGCCGCCGTGCCCGCTTGTGGACAGCCACTCTCCCCGAACGGTCCCGGTCCCGTACGGACGGCACACCACAAACTCATTGAAATGGCCCGTTTGGACACGCCGACGCCGGAGGACGCACGTTCCCGCTTCCGGTACCGGCCCGGCGACGACGTCCGCGAGCGGGTGGAACACCCGCCTGAACTGGCAGTGGATCGGCTGCGACACGATCGCCTTCGTGACCGTCCTGACCGCCGGTTTCGTCCTGGCGCCTCCGCCTCCGCCGGTGACGAAATAGGCCGGGCCGCGCAGATCGGTTCTCGGCAGGAGGGAACTCTGACGAGGCCGGGGTAGATCCTGGCGGTCCGGTCGTTCAGGTAGTCGTCCGCCTGCCGGCCGGGCGCGGTCCTAAGCGGTGTCTTCAATTGATCTTGGATGGTGGATCATGGTCGGGTGATACGTCGCCATGAACTGTCGGATGCCGAGTGGGAGTTCGTCCGGCCGCTGCTGCCCGGCTCGCTGCGGGGCCGCAAGCGTCTTGACGACCGCACCGTGCTCAATGGCATCGTGTGGAAGTTCCGGACCGGGACCGCTTGGCGGGATGTGCCCGAACGGTACGGTTCGTGGCACACGCTGCACACCCGTTTCCGCCGGTGGGCCCTGGACGGCACGTTCGAGCGCATGCTCCAGGCCGCCCAGGCCGCAGCGGACGCTGCGGGCGACATCGACTGGCTGGTGTCGGTCGACTCCACCGTCGTCCGCGCCCACCAGCACGCCGCCGGGGCGCGAAAAGGGGGCTCCGCAGTCCGGCGCTCGGACGCTCCCGAAGCGGGGTCATCACAAGCCCCCTGGCGGCAAGGCGACGTTCCTCTGCTACCGGCCTACTGCAGCTATGACCCGCCGTCAACAAACCACCG
>NZ_JBIAIQ010000104.1:0-3100 GCF_042871525.1 Streptomyces sp. NPDC005784
TGCTGGAAGCCTCAAGAACTCCCATCATCGCAGGTCACAAGGCTCTTCCTCGTTCCCGGAGAAGTTGTCCACAAACGTCAGCCGGTGGATCCGGGTTGAGACTCCGCCGACCACACGTACACTGCCGCTCGCAGTTTGAGAATCAACCCGTGGAGGATGGCATGGCGGATGTGTCCAGGTTCCCTGGGCGGGCCGGCCGCATCGTAGTGCTCGCCTTGGTGTCTTGCGGCTGGGTGGCCGCCCCAATTTCCACATTCATCGAGCTGCCCCACATCACTTGGCCCGGATCGCTCCTGTTTCTCGCAGCTGGCGCATTTCTTGCCCGGGAGTGGCGACGTGTCTGGCGTCGAGAGGCCCCGTACGACGTACGGCAGCCAGCCCTAGACTTTCGCGCCTTGGGGGCGAGCAGGCGCGGGACTGTCTCTGGGCCGTCCGAGGTCAGTTGACGATGGCAATGGCACGGTCCCCAGGCCGTGCCACTCTCATGCCAGAACGGACGGGGACTCACGGGGAACCGTGGTTCGTCGGGGGAGTTCGCCAGGCATCGCCCCAACGTAGGAATCAGCAGGTCACGAGCGTGGTCGCCCCACCTCGCTCCTAATGCGGTACTCACACACGAGGGCCCTCCCGGGCCGTCCTAGAGCGTGCCCCGTGATCTTGTACCACGAGCGCGAGACCGACACCGGCGACGACGGGAGTGCTGCTCGACACGCCGGTCCTGATCGCGTGGAAACATACGCACCGCCCAGCGGGGCGTTCGCGTTCTCACGCATCGGTACCTTGCGCGCCGGGGCGCTGCTTCTGGGCGTCGACGACGGCCCGCTCCAGCACGGCGGTGGATTCGAGGACCGTGCCGGGCTTGACGTCATCAACCTGCTTGACCTGGAGGCCGCGGCTGCCGAGATAGGCGTACGTCTTGCGGTCGAAGATCCACTCGGTGCGATCGCCGCTCTGCTGGTCGACCCGGGCCAGGGCAATGCCCTCGTGTCCCGCAGCGTCCTTGGCATGGTCCACCACCACAACCCCGGGGATCTTGGCCGCGGCCCGGTACAGCGCCGCGTTCAGCTTCGCCGGTGCGAGCTGCTCCCTGAGCAGGTCGCCGACAGTGGTGAATGCCTCCTGGTCCGGGGAGTTTCCCTGGCCCTTGGTCTCCTCGTAGATCTTCTTCAGCAGGGCGTCCGGGTCGGTGGGCAGCGTCTTGAGGTAGTAGTAGGAGGGGCCGTTCACGCTGCTCTCGACGTCGCTGTCGAGGGTGATGCCGCCCTTGGGCTTGTAGCCGGGCTCGTCCAGCCAACCCTGCTTGCCGTCGGGGGAATGCCAGACCTCACGGATATGCAGGGGCTGGACCAAGGTCTTGGACTTGTATTCGTCGGTGTGCAAGACGCAGAGGTAGGAGACCATGCTCTTGATGTAGATGTACTGGCCCGGGCCGGGTTCGGGCGTCTTGCGGGCCGAGGCGGCGGCGGCGATGTGCTCGACGGTGGAGGCGAGCTGGGCGGTGCTGCCGGGCTCGATGCGGACGACCGGTGCTTCGACCGGGGGCGGGGTGGCCGCGGCCGGGTCGATGCCCCCGGAACCGGTCAGCGCGGTGAAGGCGAATGCGCCGGCCAGGGCGGCGGCGGTGACCGGGACACCGATCAGCAGGACACGGCGTGCCACGCGGCGGGACGGCGCAGGGGCGGGTGCAGTGCGCTGAATCTCGTTCATCAGGTGCTCCTCGAGAAGCAGGTGACGGTCGAGCGACAGGTGCGGGTCTCCCGGCGCCGGCAGCAAACGGGCCAGCTCCGCGTGGTCCAGCGACTCCTCACGCCGAGACTTCTTGCGGATCATTCGGACCTCTCCCCGTACGACTCATGTGACCGGGCCGCAGAAGTGCGGCCGCCCTGTACTTGTCCGTTGCGCGGTAGCGGTTCCGTGCGTTTCCTCAGTTCTTCGTCGGCCAGCTTGCTCAGCCGTCTGCGGGCGCGGGACAGGCGGGAGCGCACGGTGCCGGCCGGGACGCCGAGCACGGCCGCCGTCTCCGCGTAGCTGAGCCCGGACCACACACAGAGTGTGAAGACCTCGCGCTCGCTCCGGTTCAGCTTCTTCAGTACCCGCTGGGCGGCTGCCAATTGGTCGGCATCGGCTATGCGGCCGACGAGTTCGTCGGCGAAGTCCGGGACCGTTTCCTTGGCCGGCAGGCGCTCCAGGGCCCGCTGGTGGCGGCGCGCAGCGCGGGTGGTGTTACGCAGTACGTTCACGGCGATGCCCATCAGCCAGGGGCGCGGGCTGTCGCCTTCGTCCCGCAGCTTGACGCGCAGCCGCCATGCCTCCAAGAAGGTCAGCGAGACGATGTCCTCGGCGACGGTCCAGTCTCCGGTCACGCGCACCGCGTGCCGGTGGACCAGTCGGGCGTGGTCACGGAAGAGCTCGCGGAACGCCTCGGGGTCGCCTGCCCGTATCCGGGTGTGCAATGAGTAGTCCACGTCCAGCATTGTCCGCGCGGCAGGGCAGGTTCCCATGGCGTGCGTCACACGGTCAGGAGACATGGGGCTCCGCGGCCGGCTCGCGCATCACGTCCGCCGTCTCCGTGAGCTGAGCGACATCTCAGGCGGCAGCGACTACTGGGCGGCACGGCAGTTGAGCAACAGGGCAGGGGCGTTGTCAGGTTGAGTGGAGGTCTTGTCTGTCAATCGGCTCGAACTGTGGAGATCTTCTAGGGGCTCGCGCAGGTAGGCGCGTTTGGATACCTCGGTAGTAGAAGGGGCGGACTTCCTGGTTCGCGCGGCTGATGGTCATGGCGGTGACGCCGGCCGCCCGAGGCCGTGGGAGCTGCGTTGGCGGGTCGGCGGAAGTTCGAAACGTCAGAGGACCGCGAGCGATTCTTCGAAGCATGGCGCCGCGCCTGACCACCTGCGGCCAACCCCGTCCTGTCGAATGCGTGTCGAAGTAATCGGCCACCCCAACACCGCTTCCCGAGAAGGCCAGTTCAGAACCAGTCCTCCAATGAACCACCCGAGCCCCTTCTAGCCTCGATCTTTCGTGACGGTCCGTCGGTTCTTCCGGTGGGCCGTTTCGGCTTGTCGCGCGGATTGTGGGCAGGGTGGCAGCCCGGCTGTCG
>NZ_JBIAIQ010000105.1:0-2636 GCF_042871525.1 Streptomyces sp. NPDC005784
CACACCGGCTGGCTGTCCTGAACTTGACGCCCGGTTACACCTTCTCCACCTCCTCTGAGCTGGGACGATGCCCGAGCTGCTGGACGTACGCTTGAGCTTTAACGTCGATCGCAAGATCGCTACCGCTGTGGTGCAGATCAGCGCCTTGATGAATGGTCGGGGGCTGGGCCCGGACACCTCCACCCCGGCGTGGTGCTGTCCCGCAGGTGTTCCGTAACCTCTGCGAGCCTGACAGCTGTACCAGGCGCGGCCACGCCAGGAAGCCGTAGGAACCACCTCATGAGGCCAGGATGACCGATCTTCACAGTGAGTGGCGGCTCTTGAGTGGAAGCACCCTCGTCGGCACGATCACCGTCGACGAGGCCGGCATGCCCTGGCAGCGTGGACGTTTCCTCCCAGAGCCTGTCTTCAGCCAGTTCAAATCCTGGTTCGACGAGGCCAACGCCTGTGTCGAGGCTGAGGAGTTCGAACGGTTCGACGAAGCCGAATCTGCGCCTGTCGTTCGTCGTAGCCCTCCGGCAGGCGCAGGACCCGCGGTTGGCCGCCGTAGCGGCGCACCGCTTCCGCAATGCTCGGCCACGCCCCCGGCCGATAGGCGCAGTCCTCGCTGTAGGGCAGTCCGTCGACCTGCCACGTCACGGCGACCTGCGGGACGACGTCGAACAGTTCGCACGGCTTGGAGCCGCCGTCGCAGCCGGTCGGGGTCCACAGGACCGTGCCGACGGCGGCGGCCCGCAGCGGCCGGCTCACCATTTCTTCAGGATGCCGGGCAGGGCGTCCTCGGCGAGCTTGATATCGGTGAAGATGATCTCGCAGTCCCAGTCAGTGGCGTCCGAACATTCCTTGTCGTCGTTCCAGCCGTCGTCGTTGCCGTCGGAACCGATGCCCCAGCCGACGCACAGCCCGCCGGAAATGACCGGATGCTAAATGGTTGGGTGTCAGGTGCGGCATTCCTGGACACGTGCGGGCTGCAGCGCAGGACCGCGATGCCGTGCTACCAGTTGGTCAGGTCGACGAGGAGACCGCAGTGCGGGTCGTCCGGGGCCGGCCGTTGATACTGCTCTTCCTCGACGAGGGAGGGGAGAGAGGCGATCAGCGCAGTGGGGGGTGTCTCGGTCAGGCGAATGTCGGCGCCAATGATGCCGGGCCCGTCGGGACGCTGCACGTAGAGCCGCAGCAGGCCGTCGCCGTGCATCAGGAAGCCGATCAGGAAGGGGTTCTCGTCGTCGCCGGGGTCCGACAGGGCGTGCACGACAGTGAGTGCCCGGCCCTGTTCGGGTTCCGGGTCCGGGGTGATCTCCTGCGGGCGGAGGCAGATGAGGGTCATCCCCATGACTTCGCCGACATCACTGCTGCTGTGGATCTGAGGCCCGGTCAGGACCGTACGCAGCAGGCCGGGGACGTAGTACGGGGTCACCGTGTCGTTGGGGATCTCGTAAAGGAAGTCCCGGCCGTTCTCGTCGTCTCCGGCACGGATGGCGATGCGTACGGCGCCGGGCGCGGGCAGGACGCCGCGCAGGCGGCAGTACTCGGCGACTGGAGCGTTCAGGTAATACAGCAGTCGGCGGGTCGCATCCGCCTGCTGCTCTCGGTCTTCAGGGTCTGTCACGGATGCATCCATGCCGGGCACTTGTTGTTTGATTGGTTGCGGCAGAAAGCGTTGATGACGCCGATCTTCTGTCCCCTGCCGGCATCGTACAATCCGTCCGTTGTCTTTCGCGTGTACTGAACGATGACGGTGAACTTGACCTGCCTTGGCCTTGGGCCGGTTTCGAAGGCGACGCCGTCATACTCCAGACGGCCGTGGTGGTTGTCCCGGCCGGCATTGCCATGATTGGCTGCGGCCAGCGTAGAGCACTTGTGGATGTTGTGGCGGTTGGTGAAGTGGTACCAGCCGAAGTCGGAAGTGCCGAATCGGGTGACGATGTGACGGCCGTCAGGGTCGGTCGCGTTGCAGTGCACCCGCTTATCCCAGGGGTGCGGTACGACCGGGCCTGGCCGGACCTGCGCGGAGGACGCCGCGCAGGACAACAGAGTCTCGGTGGTCAGGGCAGTGGCCGCTAACGCCGTGACCTTCTTCATGGCGTTGATCACATCACGATGCGAGTAGGGCCAACAGGCACGCTTGGGCCGAACTAGACTTCTATATTGGTCAGTTGGTGTATGCAGAAGTGATCCGTTTTCAGCCTCGGATCCTATCGAGTGCAACGCCGGAAGCTGCGAGTCTTTCCTCGCGTGCGGACAGGGACGCCTTCTCCACTGACAACGCCACGGGGGCATTCTCATCCGGACGAGGGACGCACGGATGTCTCCAGGCAGCCTGACCCCACCGCACTGCGCCAAACAGGGAACCCGCAACGCTCGGTCCCGTGATGGCTGTACCGCGCCCCTAACGCGGGTGTCGACGCTTTGCAATGCTCGACATCAGCTGTCGAGCATTGTTGGTATGAGCTGTCGCAGGAGGGCGTCGAGGTTGGTCTCCTCGTTGTTGCAAAGAATCACGACGGTTGCCTCAAGGCCGGGCAGCCAGCCGAGGAAGGACTGAGAGGGTGTTCTGCGAGTGCTCGGCTGACTCGTAGTACTTGAAGGCAGGTTGTCCGGTTCCGGGGCTTCACGGCAGGCCGGGGATGCGGTGC
>NZ_JBIAIQ010000106.1:0-2618 GCF_042871525.1 Streptomyces sp. NPDC005784
TGTCAACGGCCACTGAGATGCCCAGGTGGGTGGCCGTTGGATGACCAGGCTGGTGGCCATCAGAAACCCAGGTGTGTGGCCAGTGGTGTTCCTGGGGGTGCGGGTCAGTTCAAGGGGACCACTCCCTTCCCGGCGAGGGCCTCGGCGAGGCGGTGCGAGTCGCCGGTGGTGGTCACGAGGTGAGCGTGGTGCATGAGGCGGTCGGTGCTGGCGCCCGCGAGGGTCTTGGGCATGATCGTGTCGAAGCCCGAGGGGTGGATGTTGCTGGTGACCGCGATGGACCGGCGCTCGTAGGCGGCATCGATGATCCGGTAGAACGCCTCGGCGGCGTCCTCGCCGACGGGCAGCAGGCCAATGTCATCAATGACGATCAAATCGGCCCGGCAGATCCGGGCGACGGTCCGTGCGGTGGACCCGTCGACCTTCGACTTGCCGATCGCGGAGCTCAGCGTCTCCAGGGTGAACCAGGACACCCGCAGATCCTTCTCGATCGCGGCCTGGGCGAGTCCCTCGGTGAAGTGGCTCTTTCCCGTCCCCGAGGGTCCGGCGATCACCAGGTTCTCGGCCCGGCCGATCCATTCGAGGGTGGTCAGGGAGTTCTGGGTGGGTTCGGGGATGGTGGAGTCCTCGGCCCGCCAGGAGCCGAGGGTCTTGCCGGTGGGGAAGTTCGCCGAGTGCCGGCGAAGCCGACGGGTGGCCGCGTCGCGGCCGGTGACTTCCTCGGCTATCAGCAGCCGCAGGACCTCGGCGGGGTCCCAGCGTTGGGCGCGGGCGGTGGCCAGGACATCGGGGGCCGCTTTGCGCATATAGGGCAGACGCATGCGGCGCATGAGCTTGTCGAGCTCCTCGGGGATCGCGGGCGGGTTGGGAAAGCTCATGGAGGTGCCGTTCTCTTGGGTGACGTGCAGTCAAAAGGTGCTGGCGGGCGGCTAATTGGATCAGCGGCCCAGGGCCTGCCAGCCGCTGGTTCCGTTCTGGACGGAGTGGGCTTCGTCCGCGCGGACGACCTCGCCGACGGGCTTGCTGTCCGCGATGTGCCCCAGGATCGACAGCAGGTCGCCGTCGGCGAAGCGCCCGGCCGTGGCCGCAAGTCCGAGGGCCTGGTCGACACGGTCGTTGCCCAGGACGGTGGCCAGCTCGACCGCGCGGGCCATCTTGGCGCGGATGCGGGTGGCGCCTGCGGGTCCGGCTTCCTTGAGCCAGCGGCCCGCGCCGGGGCCGATACCCACGAACGCGATCTCAGCTTCCGAGCGGGGCTGCAGCCTCGGCTGGTGAATGCTGCGGCCGTCGGGATGGTCGGGATAGTGCTCGTCGATGATCTGCGGAACACCCGGAGTGGAAAGCTGATGGCGCCAAATCTCCGACAGATCACCGGAGTTGGTGCGCGCAGTGATGGACAGTTCCTCGCCGACCACCCGGCACCACACCCTCACGCCGGTATAGCCCGGCGGAGTCGAGTAGCGCACCGAGTTGAAGCTGATCGTGCGATCCGAACCGACCAGCCGTTCCTCGCCCAGCGCGAGCGCCAGGGGTTCGACGGGCAGGACATGCAGCGTGGTGCGTTCGATATCGAGGCGGTCGGCAGGTATCTGTCCCGTCGCCCGGTGGCGGCGGGAGTTCACCGCGTCGCACCAGGTCAGGCAGGCATCCGCGAGGTCGGTGAAGGTGTCGTAGGCGGCCAGCAGGTTCGCATCCGTGGGCACGAGGTCGGCCTTCGCGATGCGGACCGTGGCCTCCGCGCCGCCCTTCGATTCGGGGTCGTAGGGCACGCAGCTGACCACCTGGCAGCCGTAATGCCGGCCCGCGGCAACCATCTGCGGATGCCGCACCGGGATCCCGGCGATGTGCTCGACGGTGACCGTCTTCGCATTGTCGGTCAGCACATACGTCGGCGCCCCGCCGATCCGCCGCAACGTGGTGTCCAGGCAGGCCACCAAAGTGCCCAACGTGCAGTCCCAGACCGGAATCACGACCCTAAACCGCGACCAGGACAGCCACGCGCAGAACAGCCACGTCCGACGTCCGCCGATGCGCGGGCCCTCGCCCCAGTCAAACTGCAGCCACCGGCCCGGCTCGGGAATCCACGGCCGGTACGTCCGGCGCTTGCCCGCCTTCCACGCCGCCTTCGCCGCGTTCACCGCCCGTCTCGTCGAGCGCGCGCTGCCCCGGTAGCCCATCTTCACCAGCTTCTCGTGGACCACATCGGCGCGGATCGTCGCCTTCGACTGCTCGACCCACTCCTCGACCTTCTCCAGGAACGCGTCGATCATCTTCGGCCGCGGCTCTCGCTCATAGGGATTGCGCCCGCCGTTGCGGGCCTCGACATACCGCTTGACCGTCTTCGGGTCGTGTCCCGCCAGGCTCGCCGCCGACCAGACCGTCCCGGTCAGGTCGTACGCCTCAAGGATTTCCATAATCTCCGTGTCAGACTTCGTCACAGGACCTCTCCGGCCGGTAGCTGATGCGCGCAAACACCAGCAAACGGGCGGAGGGGTCTCCTCCAGTTAAGGAAGTGATCAGGAACACCACTGGTCAGACGGCCATCCACCGGGAATTCCGGTGGCCATCAGCCTGGACTCGACTGGCCACACACCTGGACTTTGCCACGGCCGCCGTCA
>NZ_JBIAIQ010000107.1:0-2564 GCF_042871525.1 Streptomyces sp. NPDC005784
TGTCAATGGCCTTGAAGTGCTCCCCGTAGGCGGCCAGGGTTTCGCCCCACTGGCGGCCTGCGAGATCTCCCCAACGGCGGCCAGTTATCTCCCCGCCGTGGTGAGTGCTGTGATCAGCTGAAGGGCTTCACTCCTTGTCCGGAGGTGGCCTGGGTGAGCCGAAAGCTGTCACCCTGGGTGACAACGATGTGGGCGTGGTGCATGAGCCGGTCGACGGTCGCGGTGGCGAGTGTTTTCGGCATGATCTCGTCGAATCCCGAGGGGTGGAGGTTGCTGCTGACCGCGAGGGCGCGTCGCTCGTAGGCGGCGTCGACCAGGCGGTAGAAGCCCTCGGCGGCGTCCGGAGACACGGGCAGCAGGCCAATGTCGTCGACGATGATCAAGTCGGAGCGGATCACCCGGGTCAGGGCCTTGGCGATGGAATCGTCGGCCCGGTGGCGGCGGACGAGGGCGCCAAGGTCTTCGATGGAGAACCAGGCGACGGCCAGCCCGGCCTCGACCGCGGCCTGTCCCAGGGCCTCGCACCAGTGGCTTTTCCCGGTTCCCGAGGGTCCAACTACGCAGAGATTTTCCCTGCGTTGGACCCATTCGAGGGTCTTGATGGAGTCCTGGGTGGCGCGGGGTATCGAGGACGCCTGCTCGTCCCAGTCGCCGAACGTCTTGCCCGCCGGGAAGCCGGCCCGCTTGCGCCGGGTGTGCAGATTTGCGCGGTCTCGGCCGGCCGCTTCCTCGGAAAGCAGGACGCGTACGACTTCTGCGGGGTCCCACCTCTGGGCCTTCGCGGTGGGGATCACATCGGTCAACGCCTTGCGGATGTGCGGGAGTTTGAGCCGCTTGGTCAACTCGATGGCCTCGGCGAGCTGGTCGCCGCTGGAGCCGGAAACGGTGCGGAGTGGGGTGGCCATCAGAGCGTGTCACCTTCGTCATCGATCTCAAGCGGGGCGGTGGTGCCGAAGCGGGACCAGGCGGAGGTGCCGGGCTGCAGGCTGTGGGTCTCGCTGGCGCGGGTGACCTCGACGCTCTCCAGGCCGACCTGGTAGTCGAGGATGGAGATCAGGTCCTTCTCGGCGAACCGGCCGGTGACTGCAGCGGTGCCCAGCGCCCGGTCGACCTCGGCGGCGGAGTAGAGCTTGGAGAAGGCGACGGCCTCGGCCATCTTCGCCTTGACCTTGCGGGTGCCGGCGGTCGCGGCCTCGACCAGCCAGGCACCGGCGCCGGGGCCGAGCATCAAGAACGCGGCCTCCTCGGCGCTGGTCGCCTTCGGGGTGCGGTCGCCTTCCTTGTTCTCGCGCGGCGGGTAGTGCGCGTCGTCAAGGACGGGGGTGCCGGCCGATCCGCGTTCGTGGCGGGCCACCTCGCGGGCATGGCCGTCCGCCGGGTCGACGGCCGTGACGATCACTTCGTCGCCGTGGAATCGGGCCCAGACCCGGGTGTCGATCAGCTCGTGCGGAACCGAGTAGCGGACGGCCTCGACGGAGATCGTGGAGTCCCAGCAGACCCGCCGGGTGGTGCCGAACGCGACGGTGAAGGGCTGCTTGGGCAGCGGGTGCAGGCGGGTTCGTTCCTCGGCGAGCATCTCGATGGGCCGCCGTTTCGTCTCGCGGTGGACCCGGTTGTTGACCTCCTCGCAGAAGGTGCGGCAGGCCGACTCCAGGGCGGCGAAGTTGCGGTATTCCTCAAGGAGGTTGACGTCCTTGGGAACCAGGTCGGCCTTGGCTATGCGAACGGTCGCCTCGCTGCCGCCCTTGGTTTCCGGGTCCGCCGGCAGGCAGGTGCGGATCGTCATGCCGTAGTGGCGGGCGACCTCGACGATCTCGGGGTTGCGGACCGCGATCCCGGCGATGTGGTCGGTGGTGACCGTCTTCTCGTTGTCGGTCAGCGCATAGGCCGGGACCCCGCCGATCCGCCGCAACGTGGCGTCCAGACACGCGGTGATCGTCGGCAGCGTCTTGTCCCAGACCGGAATCACCACGCGGAAACGCGACCAGGCCACCCACGCACACCACAAAGAAGTACGGCGTCCGCCGATCTGCGGACCCTCGCCCCAATCCCATTGCAGCCACAGCCCCGGCTCAGTGATCCACGGCCTATAGACACGCCGCTGACCTGCCCTGAACTGGGCTTTTGCCTCCGCGACCGTGCGGCGGGTAGTGCGTTCCCCACCCGTGAAGCCCATCGCGGTGATCCGTTTGTGGACCACGTCCGCGCGGATCCGCCCGTTCGAGCGGACCACCAGCTCTTCGATCTTCGGCAGGAAAACATCGATGGCCCGGTCCCGGTGCCGACGGGCGTCGGGGTGCTGTCCGGCAGCCCGCATCTTCACATATCGGGCCACCGTGTGGTGATCGCACCCGGCGAGCTCAGCCGCCGAACGGTAACTGCCCGTGAGGTCGTACGCCTCAAGGATTTCCATGATCTCCCTGCTGTTCTTCACCCGCTCGAGCTTCGCCGACCGGATACGTCTGGGGCGAGCGGGGAGATATCTGGCCATCCGCGGGGAAACCGCTGGCCATCAGTGGGGCCGTAAATGGCCGCCTATGGGGAGTATGCCGAGGCCACGGTCA
>NZ_JBIAIQ010000108.1:0-2350 GCF_042871525.1 Streptomyces sp. NPDC005784
TGCTCGTATTGCTCTTCTTGCTCACTACCTGCGACTGCTTCCTCCGGAACCTTCCGTCCCAGTATCAGGCTGTCCAGGTCAAAGGGGGAGCTTCAGGCCTCGTCGCGCTGCGCTGCTTTCACCGTGATTCCCCGCTGTTCCCCGCTCGTTCTGGTGCGGTTGTGGTGCAGGCTCTCGGACCTGGCTTTCTGGCAGCCACCCGTCCCAGCCCAACGACGATGACGGCTGGCGCGAGGCTCAACACTTCGGATAGGGCCACGACCGGGAATGGGGCGCTCAAGGCTCGGGGGAGTTTGCCCAGCGCTGCGGCACCGATGACGAGGGGAAGCCACACTCGGAAGAAGCGAAAGCGAAAGGCATCTGCTCCGCGGCGTACCCGTTCTTGCTCCACGAGGCGCCAGTACGCGGCGGCCACGATGAAAAGGGCGCCTACGCCCACGATGCCCCAGGTCAGTGCTGCCACGATTCCCCCACCACACCGTATGTGCCGCGCTGCTGATCGCAGGCGTTCCACCCGATGGTGACACGCGGCGCCTCGGGTACGAGACTGCACGCTTTCCAACTGTGGTGGTGGGGCGTTGGGCGGTGTGCGGGGGTGTTCACCTGCGTTCATGGGCGGCTGGCCAACGGCGCCGGGCTGGCTTCGGGCCTCGCCTGAACGGCCGTGAACGGGGCTGAATGAGACGGAAACTGAGACGGGGCCAGCGTGCCAAGTGTGTTCCTCGCCCACCACACCGGACTCGAAATTCACTCAGCACCAACCTGATCAGCAAAGCTCAGTGAGCTTGTTCCGCTTTGGCGGACACCATTGGTGTAGTGGTCAGGCTGCACGCTTGCGTGCTTCGGCCACCGAACGGGCGAAATACCCGAGGGCGGAGCATGTTCGTGCGTATCAAGTCCGACCATCACTTTTAACGTGGCGCTCATGAAAGCTAACCTTCTGTCACCATTGGCGCGAAGGCTGTCCGCGTTGACAGCCGCCGTGGCCATCTCGGTAACGGCTGCGGCAGGCGCCGCCTCGGCCTCTGGGACGTTCCTCGGCCGTCTGCACACCGTGCGTGAGATTGCCTCCACGGTCCCCGCGAACGGCGACGTGAACCCCTATGGCACGGCCGTGGTCGCGCGCGACGCCGGGAAGCTCCACAAAGGCAACGTGCTGGTCAGCAACTTCAACAACAGCCAGAACCAGCAGGGCACGGGCACCACCCTCGTCCAGGTCAGCCCGCGGGGCACCGCCAGCCTGTTCGCGCAGATCGACCCGGCCCACCTACCCGGTCCCTGCCCCGGCGGCGTGGGTCTCACCACCGCCCTGAGCATCCTGCCCGGCGGGTGGGTGGTGGTCGGCAGCCTCCCGACCACCGACGGCACCTCCGCCACCGCCCAGGCAGGCTGCCTGCTCGTACTGGACAGTCACGGCAAGGTCCGCGAGACGCTCGCCGGAGGCGGCATCAACGGACCGTGGGACATGACCGCCACGAGCTACGGCGACCGTACCGACCTGTTCGTCACCAACGTGCTCAACGGCACCGTGGCGGGTGGCGGCAACGAAGTGGACCGGGGCACCGTCCTGCGCATCACCCTGAAGCGTCATGACCACCAGCCGCCGCAGTGGGTGAAGACCACCACGATCGGCTCGGGCTTCGCCCAGAAGACCGACCCCGCCGCCCTTGTGATCGGCCCGACAGGCGTCGGCCTCGCCAAGGACGGCTCGCTCTACGTCGCAGACACGGTCAACAACCGGATCACCGTCATCCGGCGCGCGGTGACCCGGGGATCCAGCGCTGGCACCGGCCGCGTCGTCAGCAGCGGTGGCAAGCTCAACGGCCCCCTCGGCCTGGCCATCGCACCCAACGGCCACATCCTGACCGTCAACAGCGGTGACGGCAACATCGTCGAGACCACGCCTGCCGGCCGCCAAGTGGCCTTCCGGCAACTCGACAACAGCGGCTCCCCGCCCGGCGCGGGCGCGCTGTTCGGTCTGGCGGTGGACCTGGACCGCGACGCCGTGTACTTCGTCGACGACGCCACCAACACCCTCAACGTCCTGAAGTGATCCACAAAAAACACCAGAGGCCCCAGATCCTTCTGGGGCCTCTCACCTCCACGCACTCAGCAGGATTCGAGCCTGCAACCTTCTGATCCGTAGCTCTATATGGATCGGACGTTGACGGCCATACAGGCTCGTCGCGGGTGGGCGACGGATGTTCAAGGCCTTAGCCTCGCGCTTTCATGAAGCCTGATGTCCGACGGGTGGTCAGATTGAGGGGCCCTGCGCTTCTCGGACAGCGGCGTTGAGGGTTCTACCTATGCCGCTGCCTGCAACTCCTCGTACTCGGCGTGGACTTCTGCG
>NZ_JBIAIQ010000109.1:0-2347 GCF_042871525.1 Streptomyces sp. NPDC005784
AGACACCTCAGGCGCCTAAGCTGTCAACCGGCAGCGGGCCGTGATCCGCTCCAGTCGAACACGCCGATGGTCAGTTGCTGGCGAAGGCGGACAGGAGTGTGTCCGTGCGGAGCTGAAGCTCAGGTGTCTCGGCTCCCGTGACGCTGACGGACACTTCCTCGCCGCCGACGGCCTGAGCGAGGGCGACTTCCAGAGTGGCGCTCGTGCCGGCCAGGGGATACGAGTACCAGCCGTCGGGTGCTTCGTCGTCAGTGTCCTGAACGCCGGCTTCGACGGTCTCCCAGTCGGATTCGTCGAAGGCGTATCCGGTGTAGCGGGAGAGCAACTCAAGAAGGGCACGCAGGTTGCGGTCCCAGATCCATCCGGTGATCGGCTCGGTCACGCGTCCTCCGTCGCTGTGGGAGGGACAGCATGGCAGACATGATCGCCGTCACGCTGCGGCGGCGAGAGCGACCGGAAAGGCCGTGTGTTCGTCGAACAGCGTGTGGTGCTGGAGGCAGTAGTAGAGCTGCCCGAGCATGCGGTTGAAGAGGTTGCGCTGGGCGGCGGCGTGCCAGTCTCCGTGGTCGTCCCGGCGGCGCCGGTAGTGGGTCTTGGCGCCGGGCGAGGCGGTGATGGAGGAGAAGGCCCAGAGGTAGCCGGCTGCGTTGAGCCGGTCGTTCTTGACCCACCGGCGGGTGATGCTCGACTTCTTGCCGGAGGCCCTGGTGATGGGCGAGGCGCCTGCGTATGCCTTCAGGCCGCGGGCGTCCGCGAAGCGGGCCTTGTCGTCTCCGATCTCGGCGAGCACCCGGGCGCCGAGCTGGACGCCGAGGCCGGGGAAGCTGAGGATGATCTCAGCGTCCGGGTGCTGAGGGAAAGCCTCTTCGACCGCCTCGGCGAGGTCGTTGGCGGCGGTGCAGGCGGCCTCCAGCTGGACCAGGAGGGCGAGCATTTGCTTGCCCAGCGCGTCCTCGACGAGCTGCGGCTGGTGGGCGTAGTCGTCGCGGAAGACGTCGCGGAGCCGCTCGGCCTCGGCCGTGATGCCGCGCTTGCGGCCGGCCCGCTTGAGCGCGGCCTCCAGCTGCGTGCGGGTTAGCCGCGCGGCCCGGCTCGGCGTCGGGGCCGCCTTCAAAAGCTCTCGGGCCTCCGGCCGGCAGAGGCCGTTGCGCCAGAGTTCGAAGGCCGCCAGGGCGGCCGGGTAGTACTCCCGCAGCAGCGAACGGAGCTGGTTGGACAGCTGCTGCCGGTTCCAGAGTGAGTCCTGCTGAGCACGGGCAAGGACGGCGATGGCCCGGCCGAGGTCGCTGTCGTTGGGCAGTGGCCGGTGGGCGTGCATGTCGGTGCGCAGGATGTTTGCGAGGACCAGGGCGTCGCCGGGGTCGGACTTCTTGCGCGAGACCGAGTGCCGGTCGCGGTAGCGGGCGGCGGCCATCGGGTTGATGGCGAACACTTGCCGCTTGCCGGTCCGCAGCACTGCCACGAGCAGGCCGCGGGAGGTTTCGATCGCGACCGGGATCGGTTTCTCCTCGCTGTCGCCGTACTCGACAAGCAGTTCCAGCAAGATCTTGTAGCCCGCGGCGTCATCGGTGATGTGCCGCTTGGCCAGTAACTGACCGCTGTCGTCAACCAGGGCGACGTCGTGTGTCCGCTCGGCCCAGTCGATGCCGCAGTAGATCAAAATGTTCCTCCCCATCGTGCAGTTTGTGCAGGTCCACGAGCTCATGCGGAACCACGCGGCGACCTAATCCCAGGACTCAGCACAAGGGCCGGTCCGCCACCTCAGTAGCCGTTCGTGGCACCAGCTCACCCCACGGGCCTCGGTCTATCCGGGAGCTCAGACGGCTCGGGCTTCACAAGAGGTCACCATGCAGCGGGCTCGCACCACCAACACCAACGAGTGATCAAGATGAGAGTGTTGACGCTCGACGGCGCCGGACGTCGCTCGCTCTGCCTGGAGGCCTCAAGGCCCGGTGATCGTCAGGCATCCGGCCGGCGCCGACGAACATCAACACCCGCACCGTGGTGAAGGCCCAGAGGGCTCCGAGCGCCGCGCGGTCTACAGCGAGGCGTCAAGGCCCGGCGTGATTCAGGCATCCGCTCGGCGCCCACGGGACCACCACCCTCCGCGTGGTGGCGGCCGGGGAGGCGTCGAGACTCGCGCGATCTCCGTAGAGGCATCTCATGCCCGGATTACGGAAGGCGTCGCCTCGACACCCACCCGACCACCACCACGAGCACCAGGACGTTGCACCGCTCTGCAGGAAGGCATGGCCTGCCGCGCTGAAGCAAGATGTCAACGGCCCCAGTACTCGAACAGGTCCGAAGAGCCAGAGCTTCGCGGACCTGCTGCTACAAGGGGATTAGG
>NZ_JBIAIQ010000110.1:0-2246 GCF_042871525.1 Streptomyces sp. NPDC005784
AGCGGGGAGATATCTGGCCATCCGCGGGGAAACCGCTGGCCATCAGTGGGGCCGTAAATGGCCGCCTATGGGGAGTATGCCGAGGCCACGGTCAGGGGTGGGGGCGAGCTTGAGCAGTTCGCGTGCTTCGGAACGGCACAGTCCGTTGGTCCATCCGGCGAAGGCGTCCAGGGCGGCGGGGTAGTACTCGCGTAGCAGCGAGCGTAGCTGGTTGGCGATCTGCTGCCGGTTCCAGGTCGCGTCCTGCTGGGCGCGGGCGAGGACGGCAATGGCGCGTGCGCGGTCGGTGTCGGCCGGCAGCGGCCGGTGCATGGGCATATCGGTGCGCAGGATGTTGGCCAGCACCAGAGCGTCGCCAGCGTCAGATTTCTTGCGGGAGACGCCGTGCCGATCGCGGTAGCGGGCAGCGGCCATCGGATTGATCGAGAAGATCTTCCGGTTGCCCTGCCGCAGGGCCGCGACCAGGAGGCCACGGCTTGTTTCGATGGCGATTGGGATCGGTTGGTCCTTCATATCGCCGTACTCGGCGAGCAGGTCCAGCAGCAGCCGGTAGCCAGCCATATCATCGGTGATGCGGCGCTTGGCCAGCAGTTGCCCGGTGTCGTCGATCAGGGCGACGTCGTGATGCTTCTCAGCCCAGTCAATCCCGCAGTAGATCAAGTTGTTTCTCCCTTTCGGCTCGGCACCGGCATCTGCGCTGGTCACGAGCGCATGCGGGCCACGCGGCTCCCTAATTCCAGGACTCTTCGGTCCGACATCTCACAAGCCGTTCGCGGCACCAGCGCGTCCAACGGGCCTCGGTCTTGTCCAGAACTCGAGGGCTCGGGACTGGTAAGAGGTCACCGTAAAACGGGCTCGCACCACCAACTCCAACGAGTGAATACGCCGCGGGTGATGGCAGCCGCGAAGACGGCGAACGTCACCGCTCTACCTAGAGGCCTCGCAGGCCGGGACTTGTATAGGTTGTCCGCCCCGTCCACGCGACCGCCATCACCTCAAGCACTGGGGCCGTGCGCCGCTCTCAGTGAAGGCCTCAATCAGCCTGGGTCCAGGAAGGCGTCACAGTCCCGTACTCGAACAGTCCGGCAGTGCTCCAGGAAGCCGCGCCGGTGCCGCTACCAACGAATTAGGGTCCAGGCAGGCCAGGCCATCTCGTTGAACCAGTGGATCACGTCCCGGACTGTGTCCTCGTCGGCCTGCACCAGCTGGGCGATCACCGGCACACGGTTCCCGCCGGCCGAGGCCAGCAGCATCGTCGCGCGCCGCTATCGCGCCGAACTCGTGCTGCCCCGGCGCACAATCTGCTGCAGCCGTTGCCCCTCCTGGCCGGTCAGTCTGCGCACACGGACGGGCTCGGCCACTGCGCCTCCAGCCGTCGGAACGGACATCACCGCACATCCAACCGCCACAACCACCAACCCGGCGAACCAATGCGGTCACAGCACCAGAGAGTTGAGGAAGCGGTGCTCCGGCGGAAGCCGGGCGGGAGTGTCGGCGGACGCGGCCCGAGTCAGCCCTTGGCCGGTTCCCCGGCGTCGATCCCGGCGAAGAACTCGTCCGCGAGGGCCCGTGCACCGGTCAGATTGTCGAGGGGTTCGCCGACGATGCGGCCCGCCAGTTCGGTGGCAAGCGTGAAGATGTCCTCACGCAGTTCAGCCTCCGCGATGATCCGGTCGGCCTCCAGTTGCGCCTTGGCCGACACCACGAGGTCTTCGCGCTCCCTGACGCCCTCGGCGCGCAGGGCCGCGAGAAAGGCGGCTCCCTCCTCGGTCGCGGTCCCGCGGAGCCGGGCGGCTTCATGGCGGGCAGCGCTGGCTTCGGCCTGGTACTCGGAGAGGATGCGACGCGCTTCCTCGTTCAGTGCGACGGCCCGCTCGGCGGTGCCTTCGATCGCCTCTTCACGTGCCGCGAGGGTCTTCTCGATGCGCGGAACCAGGACTTTCACGAAGACGGCGAAGACCAGAGCGAAACCGATGAGTCCGACTATGAGTTCAGGGCGTGGCGGATTCAGAGGTCCCATGTGGCGGATCCTACAGCGAGCGAGATCGAACAGGGTCGGCGCCCCTGACCTTGAAGGCTCTCAACTTCCGCTTGCCGTCGAGGCGTTGACTCGGCATCGACCCCGCCGTACGCATGCACATCCGGCCTCCACCCCCGTTACCTTTTCCGTGGCCCCGCAATGGGGCGCCTGGCCCCCGGGTCCGGTATGGCTGTGTGCCCCCTGTCGTACGGATGACCTGGGGGGT
>NZ_JBIAIQ010000111.1:0-2115 GCF_042871525.1 Streptomyces sp. NPDC005784
GCGTCCCGCTTCGCGGGACGCTCCCGAAAACCAGCACGAACCCTTACGGACCACCCACGCCAGGGTTGACGAAACAGATAGGGGCACCCCCCCGGGGGTCTGGACGGGCCGGCTGCCGGGGAAGGCTTTCGCGGGCGGGTGTCCGCGCGCTAGAGCTCGTCGCCGCCCAGGAACGCGCCGCCCAGCGGGCTGCCCCCGGGAATCTTGCTCGCGGGGATCTCGGTGGCTCCCGACGGCGCGCTGATGTCGCCCGCCTCGGAGAACTTCAGGACGAGGGGCAGCTTGGCGGTCTTCGGGTTGTCGGCGAGGACGGCCAGGTCGACCCTGATCTGCCGGAGGTCACCGTTCTTCAGGGTGAAGTCGACGGCGACCTTCTTGTTCGGCGCGTCCTTGAGGTCCTTGGCCGAGGGGAGTTCCGCGCCCGCCGGAAGGTCGCCCTGCAGCGGACGGAGCTTGTCGAAGACACCGGTGAGCAGGTCGCGGACGTTGCCCGTGGCGACGACGTGCTCGACGCCGTCCGCCCCGCTCCCGGTCCGGAAGGTGATCTCGCGGCCGATGACACCGCGCACGGCGTCGAGAACCTTCTTCTGAGTCTTGGCGTCGATGTCGCCGGCACCGGCGGCCCCCTTCGAGCCGCCCCCGACGGACTTCCGCGTGCGCTCCAGTTCCTTGGTGTCGACCTTCACCCAGTCGCCTTGGAGGACCTTCTTCATCTCCTTCTCGCTCGGGGGGAGATCGTCGGCCGACGGCATGGGAACACCCATCGCCTCGCCGACGGCCTTCATGTCGGCGCGGTAGTACGTGAAGTCGCCGACGACCCGGTACTCGACCAGGACTCCGCCGTCCCCGTGATCTTCACGCTCGTCCCGATGAGGTCCTTCTGGCCCGAATCCGCCAGTGCCTTCCTGGACTTGACGGAGACGTCGACGCGCAGCCCGCTGACGAACTTCGCGAACTCCGGCGGCATCGGCTCGTCGGAACTGGCCTCGCCCATGAGCGTGTTGATCGCGCCAGCATCGGCATCCAGGTCCAACTGGAAGGCGAGAGACTTCTGTTCGCCGATCTGTTCGACGGCGTGGTCCACCTTCTGCCCGGCTGTGAGGTTCTGGACCGTGCCGCAGGCGGCCGCCGTGGCGAGGAGGACAGCGGTGCAGCCGACCGCGGTGACGGTCTTGCGTATGACGGTGATGATGGTCTCCTCTATGACACCGTACGAACCCGCACGGCGTTCCTTCGTTCGCGTGTGCACTCGTCTTCACTCGTTCTCGCGGCGATCACCGGTGCATCCACAGTGATCACCCATGTGACTCACGAGTTGTCCACAGGGTTGTGCGGCGAACGCGGTCATCCGGGCGTACGGTCGGAAACATGCGCATTGTCATCGCTGGTGGTCATGGTCAGATCGCGCTCCGGCTGGAGCGGCTGCTCTCCGCGCGCGGGGACGAGGTCGCGGGGATCATCCGCCGTGCCGAGCAGGGCGACGATCTGCGGGCGGCCGGTGCCGAGCCGGTCCTGTGCGATCTGGAGTCGGCGTCGGTGGAGGAGGTCGCCGCGCATCTGCAGGGCGCGGACGCGGCCGTCTTCGCGGCGGGCGCGGGACCGGGCAGCGGGGTCGACCGCAAGCAGACGGTGGACAAGGGCGCCGCGATCCTGTTCGCGGACGCCGCCGAGCGCGCGGGCGTACGCCGGCACGTGGTCGTCTCATCGATGGGCGCGGACCCGGCCCACCCGGGCGACGACATCTTCGACGCGTATCTGCGCGCCAAGGGCGAGGCCGACGAATACGTACGCGGGCGTACGGGCCTGGACTGGACGATCCTGCGTCCCGGCGGCCTGATCGACGACGCCGGGACCGGCCTCGTACGCCTGGAGGCCTCCACCGGCCGCGGCATGATCCCCCGCGACGACGTCGCCGCGGTCCTCGCCGAACTGGTCGACACCCCGGCCACTGCCGGTCTGACCCTGGAAGCGGTCAGCGGCTCGACACCGATCACGGTGGCGGTGAAGTCGGTGGCGGGGAACTAGGCCGTTTCCTTCGGATCATCGGATCGTTGGTTGATGTGTGTCGTTGACTGACGCCCAGTGGGCACGCATCCAGCCGCTGCTGCCGGACCG
>NZ_JBIAIQ010000112.1:0-2053 GCF_042871525.1 Streptomyces sp. NPDC005784
AGTAGGGTCGGGGACTGGCGCGGTGGCTGATGCTCCGTTTCCAGTCCCCGCCGCTTCAAACCGTGCATGCAGTTCTCCCGCACACGGCTTTCCGACATCGTTCACCGGCTGGCATGCGCCATCGCCCTGTGCACGTTTCCGGTAAGACGGTAGACACCGAGCCGGGTGATCCACCCATAAGTAAACCGGGTGGTCCAGTTCCTGCCCGCTAGTCTGTGTTTCGCGCTGGCGAAGATGGCCAGCCGCTCGTGGACATAGCCGTCGACCACGTTGAACTTCCGTCCGGAGTTCCCGTTGCGGAAGTACGCAGCCCAGCCCCGCAGCACGGGGTTGAGATCGGCTACCACGGCGGATACCGGCCGCTCAGTTCTCGAACGAGTGGTCGCCGCGCGGACTTTGTCCCGCAGTGCCCGCATCGCTCTGGCCGAGGGCCAGCGGTGCAAGTAGTACCTGCCCCGCCATTTCCACGATTCCATCTTCCGGTGGTGGAAGCCGAGGAAGTCGAAGCCCTGCCCGCCTCGGGTGAGGCAGACGATGCCGGTCTTCTCGGGGTGCAATCGCATCCCGAGCTCTTCCAGCACTCGTGCCGCTAACTCACGGGCCTGTTCGGCCCGTTGCTCCGTCGGCGACAGGACTACGAAATCGTCGCAGTATCTCACCAGTGTCCCCAGCCGTCGGCCCTCGTTCTGCCACGCCTCATCGAGAACGTGCAGCGCGACATTGGCCAGCAACGGGGAAATCGGTGAGCCCTGTGGGGTTCCCGCCCCGGTGGGGGACGTCACCCCGCCCTCCAAGACTCCCATCCGCAGCCAGGCCCGGATCAGCTTCAGCATCGGCCGGTCCACCACACGCCGGGCCACCTGGGCCATCAACGCCTCATGGTCGATCGTTCCGAAGCAGTCCCGGATGTCGGCCTCGAACACCCACTCCCGCCGCTGGTTCGCGGCGACACGCACTGCTTCGCACGCGTCGATCGCGGACCGCTTCGGCCGGAATCCGTAGCTCGCCTCGGTGAACTGGGCCTCGAATACTGGTTCAAGGACCAGTTTCGCAGCCGTCATCACCACCCGGTCCGCCACTGTGGGGATCGAAAGCGGCCGGAACTCTCCCGGCCGTCCCGGTTTGGGAATCTGAACCCGCCGCAAAACTGCAGGACGATACGTATGCGTCCGCAGTCTCTGCGAAAGGTCCTGGAGGAATGCATCCACTCCCGAGGTTTCCACCGCGTCGACGGTCATGCCGTCCACGCCGGGGGCACCCCGGTTTGCGCACACACCGGCCCACGCCCGCCGAAGAACGTCCATGCGGTGGACATGGCAATACAGGGTGTGAAACCGGCGTTCGGGTTCTTGCTCGGCACAGCGGTAAAGCGTCCGTTGCAGGGCTCGGACCTTGTCCAGAGGACGACGGCCCGGTCCTGCGGCGCCTTCCTCCCGGCGGATGGAACTAGCCGAAACGGCACTCATCCGGGCCCCTCCCTGTTTGCGAATCGCATCGATGAAGCAGGGGCCCTTCGCTCCCAGCGGGTTGTGTTGTCCCGCCGATCGTCACTACTACGACCCCCTCCGACTGCCTCTCGACAACCCGCCATTTCCCGGTTCTGCCGGTTATAGGAAGGCCGCGCTTCCCGGGCCGCAAACCCGGGGTCGAGGAGGCTCTCTCCAGTTCCCAGGACAACCTTCCGACCATTCCACGCCCCTTACGCCGGGAGGTTCTTCGACGACCGCTCCAGGTCCGAGATCGCCTTCCATGGCCTTCGCCAAACAAGCACAGGCTCGGCTCCTCCTTGGCCCGCTCCAGCGGAGCGGGGGTTAAATGACGACGCTGCAGGCTTCACTTCATGTTGCGGACTGGTCGGTTGCACGCCCCCGAGGGGCGCTTGTCACTCCACTTCGACGCCACCCTTTCGAGCGACGCCGGGAGTCAGCTACCGGGGACCCTGGCGTCTCCCCGGACCGGACTCACACCGGCTGGCTGTCCTGAACTTGACGCCCGGTTACACCTTCTCCACCTCCTCTGAGCTGGGACGATGCCCGAGCTGCTGGACGTACGC
>NZ_JBIAIQ010000113.1:0-1938 GCF_042871525.1 Streptomyces sp. NPDC005784
GGTCGGGTAGCCGGAGGGAACTTCCCCCTCCGGCTCCCACAGAACCGTGCGTAACAGTCTCCCGTTACACGGCTCTTGTCACCCTGAGCACCAGAAGTGGCGGGCAAACCGCCAGTGGAAAAACATCCCTGGGTATCGCTGTGTGATTCCCTGGAAGCATTCCTTGGCCTTCTTGAAACCCGCGAGCCGCTTGTACTTTCGGCGGATCCAGCGCACCAGATAGGCGTTGACGCGCCGCAGGAGGGGCTCCAGTGCGGAGCGGTAGTACGCCCCGTAGTACTGGATCCAGCCCTGCACGATCGGGTTGATGAACCGTGCGAGTTGAGCGAAGGTATGGCGGGTGCGCCGATGAATACGCCAACTGCGTACCTCGGTACTCATTCTCTTCAAGGCATCCTTGCTGACCGCCGGCAGAAAGCACCGGAAGGTCACCCCGTGCCTGCTGCGGGCCGCGCGGGCTCGGAACGTGAACCCCAGGAACGTGAACGACGTCTGCGTGTATGCGCCCCGCCGGTTCGCGTCCTTGCAGTAGACGATCCGGGTCTTGGCCGGGTGCAGACGCAGCCCGACCTCCTCCATCCGGTTCCCGATCGCCTCGACCAGTCTCCTGGCCTGACGCTCGCTGACGCAGTGCACGACCGCGTCATCCACATACCGCTCGAACGGGATGTCAGGGAACTCCCGAGCCATCCACACGTCGAACGCGTAGTGCAGGAACAGATTCGCCAACACAGGCGAGACCGCTGAACCTTGAGGGGTTCCGCGGTCCCGCCTCTGCAAGGTGCCGTCGGGCAATTGGAGCGGTGCCCGGAGCCACCGTTCCACATACAACTTCACCCAAACGACGTCGGTATGAGCCTCCACCGCCTTGACGATGAGGTTCCAGGGGACGCTGTCGAAGAACTTCTGGATGTCCAGATCGACCACCCAGTCCCTCTTCCATGTCCTTTCCCGGCATTTCTCCACCGCGTCCAGAGCGGACCGTCCAGGCCGATACCCGAAAGAATCGGAGTGGAATACCGGTTCCACCTTCCGTTCCAGCCGGGCGGCGACCACGGTTTGCGCAATCCTGTCCGCGACCGTGGGAACACCAAGAATCCTGACGCCGCCATGCGACTTCGGAATCTCTACCGCTCGCACCGGAGGCGGAAAATAACTGCCCGAAGACATTCGATTCCAGACCTTGTAGAGGTTCCTCCTCAGATCCTTCTCGAACTCCTCAATCGTGCAGCCATCCACCCCCGGCGCACCCTTGTTCGCCCTAACCTTCTCCCATGCCTCCCATACTTCCCACTTCGAGATAGTGAACGACTTCTCTGACGCTTTCAGCGCATCCATGCGACTCCTCCCAGGGAACGCCTGGTTGATCGGACGAACACAGCCACGGATGACCCGGTCCCTTCGCTCCACCTCCATTACAGAGGCTTCAGCACTACTACGGACCGGTCCGCCAGCGAGCCCCGTATCGGTACTCAGCCCCTCACGGTTTCCGCCGTTTCGGGGCGCTCCCTGCGGTCGCCCATACGGGCAACAGCACGAGGCTCGCCTTCCCACGTTCCACGCGAAAGCAGCAGACCAGGCTCGCGTCGCCTCCATGCCGGGCACCATCTGGCCAGTAAATCGGGTTTCCGCCAGACTTGTCCTGGAGCCATATCTACACCCCCAGTTTCGATGCCGTCTGAGTATGTTTTCGACACGTCATCAGCGATTCGCTTGCGCTCGCCTTCCTGATCCCCACCTGACGTCTCGCGGACGCCTTTTCCACATCGCTCACCACGACGGTCTTCAGCCAACGCAGCATGTGGCGGTTTGAAGCCTCCCCCCGCAGGGCGGCTCCGAAGGGCCTACCTTCATCTTTCACGCAGCACCGCATTCCAAAGGGCACCTACCTGAACATCAATTACCCCTCTTCATGCGTTCGTGGCACACCGACATCAC
>NZ_JBIAIQ010000114.1:0-1850 GCF_042871525.1 Streptomyces sp. NPDC005784
TGTGATGGGTAGGGGAGCGTCGTGTGCCGGGTGAAGCCGCGCCGGAAGGCAGTGGTGGACGGTTCACGAGTGAGAATGCAGGCATGAGTAGCGATACACACGTGAGAAACGTGTGCGCCGATTGACTAAGGGTTCCTGGGTCAAGCTGATCTGCCCAGGGTAAGTCGGGACCTAAGGCGAGGCCGACAGGCGTAGTCGATGGATAACCGGTTGATATTCCGGTACCCGCTGTGAAGCGTCAAACATTGAACCAGGCGATGCTAAGTCCGTGAAGCCGCCCCGGAGCCTTCGGGCAAGGGGGAGTGGTGGAGCCGACGGTCCAGACCTGTAGTAGGTGAGTGATGGGGTGACGCAGGAAGGTAGTCCATCCCGGGCGGTGGTTGTCCCGGGGTAAGGGTGTAGGCCGTGTGACAGGTAAATCCGTCACGCATTAAGGCTGAGACCTGATGCCGAGCCGATTGTGGTGAAGTGGATGATCCTATGCTGTCGAGAAAAGCCTCTAGCGAGTTTCATGGCGGCCCGTACCCTAAACCGACTCAGGTGGTCAGGTAGAGAATACCGAGGCGTTCGGGTGAACTATGGTTAAGGAACTCGGCAAAATGCCCCCGTAACTTCGGGAGAAGGGGGGCCATCACTGGTGATCCGATTTACTCGGTGAGCTGGGGGTGGCCGCAGAGACCAGCGAGAAGCGACTGTTTACTAAAAACACAGGTCCGTGCGAAGCCGTAAGGCGATGTATACGGACTGACGCCTGCCCGGTGCTGGAACGTTAAGGGGACCGGTTAGTCACTCTTCGGGGTGGCGAAGCTGAGAACTTAAGCGCCAGTAAACGGCGGTGGTAACTATAACCATCCTAAGGTAGCGAAATTCCTTGTCGGGTAAGTTCCGACCTGCACGAATGGCGTAACGACTTCTCGACTGTCTCAACCATAGGCCCGGTGAAATTGCACTACGAGTAAAGATGCTCGTTTCGCGCAGCAGGACGGAAAGACCCCGGGACCTTTACTACAGTTTGATATTGGTGTTCGGTTCGGCTTGTGTAGGATAGGTGGGAGACTGTGAAGTCATGGCGCCAGCCATGGTGGAGTCGCCGTTGAAATACCACTCTGGTCGTGCTGGATGTCTAACCTCGGTCCGTGATCCGGATCAGGGACAGTGTCTGATGGGTAGTTTAACTGGGGCGGTTGCCTCCTAAAGAGTAACGGAGGCGCCCAAAGGTTCCCTCAGCCTGGTTGGTAATCAGGTGTTGAGTGTAAGTGCACAAGGGAGCTTGACTGTGAGACCGACGGGTCGAGCAGGGACGAAAGTCGGGACTAGTGATCCGGCGGTGGCTTGTGGAAGCGCCGTCGCTCAACGGATAAAAGGTACCCCGGGGATAACAGGCTGATCTTCCCCAAGAGTCCATATCGACGGGATGGTTTGGCACCTCGATGTCGGCTCGTCGCATCCTGGGGCTGGAGTCGGTCCCAAGGGTTGGGCTGTTCGCCCATTAAAGCGGTACGCGAGCTGGGTTTAGAACGTCGTGAGACAGTTCGGTCCCTATCCGCTGTGCGCGTAGGAATATTGAGAAGGGCTGTCCCTAGTACGAGAGGACCGGGACGGACGAACCTCTGGTGTGCCAGTTGTCCTGCCAAGGGCATGGCTGGTTGGCTACGTTCGGGAGGGATAACCGCTGAAAGCATCTAAGCGGGAAGCCTGCTTCGAGATGAGTATTCCCACCCCCTTTGAGGGGTTAAGGCTCCCAGTAGACGACTGGGTTGATAGGCCAGATCTGGAAGGCGGGTAACCGCTGGAGGTGACTGGTACTAATAGGCCGAGGGCTTGTCCTCAGTTGCTCGCGTCCACTGTGT
>NZ_JBIAIQ010000116.1:0-1715 GCF_042871525.1 Streptomyces sp. NPDC005784
CCCGGATCCACCGGCTGACGTTTGTGGACAACTTCTCCGGGAACGAGGAAGAGCCTTGTGACCTGCGATGATGGGAGTTCTTGAGGCTTCCAGCACGCACGATGACAAGGCTCTTCCGAGATGCAATCTTCCCATGCCGCCGTCCATGTCTCCGCACTCTTCGACGAGCCGAATCTGATCGCGGATGCGGGACTGCTTCCGCTGGTCGCGCTCGCCGAACGGGCCGGCCTGCCCGGTCTGGCCGCCCAGGTCCGCATCGAGGCGGCCGACAACAGCGGCGGCGCCCATCCGGCGGCCAAGGTGATGTCGCTGCTGGGCGCGATGTGCTCGGGGGCCGATTCCATCGACGATGCCGACAGACTGCGCCATGGCGCAATGGACCGGGCCTTCGCCGGAATACGCGCCCCGTCCACGCTGGGCACCTTCCTGCGCTCCTTCACTCACGGCCACAACCGGCAACTCCACCGGGTGCACCGGGAGTTCCTGGCCCGCCTCGCGACCCACGCCCCGCTGCTGCCCGGCGCCGGGCAGCTGATGTTCATCGATATCGACCCCACCCACCGCCGGGTCTACGGACGGGCCAAGCAAGGCGCCGAGCACGGGCGCCTGAAGGGGCAGCGCACCCTGCACCCGATCGTGGCCACCCTGTCCACCCCGCTCGCCCGGCCGGTGATCGGTGCGGTCCGCCTGCGCCGCGGCAAGGCCGCCGATGTCCGCGGCGCGAAAAGCTTCGTCGCCCAGGCCCTGGCCATCGCGAAGGAGGCGGGCGGAACCGGAATCCGGATGGTGCGGGCGGACAGCAAGTTCTACACCGCCGACGTGGCCGCCGCCTGCCACAGGGCCGGTGCCTATTTCTCCCTGACCACGGGCATGAACCCCTCCATCGCCCCCGCGATCGGCCGCATCGCCGAGGACGCCTGGGTCCCGATCCGCTACCCCGAGGCATTCGTGGATCCCGACACCGGCGAGATGGTCTCCGACGCCGAGGTCGCCGAGACCGAGTACACAGCGTTCACCGGACGCACGAAGGCCGAGCAGGTCACCGCCCGTCTGATCGTGCGCCGGGTGCGACGCCTGAACCCGCAAGAAGTCACCGGGCAGGGCGAGTTGTTCGACTCCTGGCGCTACCACCCCGTCTTCACCAACAGCCCCTTCGGCATGCTTCAGGCCGAACTGCACCACCGGCAACACGCTGTCGTGGAACAGGTGATCGCGGACGGGAAGTCCTCCGCGCTCGCCCACCTGCCCTCGGGAAACTTCCAGGCGAACGCCGCCTGGCTGACCCTGTGGGCCATGTCGCACAACCTGCTGCGGGCCGCCGGCGCTCTGGCCTCGGCCTTCCACGCCAAGGCCACCACCGCCACACTCCGCGCCCACCTGATCCACGTCCCCGCCCGACTCGCCCGCACCGCGAGGATCAAGCTGACCGCCCACCTGCCCGCCAACTGGCCCTGGCAGAGCGCCTATCACGACTTGTTCGAAGCCGTCCACCACTCGCCATCGACACCCTGACGGCCTCCATCCACACCGCACCCTGACGGCCGCACCGGCCACCGGCGACACCGCCACCGCCCCAGCCCCGACTCGAAAGACACTCGGACAGGCCGCGACCCGAGCGCGGCGGGCGCCGCACACCCTCGAACCCCTGCCCCACACCACCATCAGCCCTCGGCGAGAAATCGGACCTCGGAAACATCGGCCGGTGGATCCGGGCT
>NZ_JBIAIQ010000117.1:0-1655 GCF_042871525.1 Streptomyces sp. NPDC005784
GGGGGGTGCCCCTATCTGTTTCGTCAACCCTGGCGTGGGTGGTCCGTAAGGGTTCGTGCTGGTTTTCGGGAGCGTCCCGCGAAGCGGGACGCTCCCGCTGGTCTGGGTGCGGTGCGGGCAGCCCGGTGGCCGGTGCGGCGGTCCGGAAGAGGCAGGGGTGAGTGTGGGTGTCAGGCGGCGAGGTCGAGGGCGCGGGGTTCGTAGAGGGCGCCGTTGCGGATCATCGCGTGGATGACGTTCACGCGCTGGCGGGCGAGGCGGAGGATCGCCTGGGTGTGGGTCTTGCCGCGTGCGCGTTGCCGGTCGTAGTAGATCCGGGAGGACGGGTCGGCTTTGCAGCCGATCGCGGCGAACGCGGCCTGGAACAGGGCGCGTTTGAGGAGCCGGTTGCCGCGGTGGGGCGCGTGCTCGCCGCGGATGGAGGTGCCCGAGGACTTCGTGGCGGGCGCGAGTCCGGCGTAGGAGGCGAGGTGCCCGGCGGTGGGGAAGCCAGCGCCGTCACCGATCGCGACGATCACGGCGGCCGTGGTCCTGACGCCCAGGCCGGGCAGCGACGTCAGGAGGTGGAAAAGAGGGAGGGCCTCCAGGAGGGCGGCGATCTCCTGCTCGGCCTGGCGGCGCTGGGTGTGGGCGGCGGCGAGCTGGGCGGCCAGTCCGGGCACGATCACGGCGCTGGCCTCGGTGCCCGGAACGATAAGCGTCTGCTCGGCGAGCGCGTCGAAGATCTCGGCGCTCAGGTGGTGGGCCTTGCGCGAGCCGTGCGCCTTGAGCAGGGCCTCGCAGCGGACACGGCCCAGCTTCTTCAGTCTCGCCGGGGAGCCGTGCCGTTGAAGGAGGGCCTGGACATAGGGGTAGGCCAGGCGCGGGCCGAGCACGCGCTCGAGCGAGGGGTGGATCTGGGAGAGCAGGCCGCGCAGTCGGTTGGTGGCGCGGTTGACCTCGCCGGCCAGGTCGTTGTCGTAACCGGTGAGCATGGTCAGCTCGGCCAGTACCTCGTCGTCGCGGTCCACCGCGCGCAGGGTGTGCGGCATGGTGCGGGCGGTCTCGGCGATCACGAACGCGTCGCGGGCGTCGGTCTTCGCCTCGCCCGGGTGCAGGTCGGCGGCCCGCCGCATCGACAGCCCGGGCAGGTAGGCCACCCGGCAGCCAGCCGCGCGGGCCACTGTCAGCGGCAGCGCGCCGATGTTGGCGACCTGGTCCACGATCACCAGAACGGTGCCGAACTTCGCCACCAGCCTGGTGAACAGCTCCAGCAGTTTCGGCTCGGTGTTGGGCAGCCGTTTGTCGTGCACGGTTTTGCCGTCCTCGGTCCGGCCGTGGGCGTGGTGGAACTCCTTGCCCAGGTCCAGGCCGAGGAAGAGATTTATCGCGGTCGTGTCGACCATGTGCGCGTGCCCCTCGCCACTCGTCTCCTCAACTCCCGGCCGTCCCTGCGGCACCACACGCCGGCAACCACGTTACGCAGACATGCCGCCCGTGAAGCGGCCCGGCATTGCGCCGGACCAGGCAGTCGTCAGGCCCCTCATCAGCGGTCAAGCGGTGCCCCGAAGCCCGGCGGCAACACCCCCCAGGTCATCCGTACGACAGGGGGCACACAGCCATACCGGACCCGGGGGCCAGGCGCCCCATTGCGGGGCCACGGAAAAGGTAACGGG
>NZ_JBIAIQ010000118.1:0-1599 GCF_042871525.1 Streptomyces sp. NPDC005784
ATCTTGTTGTTGTGGCCTTCGACGGCGCCGGAGCTGTAGCGGAGGCTGAGCCCGGCGACGACGGCGTCGAGGTCCTGACCGAGGCCGTTGACGAAGCTGTGCAGGGCGGGCAGGTCGTCGGCCTGGACGCGCTCGATCCACTGGCCCAGGTGCTGGCCCTGGCGGTTGTTCATCAACTCGGCAAAGGCTCGCACGTGTTCAGCGGTCCGGGCGAGCTCGGGGCAGCGGGCGAGGATCTCCTTGAGCCGCTGGGTCTGATCATCGTCGAGACTGTCGGGGTGGCGCGTGAGCCAACCGGTCACGTCCCGGACGGACGGGTTCTTGCGGGGCGGATCGTCGTGCGGAAAGGCTTCACGGAGCCGCTGCACGTACTTCTTCACGACGCTCTCGCCGCCCGGGTAACCGCGCTCGCGGAGTTCCTCGAACAGGCGGCGGGCGACGGTGCAGCCTTCGGCCCACCGTTGATGCAGGTGGGGTTTGTAGGGATCGAGGATGCTGGTGCTGCCCGTCCACCGTCCGATCAGCAACTCGTCCGCAGTGTCCGCGTGGGCCAGGCGGCGAACGGTGTTGCGGGCCAGTCCAAGCCGGCCGGCGACGGCGCGCAGCCCAACTCCCTTCTCGAGCAGGGCGTGAACAGCCGCGTGCTGTTCACGCACACGGTCAGACAGCCGTCCCGACTGCCGCGGCCCGGGCCCGGAGCCGGCGTTCAGCTCGCCGGTCAGCAAAGGCGCAACGGCGCGAACGCGGTCGGTGTTCTCCGGCTCACGCAGTAGGGCACGGTGCTGGACGACCGCCTTCTCGACGGCCTCGGCGAGGTTCTTCCAGATGTGCCAGCGATCTGCGACATGGACCGCGTCCGGGGCGCCGAGCCGTCCCGCCTCGGCGTAGGCGACGGAGCGGTCCCGGCAGATCACCTCAACGCCGGGATGCTCGGCAAGCCACCGGGCGACCGTCGCGGTGGTCCGGTCAGACAGCAGATCGACCGGCTGCCGTGTCTCGATGTCCACCAAGATCGTGCCGTAGTTGTGTCCCTTGCGCAGCGCGAAATCGTCCACCCCGAGCACGCGTGGCGTGTGGATTTCGGGGTCGGGCAGGCGGCGTATCAGCCGCAGGAGAGTCGACCGGCTCACACCGGCCGCGAGCGCGTGCGTCAGGCGGGCGCCGGCACGGCCCGCCAGCATCACCGCCAGCCGCTCGAGTACCGCCTGCAGCCCAGCGCTTCGCCTCCCATGCCGGAAGGTCAGCCCGTTGACCTGCTCAGCGAAGGTCGCCTGCGAGCAGGCGCGTTGGCGGCAGCGGAACCGGCGGACCTGTAACTCGATCACCACGGGGCGCCCGCCGACCGCGCCGTCGGCGAGCCGGCGCACGTACCGGCTGTGCACCCGGGAAGACACCGCACCGCAGGCCGGGCAGCCAGCCCGCTCTGCCGATACGCGGGCCCGGACAACCACCAACTCGCCCTCGACCACGACTCTTTCGATCAGGACGCCATCGACCTGGTGGAACCACAGGTCCTGAAGGAGAACATCACCCATGGCCGTTCATGATCGCGGTCGTGGTGACCCTCCGTGGCTCCGGCACTGAAAGTGATCCAGAACC
>NZ_JBIAIQ010000119.1:0-1301 GCF_042871525.1 Streptomyces sp. NPDC005784
GCGTGGGCGTGGCCCTGGCTGCCGTAGCCGATGACCGCGACCTTGCGGCCCTGGATGATGGACAGGTCGGCGTCGTCGTCATAGAACAGCTCGGCAGACATGGGAAGTTACTCCTCCGCAGGCGCGTGATGCTTCGAGAGAACGGACAGTTGACAGTGATGTCGTGCTGGGGACGCCCTATGCGATGGCGACGGCCCATCGGGGCGGCTCGGCGGTACGCAACCTGTGTTCGCTGAGCGAGACAGAGCCGCGTCCGATGGCGATCGTGCCGGACTGGACCAGCTCCTTGATGCCGTACGGCTCCAGCATCTTGAGCATGGCGGACAGCTTGTCGCTGCTGCCGGTGGCCTCGATGGTGACGGCCTCCGGGGAGACGTCGACCGTCCTGGCGCGGAACAGCTGGACGACCTCCAGGATCTGCGAACGCGTCCGGTTGTCGGCACCGACCTTGGCGAGAACCACCTCGCGGGCGATCCGCGTAGCGGACTCCAGCTCCATGACTTCGAGTACGTTGACCAACTTCCCCGTTTGCTCGATGACTTGGTCAAGCCGGGTCAGTTCTCCGTTGACCACGATGGTGATGCGGGAGATGTCGGGGTGCTCGGTGACGCCGACGGCGAGGGAGTCGATGTTGAAGCCGCGCCGGGAGAACAGGGCGGTGATCCGGGCGAGGACACCGGGCTTGTTCTCGACCAGGACGGAGAGCGTGTGCTTGGACATTTCTCTTTCGCCTCTCTCGCTCAGTCGTCTTCGTTGTCGCCGAAGTCGGGGCGGACGTCCCGGGCGAACATGACCTCGTCGTTGGAGGTGCCGGCGGCGACCATCGGCCACACCATCGCGTCCTCGTGGACGATGAAATCGACCACGACCGGACGGTCGTTGATCGAGTTCGCCTCCTCGATCACCTTGTCGAGGTCGTCCGGGGACTCGCAGCGGATGGCGTGGCAGCCCATCGCCTCCGACAGCTTGACGAAGTCGGGGACCCGGGTGCCGGCGCTCGGCTGCTTGCCGGACCCCGCGGCGGAGCCGCTGTTCAACTCAGTCGGGCCGCTGTGCAGCACGGTGTTGGAGTAGCGCTGGTTGTAGAAGAGGGTCTGCCACTGGCGGACCATCCCGAGGGCGCCGTTGTTGATGATGGCGACCTTGATCGGAATGTTGTTCAGGGCACAGGTGGTGAGTTCCTGATTGGTCATCTGGAAGCAGCCGTCGCCGTCGACCGCCCAGACCGTGCGGTCCGGCCGGCCCGCCTTCGCGCCCATCGCGGCCGGCACCGCATAGCCCATCGTCCCGGCGCCGCCGGA
>NZ_JBIAIQ010000120.1:0-1266 GCF_042871525.1 Streptomyces sp. NPDC005784
AGAGGGTGTTCTGCGAGTGCTCGGCTGACTCGTAGTACTTGAAGGCAGGTTGTCCGGTTCCGGGGCTTCACGGCAGGCCGGGGATGCGGTGCTCTGGTGGGCGTGGACGGGCGTGAGCCGTACCCGAGTGACCTGTCGGATGAAGCCTGGGAGCTGATCCAGCCGGTCATCGCCGCGTGGAAGGCCAGGCACTCGTCGGTGAGCGGGCACCAGGGCAACTACGGGATGCGGGAGATCGTGAACGCGATCCTGTACCAGGCCCGCACCGGCTGCCAGTGGCGCTATCTTCCTCATGACCTGCCGCCGAAGAGCGCGGTGTACTACTACTTCGGCCTGTGGCGCGACGACGGGACCGCCGAGACCATCCACGAACTGCTGCGCTGTCAGGTCCGGGAGATGCGTCGACGATGCGAGGACCCCACCGCGATCGTGATGGACTCCCAGACCGTGCGGGCCTCGGTGAACGCGCCGAAGGAGACGACCGGACTGGACGCGGGCAAGAAAAGCCCGGGCCGTAAAAGGGGCATCGCCACCGATGTCCTGGGCCTGGTCATCGCCGTGATCGTGGTGGCCGCGAGCGTGCACGACAACGCGATCGGCATCGCGCTGCTGGACAAGGTCGCCGCCGCCGCACCCACCGTGACCAAGGGCTGGGTGGACGCCGGGTTCAAGAACGCCGTCGTCGAGCACGGTGCCCGGCTGGGCATCGATGTCGAGATCGTCCAACGCGAGGCAGGGGCCCGGGGGTTCGCGCCGGAGCCGAAGCGGTGGGTGGTGGAGCAGACTTTTGGCACCCTGATGCTCCACCGCCGGCTCGTGCGGGACTTCGAGACGCGGCCGGCCAGCGCGATGTCGTGGATCCACTGGTCCCTGAGCGACGTCATGCTCCGCCGACTCACTCGCGCGTCCGCCCCGACCTGGCGCGACCCGCCCGCCTGGCGTCCCACACCCCCGACCGGCGGGAGCGTCGATGCGGCACCTCCTGGACAAGATCGAGACCCGGCGGCGGCTGGTGAGCGAGACCGCCGAGCAGCTGCGTGAGCAGATCGCCCTGCTCAGCGAGCAACTCGCCGCCGCCGAGCACACCCTGGACCGCCTGGAGATCACCCGAGCGACCGTGCTGGAGCTGGCCGCCGAGGACGGACTCCCGCCACCCGAACCCCTCTCGCCCGGCTACCACGAGATCCTCGCCGCCATTGAGCATGCCGGGGAAGGGCTCCGCGCCAAGGACGTCTGCCAGGCGCTCGGCACCGGAACCGAGCCACG
>NZ_JBIAIQ010000121.1:0-1246 GCF_042871525.1 Streptomyces sp. NPDC005784
GCTCGTATTGCTCTTCTTGCTCACTACCTGCGACTGCTTCCTCCGGAACCTTCCGTCCCAGTATCAGGCTGTCCAGGTCAAAGGGGGAGCTTCACCATGATCGGAAAGAGTAACAAGCGGCCGCCCTCGGTAGTGAAGTGCCAGGGCAGCCAAACCGCCAAGATCAAGCGTGACGGGAGAACGTCCAGAGACGGGACAACCGCAAACGTCACTTTCGATCACGGCCACGTGGGACACGCTGTAAAGGCCATCGTGCTCGATCAGCGAGCGGTCAGGACCCATGGTGAAGAATCGCGGTGGGCCCATGCTCTCCATGATTTTTTTTGCCGCGCCGCTTCCTGCTCCGCGGGATCAGGGCCGTGCGGGTCCCGCATCCGGAAGCCGTGCAGTCGGATGTTGTCGGTGTCGATGTCGTCCGGTTCGGGGAGGCCCTCGCGGACGAAGCCGCAGAGTGCTCGTAGTGCGTCTTCGCCCAGTTCCAGGGGGTGGAACGGCAGCGGGTACGGCTCTTCGTCCTCATCCGGCCAGGTGATGACGTCGGCCGGACGGTCTCCCGCCCAGTAGGGCAGTTCGAAGGGGAGAGGTTCGCCGATGCTCTCGATGATGCCGCTGTCGGGGGACAGGCTCAGGGAGCGGACGAGTCGGCCGTCTTCCCATACGGCGAACGCGAGCCAGTCCACGACGCTGTCCATGGCGTGCAGCACGAGCCGTCGGCCGGTGCTCGCGGCCACCAGGTGTTCCGGGAGCTCGGGGGGACTGCCGATCATCACCCTCTGGTCACCGATGACCTCCACGCCGGGCCAGCTCGCCGCGTACGCCGTCCCTTCCGGGGGGTGCCCCTATCTCTTTGGTCAAGGTGGATGGGGCTGTTCTAGGGCGTCTGGAACGATGTGCTCGTGCATGTTGATGATGAGACGGTGGCAGCGGGCGGGAACGGACCGGAGTGGACGGGTGTGGTCAGTCAGCGTCTCCGTTGCTGCGTCTGTGGTGGGTCGACTGATGGCGCTGTGATTACGTGCTCGTCGAACTGGCGGCGAAGTTCTCTGACGCGCGCCAATGGCTGGGTGCGCATGCGGAGCACCTGAACTCCGTCCTTGCGGAGGGGTTCTCCGTGGAGGTTCACGACATGTAGGGCTGCCGTTGTGGCCTGCGTGTCAATGGCCTTGAAGTGCTCCCCGTAGGCGGCCAGGGTTTCGCCCCACTGGCGGCCTGCGAGATCTCCCCAACGGCGGCCAGTTATCTCCCC
>NZ_JBIAIQ010000122.1:0-1218 GCF_042871525.1 Streptomyces sp. NPDC005784
CCCTCCACGCGAAGTCCACGCCGAGCACGAGAAGTTGCGAATCGCCGCGTGAAATATACGGTCAGACACACGTCCGGAAAACGCGAGGCCCCTCAATCACCAGCCGGAGGCTCTGATGCAGATAGTGCTGCGAGACGTGAGAGACGCAGACCTGCCCATCTTCTTCGCTCAGATGAACGATCCCGAAGGGCTCCGGATGGCGGCGTTCACTGCCAAGGACCCATCAGACAGCGCATATTTCGAGGCCCACTGGGCACGGATCCGCCAAGACCCAACGATCATCGCACGCACCGTCGTTGGCGACAGTGACGAGGTGGTCGGGAATGCTGCCGTGTTCGGACCGCCCGAGGAACGCGAGGTCACCTACTGGATCGGGCGGCAGTACTGGGGGCGAGGAGTAGCCACCGCCGCGCTGCGGGAACTCCTCGTCCTCGCGCCGGAGCGTCCGTTGCACGGCCGCGCGGCGGCGGACAACCTCGCTTCGATCCAGGTCCTGAAGAAGTGCGGGTTCGCGGTCTCCGGCAGCGACCGGGGCTTCGCGAACGCACGAGGCGAAGAAATCGACGAAGTGCTCCTCACCTTGGCCGACTGACCCCACGCCCACCCAACCAATCCGTGTGCCGTGCTCGACTCCAGGTGGTGGTCGGGCAGGATCCGACCCCTCGGCAGGCGCCCGCCGGACGCCGGTGGCGAAGCAGGTAGCCCGGCCCCGCCGGAGCATTGCGGGACCGGGCTACGGATCGGACGCCGAGGTACGGTCTCGGAGGAGAAGGCGGCGTAGAAGCCCCCGATCCAGCCGCGGACGTCGGGTTCGATCTCCGCCTCGGCCCGGCCGCGCTCCTGGAAGTAGGAGACGTCGAACTCCTCGTCGCCGCCCATCTGCGCGAAGACCTCCAGCACCAGGACCCCGCCGGCATCCTTCGCGCCCGGATCGAACGACCCCATTTCGAGCACTGCCGGCCGGCATTCCGCCCAGAAGCCGACCGGCTCCCGGGGGGCGCGGACCTCAAGGACCGGTGCTGTGCACGCCTCGTCGGCTCCTTCTTGCGGCGGGACCGGTGTCGTCATGACCGGGCCGTCCTCACATGTCGAGGACGACATCGGAGTCGGGATGGGCACAGCAGTGACGGCGGCCGTGGCAAAGTCCAGGTGTGTGGCCAGTCGAGTCCAGGCTGATGGCCACCGGAATTCCCGGTGGATGGCCGTCTGACCAGTGGT
>NZ_JBIAIQ010000123.1:0-1198 GCF_042871525.1 Streptomyces sp. NPDC005784
GGGCGCCGCACACCCTCGAACCCCTGCCCCACACCACCATCAGCCCTCGGCGAGAAATCGGACCTCGGAAACATCGGCCGGTGGATCCGGGCTCAATGCGAGAGTCAAGCTCAAGAAGGGTCTTCACCAAGCTCGACCGTGAGGCGGCTCTCCAATACCCGAGGCTGGCGGAGTTCGGGGAGGAGTCCGCCTTCATCCTGCTCAGTCCTTGCGTCAGACTGCCCCTCGATGCGAACTATGGGCGGGGCGGATATTGAGGTCATCTGGGCCGGTTACGCGGGTACTGAAGTCTCGTGACAGTCACCCACGGCCGCCAGGGTTGCTGTACTTCCGCGCTGTACAGCAGGTGGCAATCACCCTCACAGTCGTCGTTGCACTCTGTGTCGGCGAGTTCCCCGCCCCCCTGGCGGCAAGCCGTTGCGCGAACGGTTTCCGAAGAGATCGCGGAGTCGGAAACACAGCGCCGAGGTCGAATTCAGACTTGTGAATCCAGCCACAGCACCCACCACTGGACTAGCCGCCAGGGACATAGCCACCCCGATGGCTACACCCACGATCGTGGTGAAAATGAGAATCGCCGGAGGCGAGCTGATGATCTCGCCGATGATCTCGATCACAGCCTGCATATGCCGCCCTCCGGGGGGAAGTTCACTCACCCATTGCAAGCAATGCGGGATATTTACACTTTAGTCACAACTTGTCCGCATTCGCAATGTCGACGACTGAAGATAGTCACGGCAGCTTGGCTTATGGATGCGAACTGCCAGTCGTGTGATCATCGAACTCTGCTGGGCATGCCTACTTGCTCAACCCACCACTTTCCCAAGCTCCCATCCCGTCTGCCGTCGACCCACACACCGTGGAGCGGGCGTGGTTCAGGGCGTCAAGGTGGAGCGCCCTGCTGGACGAATCGGTGCGAACTGCAGGCTGGGCGGTCATTGGGGGCTGCGGAGCTGGTCAGCGGGCTGCTTGGGATCGGTGACAGTCGACTGCTGTCGTGGTGGTTTCTGTACTTCGCTGCTGTACTGCATCGGCTCCGGAGAGCGTCTTCCCTGGAATTTTTCATACAGGCCACGGCACGTGCTTGGCCTAGAACGAACCGCGGTTCTGGATCACTTTCAGTGCCGGAGCCACGGAGGGTCACCACGACCGCGATCATGAACGGCCATGGGTGATGTTCTCCTTCAGGACCTGTGGT
>NZ_JBIAIQ010000124.1:0-1176 GCF_042871525.1 Streptomyces sp. NPDC005784
GCGGCGAGTTCCATCCGCTCGGTGCCTGTCAACTGGCGGCCGAGGGCTTCGAGCACTCGGCGTACGACGCCTTCTGCGTGGCGGCGGGTGGGGTAGGCACCGTCGTAGCGCACCTTTTCCAGCAGCTGGTCGAAGGTGACGGTTGCCGTCGGGGCAGGGGGCGCGGGGGGAGAGAGAAGAGTCATGAGGGCTTCGGCTTTCCTTGCGTGACCGCCTTCTGCGGGAGAGCGGCTGTTCCGTGTGAACCGTGTTCTTCGCGGAGGTCGGTTGTCCGGCGTGGAGTGAGGGGGCCGGTGCCGCCGGAGCCCAGGCGCGATTGCGGGCGAACCGTCCTGGGCCCGGCCGGCGGACGTGCGACCGGCGGATCAGCTGTCGAGTACCTTGCGTTCGCCGGTGCCGCGCACGCTGATCTTGCGGGGCTTGGCCCGCTCCGCGATCGGGATGCGGAGGGTCAGGACGCCGGCCTCGTAGTCCGCGGAGATGTGCTCGGTGTCGAGGGTGTCGGCCAGGACGAGCTGGCGGGAGAAGACACCCAGAGGCCGCTCGGCCAGTTCCGTCTGGGCGCTCTCCGAGCGCGGCAGCGGGCGGCGCTCCGCCTTCACGGTGAGCATGTTCCGCTCGACGTCGATGTCGAGGGCGTCGGGGTCGATGCCCGGCAGGTCGAAGGCGATGACGTACTGGTCGCCGTCTCGGTAGGCGTCCATCGGCATCGCGGACGGGCGGGACCATGTTCCCGGACCCATCAGATGCTGGGCCAGCCGGTCGAGTTCCCGGAACGGGTCAGTGCGCATCAACACGGGATACACCTCCAGATGAGTTCAGGCAGTTGCTGCCAATGCGCTTCACCTGACACCGTTGTAACATGTCATCCAAACGACGACAAGAGAAACGTCATCCAGGAGATGACGATGCTGAAGGGGAGGGGAGAGTGAGCGGCAAACTTCCGGCGCCGGACTCGTTCGCGGCGACGGCCACGGCGCTCGAGGCCCTTGCACAGGCCCTGCAGACCGCACAGTCCGCAAGGATTGCCGCACCCGACGATCCCCAGGGCGCCCTCGCTGCGCTGCTCCTCCTGCGGCAGGTTCGTGAACAGCTGGCCGGCTGGGAGCCGGGACTGGTCGAAGCGGCGCGGCAGGCGGGCGCGAGCTGGGCCGATCTGGCCCATCCGCTCGGCGT